>NZ_MXQD01000006.1:0-367625 GCF_002165585.1 Paenibacillus sp. MY03 | reverse complement strand
AGAAATTGGGGAGAAATGCACAAATGTGCAGAGAGGCCGATTTTCGGCCCATGCCATGCACAGCCCCGGCAACGGTAACGAGTTTCTCTATGGAGGATCGTGATCCTTAAAAGGATGATCAAGTATAGACCGCCGAGCAGCTTCAGCCATCCAAACGTACCCCTCCGAACGATATCCCCCTCTCCGCTAAACAGGCAAGATTGCGTATGAACATGTCCTGAATGGAGGGGATATTCATCAAAGGTGGATCGCCGTTCGTTAGCTCTGGAACTAATCTTCTGAGTAGTGGGGATAGTGATTCAAGCAAGCATGGAAGGCCGCTCCTGAATGGGACTGTAAAATTTTGCGAATATTATAGCAACAACCCATGTAAGGAGGCAGGAATCCTATGTCATTGCTCGCCAAATGGTTAAGGCCCGGCAAAGACAACAAAAATGCTTTTCGTGATGTCGATTCGATTGAGCAGCAAGCCTTGCTCGAGCGGCATCCAACGCTTCCGATCATGCAAGAGTTATTCGCGGATTGCGCTGACCTCATTCATTGGAGTTGGCCGGAGTCTCAATTGGATATGCTGTATTTCAGCCATTTGGCAGGCAACGAAGAGTTCGCCAGAGAAATATCCGAACCTTTCCGCTCCATTGCGCCGGACGAGATGGAAGAGGTGTTGAGCCGTTCTCAATACAAGCCCGCTTTGGATTGCAGATCAGCGTCGAAAGGGATATTGGACGGTAATGTCTGTTTGTTCCACAAAGGCAGTGCTTATCTCGTAAGCGTCTCTTTGCCGGAGACAAGAAGCATCTCGCAATCGGAGACGGAAACCTCGATTAATGGACCTCATGACGGCTTTGTCGAGTCCGTTCTTATTAATTTGTCGCTTATTCGTCGCAGGATAAGATCAACTCGCCTGAAGGCGCTCAAGCTGCAGGTGGGCGAGGTATCGAAGACGGATGTTTATCTGTTATATATAGACGGTCTGGCCAATGCAGAGAACGTGCAGGAAATGAAGAAACGAATTGAGCTCGTCGAGATTGATGTCGTACATGACGGCAACATGCTGGTTCAACTGATCGATGATCATCCGAACTCCGTATTTCCGTTGTTTCAGACAACGGAAAGAACGGATGCCATAGCATCCAAACTGGCAGGCGGAAAGATTGTCGTCGTTATGGACGGAAGTCCGTCCGCATTCTCCGCGCCATCGTCTTTTTTTGAGTTTTTTGCCTCATCGGATGACTATTATCAACGTTGGGCGATTGGCACGATGACCAGAATGCTTCGGTTCATCGCCTTTGTCATCACGATCTCTTTTACAGCGCTGTACGTTTCCGTTACGACCTTCCATTACGAGATGATTCCCGAGGACTTGCTCATTACAATAACGCAATCCAGGAGCCGCGTCCCTTTTCCTCCCTTGTACGAAGCGATGCTTATGGAGATCACCATAGAACTGCTTCGTGAGGCTGGGGCCAGACTTCCGACAAAAATCGGCCAAACCATCGGCATCGTAGGCGGTATCGTGATCGGGCAAGCGGCAGTGCAGGCTGGACTGACAAGCAATATTTTAATCATTGCGGTAGCCTCCTCTGCGATCGCTTCCTTCGTTATTCCAAGTTATGTGATGAGCGCATCGATCCGGCTAATCCGGTTCGGGCTGCTATTAATGGCAGGACTCCTTGGAAATTTCGGGATCGTGATGGCGATTGCCATCATCTTCATCCACCTGAGCGGCTTGACTAGCTTAAAATCGTCGTATTTGACACCGGTAGCGCCAATCAACTTTAAGGATTGGCTTGATATCTTCATACGCGCTCCCTTTAGTTGGATACAAGAACGGCCTTCACAGTCCCGCACTCCCAACAAGCGGAAGACGAGGATCAAACAATAAGCGAGGAACCGCATATGAAAGAAAAGTTGTATCCTGTCCATATCGCGATTATGGTGTATATGATTCAGACGGGAGTGGTCATGTTTAGCCTTCCACGGATTATGGCAGAGGTCTTCGGCTACAACGGCTGGTTGATGGTGCCGGTGTTTACGCTGATCGCAGCGCTAAATATTGGCTTGATTGCAGTAGTTTACAGACTGAGCCAAGGAAGATCTGTTTTTGAAATATTGGAGAGGTCATTGACAAAAGTAGGGGCATATCCCCTTTATCTCGTTTTAATTGCGGTTTGGTCGTTATTAGGGTGTATGGTAGCGAAACATTATGTTTATATTTTTCAAACGATGGCGTTTCCCACTACGCATCCTATGCTTTTTAAGCTCCTTATAGATATTGTCACTTTTTTGTTGCTCATTAAAGGGATTTACAACATTTCCAAAGCAACGATGGCGTTTTTCGTGTTAACAATTTGGATGGGCTTGCTGCTTCTCTTTTTTGGCCCGAACTTCGAATTTGCACGACTGACGCCGTTCTTGCTAAAAGGAGGCACGGAAACGATAAGAAGCGGTTTAAACGGTTATTCGGCGTTCCTGGGCTACGAGTTAACGCTTCTCCTTTTCCCTTACGTCAAAGCAAAGAAGGGATTTATTAAGGCGGTGCATGCGGGTAATTTGTTGACCGGCGTCTTGTATACCTTGTATGCTTTCGTGGCATTCGGCTTCTACAGTCTTGGGCAGCTTACCGCTTTCCGCTTCCCGATGCTGGATATGTTATCGTATATTCGTCTGCCCTTCGTGGAGCGCATAGAAACGTTGTTTTTTGGTTTTTTCTTCTTTACGGTGTTAATCACGATCGTTTTGTATATCTGGGCGAGTACCGAAGCGCTGAACCGGATGTTTCCCAAAGCGGAATCTAAGCTGCTCGCAGCCGCGTTGCTCATCGTCATCTATGGGGTGTCCTGGCTTCCCGATACGTTAAGCAAGGTAGAGATTTGGCTGAAGTGGCTCGGTTACGGCCAAGTTATCATTGCGATCGGTTTGCCGGTTTTCTTGATTCTCATCTTGTTGATTCAGCGAAGAAAGGAGCAGGGGCATGCATAATCGACTCGTTCGAGTGGTAATGATCGTCATCTTATTAGGAGTGCTGGCAGGATGCGGGGATCAGCGCATTCTGGAGAAACAAGGATTTATCTATTCAGTAGGGTACGATTGGCTGTCCAAAGGCAAATCAGCGGAAGGATCCGTGCCTGGCAACAAAGTAAAAAAAGACCAGCTCAGCGTTACGGTCTGGCTGCCCGTTGTCAGCGCCGAGAGCGGCAGGCAGCATCCGTTGATTCTACAAACCGTGGCCAGTACGGGGAAAGAAGGCAGATTCCGTCTAGCCAAGCAGACGGAATTATCGCTCGCAAGCGGACAGATGCGCACGGCTTTATTCAACTTGCAGCTTGCATCCAGAGGAATTATGCCATATTTGGACGGATTCATGCGGGATCCTGCTGTTTCGCAGCGTCTGAAAATCGTAGTTGTCGAAGGAACGGCAAATGAAATGTTGAAAAAGGAGTATCCCTCCCATATGAATACGGGTCCATACATCGATCATTTACTGGAAAAGGAAGTCATGAACAACAGGGTTCCCGAATCGACTCTTTATAGCTTTATGCGCGATTATATGGATGACGGTATAGATCCGGTTGCGCCAATCATTAAACAACACGGGACGCATATCGAAGCTAGCGGCATCGCCTTGTTCGATGGAGACCGTTATATTTCGCGCATCGATAGCGATCAATCCTTAATATTCGCGTTTTTAAAGGGTTCCTTCAAATACGGAGAGATTAATATCGACTTGGCTGATCAAGAAAGAAAAGGAGAAAAAGCGATGTTTAGTTCTCTTGCCGGAAACAGCAAGGTGAAAATCAAAACGTTGCCTGGGGAGCGTTTGTATCGTGCCGATATTAGTATTAAGATTCATGGAGTTCTTCTGGAATATCTAGGCGATTTGCAATTAAACATGGAATCGGATAAGGAGCGGTTGGAGAAGGCTATAGCCGCTCACATCAACAATGAGACTGAAAGCATGGTTAAGGAGCTTCAGAAATTAGGCGTAGATAGTATCGGAATCGGGAAACATGTACGGAATTCGTTAAGTTATAAAGAATGGAAAAAAATAGACTGGAAAGCCGTGTATCCGAACATGGACATTCGCTGCAATACGAAAGTGACAATCAAGTCCGTAGGCAAATTCGAAAAGTAGTTTGCCCAGGCCGGAAAACGCGTAAATCGGCCCCAGGACTTCATAATTCACGATTGGCTGATCTTGGACGCATTGTAAACGTTCTAACGGCATTATTTCGGTCAATCCTAATAATGGTATGCTCGTTTCGGCTTTTACATTTGGTTTCGAAAGGAGTAGCATTAGCAATGAACCAAACACATCAAAACGCCGAGCCGTGTTCGTATGATTCACGACCGCAGAGCGAATTAACCTCTGTGGTTTTTTGATGTGCTTAGGAGTGTAGGGGTTACAGGAATGAGAGAAAAGAGGCTGCGTTACTATGAAAAAACAATTTGTCGTCATCGGTCTGGGGAGGTTCGGAGGCAGCGTCACCAGGACGTTGGTTTCACTGGGCCACGAGGTGATGGGAATTGATCGGGATGAACGCCGCGTGCAAGAATTCGCTCCTGTTCTTGCGCATGTGTATCAAGCGGATTCGACGGACGAGGCGGTCATGAGACAGCTTGGCGTCCATAATATGGACCATGCCATCGTGGCGATCGGGGAAGACTTGCAAGCCAGCATTCTGTCGACGTTGATCCTCAAGGACATGGGCGTCCCGTATGTAACGGCCAAGGCGAACAACGACTACCACCAACGGGTTCTCGAAGGGCTTGGAGCCGATCAGATCGTGCATCCCGAACGGGACACAGGGATTCGGGTAGCCCATCAGGTAACCTCAAAAAACACGGTGGAATATCTGGAGTTGTCGCCTGAGCATAGTCTTGTCGAAATAATCGCGCCGGATAACTTCTGCGGGCGAACGATCAAAACATTAAACGTAAGAGCAAAGTACGGATGCAACATTATGGCGATCCGCAGGAAGGACAATGAGATGGTCGTAGCGCCGCATGCGGACGATTATATCTATGAAGGAGATTTGCTGGTCGTCATTGGCAAAAACATCGATATTACCCGCTTCGAAAAAGCGATCGGCGGCTGAGGAATGATCTATTGCGCTTGGAATGCTTTAAGCGAGTCCTCCACAGCGGCATTGATCGCTGACGTGTCAACAGCGGGCATGGCGGCGTCCGACAGTTCGTATTTCGCTTTCAGGCTTAATACGCGATAGACGCTTTCGTCCAATCGCTCCTGCGAGATGACGCCGTCCTTTACGGACTTAATGACGGCGTCCAACGCTTCCTGCTGCAGCTTGTATTCATGACAGACGAGCAAGATGTCCCCTCCCGCCAATATCGCCTCTACCGCAGCTTTACCCACGCTAATGCCGCCGGTTAAACCTTTCATCGTCATATCGTCGGTTATGATGACGCCATCGTAGCCAAGCTGCTCCCTCAGCAAGCCGGTGATGACGGCAGGGGAGATCGACGCGGGATTCTCCGCATCCAGCTTCTTCATCAGCAGATGGCCGACCATAATCGCATCCACATCTTTTTTAATAGCCGCTTCGAAAGGAAGCAGCTCGAAGTTTTTGAGCTCATTCAAGCTTTTGTTCACGACGGGCAGCCCCTTATGGGAATCAACGGAAGTGTCTCCGTGTCCGGGGAAGTGCTTTGCGACTGCTGCGACGCCTTGCGAAGTGATGCCCTCCATCATGGCCAAACCATGGAGACTGACGGATTCGGCATCGCTGCCGAACGAACGGTCTCCGATGACGGGATTGTCGGGATTGCTATTGATATCAAGCACGGGCGCAAAGTCCATATTAAAACCGAGCGAACCGATCTTTAGTCCAAGCGAGGAACCGATCGCTTCCGTATATTTCGGATTCTGTTTGCTTGCGATCTGGCGCGCGGTCGGAGTCTTGTCGAACTCGGATGGCAGCCTGTTGACCTTGCCGCCCTCTTGATCGACGCTTAGCCACAACGGCACAGAGTCTGGCACAGCCTCGTTGGCAGCCTTTAACTGATTAAGCAGCTTCAACGTCTGATTCGCGCTTGTTATATTGTCTTTAAATAGAATGAACCCTCCGACATGGTAGTTCTGGATAAAAGATTCCGTCGACTTGTCCATCGATTTGCCTTCCAGACCGATGATAGCCAACTGCCCTGCCTTCTGCTCAAGCGTCATAGCTGCAATCTGTTCCAGAATGGCTTTATCGCCCGTCTGAGGCGGCGTATTCGGATTTAAAGTCGACGCAGGACCTTCGGCGGAAGCACTCGGGTTTTCGGACGGCGAGCTCTCCGGAGTCGGCTGAATGGTTGCCGGAGGCGACTCGGAAGGCTTTACCGACTGCGCTGAGTTGCCGCAGCCTGACAGCAAGGCTGTTGCCATCAAACCTGCGGTTATCATAGCTTTTACGGATTGGATCCTCTTGCGCATATGCATCTCCTCCTGTTTGATTTTTGAACAACCTCGGTCAGTGTGTTCTTATATTTTAGCCCTCCGTTAGGCCGAAGGCAAATAACGAATCGGTCACGTCATGATGCTTTCAGAATAGGCGAACGGAAGCCGAAAGCCCGGTCCTAGGTTAAATTATTGTAAATGCGGATAGTGATACGCCGTTTCCATTCCTTTTCTCTCTGCACATGATATTGTACCTATGGTGTCTGGAGAGGATGCGTATTCATGAGGATTTGTATCATTGGAGCGGGCTATGTCGGCTTGACTACAGCTGCCGTGTTATCTGATCTTGGACACAAGGTCAAGTGCGTCGACCGCGACGAAACCAAGATTAATGCCTTGGAGCAGGGCGTTATCCCGATTTTTGAGCCTGGATTATCCGAACTGGTCGTTCGCAACAGGAAAGAGGGCAGGCTGACGTTCAGCTCCGACGTGGCGGCTAGCATGGACGAACATGAGCTGATTATGATTGCAGTAGGGACGCCTTCGGCCGCGGACGGGAGTGCAGATCTCGTGTACGTAAGAAGCGTGCTTCTGGCGGTAAGCACCGTGCTTCATACCCATAAAGTCATTATTATGAAAAGTACGGTGCCTCCGGGTACAGGCGTATGGGCGGAGGAGTTCCTCCTGGGACTTGGCGTGCCCGGCACGCTCTTCGATATCGTGTCCAATCCGGAATTTCTGCGCGAAGGCACGGCGATCCACGATACGCTCAATCCCGATCGTATCGTTATCGGCAGCAGGAGCGTCGATGCGGCCGAGAAAGTGCGGGCCATCTATAACGGGATCGAAGCGGAGACGGTGTGGACGGGACAGACGGAGGCCGAGCTGATCAAATACGGTTCCAATGCGTTCCTGGCGACAAAGCTTTCTTTTGTAAACGAGTTGGCGCGCGTCTGCGACGTATTCGGCGCAGATATTATGCAGGTGGCCGAGGGCATAGGCAAGGATACGCGGATCGGAGGCAAATTTCTGCAAGCCGGCATCGGGTACGGGGGCTCGTGCCTGCCCAAGGACGTCAGCGCGCTGATTGGAGCGGCGTCTTCCCGCAAGATTGGCCTGGAGCTGCTGCGGGAAGTCGCCGCCGTCAATGCTTCTCAGCCGGACTATTATATCGGCAAGCTGGAGAAGTCGCTTGGCCGTCTGGACTCGGAGGTCAAAGTTGCCGTGCTTGGAGCTACCTTTAAGGAGAATACCGACGATTTGCGGTATTCGCAAGCGATTGAGCTTATGAAGCGATTGGCTGCGAGAGGCTGCGCCGTTACGGCATACGACCCGCTGGTTTCGCCTGCTCTGCCGGGCGTTGTTTGGGCGAAGTCCGCTGCCGATGCAGCGACGGGTGCCCACGCCATCATCGTGGCGACCGGCTGGAAGGAATTCGTGGATGCCGATTGGAATCAGCTTCGGCAAAAAATGAGCGGAACGATCGTCATGGATGGACGTAATGTGCTGAATCCGACCAAAGTCCGCGAAGCCGGCTTGACGTATGTTGGATTAGGCCGGATCTAAGGATCTGACGGCGGCTGACCTATCCTAGATTTAAGTCGGCGTCGCCGATCTAACGTGTACGACAAAGTTATAATGGGGCCAGACAAGAACAATTAGCCGTCTCGCCCCATTATTTATTCGCATTGTTATAGAGCTGGCGATAAGAGGTGGGCGTCATGCCCTCATGCTCCATAAATCGTTTGTTGAAATAACTGGCGCTGGGATAACCGGCCTCCGTCGCGATTTGGCCGATGGAGGCCGATTGGCGTTCCAGCAGCCATTGCTTGGCCGTTTGCAGTCGGCAGCGCGTTATGAAGTCCATCGGCGTCATCTCCATGACTGCTCGGAACAGCTTGCAGAAGTAATGGGGAGTAACGCCAACGAGCGAGGACCAGCGCTCCAGCTCGAAGGGCTGGACGGCTTCCTTTTGCATCAACGGCAGAATCTCCAGAATGCGGTTGCCGGAAGAGACGGGCTTGATCGTTGTTCTCGGCACGGCTTGTTCGGCAAATAACGCGATTAGCGCATAAGTAAGCGTCGATAGCCGATGAGGGCGCAACATCCGGTGCTGCTCCGCTTCGGCAAGCAGCTCTTCGTGCGAGGCAATCCACTGCTCGGTTCCCCGGAGCGACCAGAGCTGGCTGAGATGCAGCTCCTGATTGACGAGGAAATCGCCAAGCAGGCCATCGCCGTAGAAGTGGACCCAACGGCAGCTCCAGAGATCGTCTTGACTGGTATAATAGGTCTGCTCCTGAAGGGGGAAATACAAGACGGCGTCGCCTGCGACTAGCGCATGTCGCTCCCCGTCTATTTCTACATAACCTTTGCCCGACACGACAAAATGGATATTGAAGTTATTTTGCGCTCCGGCCTTGCGATGAACGGTATGTTCCATATAATCCTCATAATGTCCGACGGATTCGGGCATACAGAAGTAAGGGCTATGGGGAAGCGTTAGCAAGTGGCTTTGACGCTGCATTTATAGGCCGACCTCCTTACTTTTTGAATGCTTAATTCAAGACAAAATTGTGCTAAACAACTTTAATATATTGTCATTTTCATTTTAATCGAGTAGTCATATAATCACAATATAGTATTATCACACATACAAAGGAGCAATCAAATATGACGGCGACCAAATTAAAATGGGGCGTGCTCGGCTGTGCCGGGATTGCCAAACGCGCAGTGATTCCTGGCGTGCAAGCCTCCAAATGGAACGAAGTGACGGCTATTGCCAGCCGGGATGCCGATAAGGCTTCACGCACGGCAGAAGAGCATGGAATCGGCCAAGCCTACTCCAGCTACGAGGAGCTCCTCGCGGATCCTTCCATCGATGTCGTTTATATTCCGCTGCCGAACCATCTGCACAGAGAGTGGACGATTCGCGCCGCAGAGGCAGGCAAGCATATCCTTTGCGAGAAACCTCTGGCATTAACCGCTAAAGAAGCAGAGGAAATGGCAGAGGCTTGCGCCAAAGCCGGCGTTCAACTGTCCGAAGCGTTTATGTATCGTTGGAATCCGCGTTACGACAAGCTCCGGGAAATCATCGCGTCCGGAGAGATTGGCGAGTTGAGGGGCATTCGCAGCGCGTTTACGTTCAACAACGCCAAAGATTCCGCCAATGTCCGTTATCGCAAGGATTGGGGCGGGGGCTCTATCTACGACGTTGGCTGTTACCCGATCAACGCGGCACGGCTGTTGCTTGGCAAGGAGCCCGAAGCGGCGACGGTTCAGGCGATCTTCTCGCAGGAGCATGATGATGTGGATATGATGGCATCCGGTCTGCTGGAATTCGAAGGCGGAGTTTCCCTGACGTTCGACTGCGGCATGTGGGCGGCGTTCCGCAACCCGCTTGAGATCCTTGGGACTGACGGCATTATTGAAGTTCCTTCCGCATACGTTACGCCGCAGCCAGGCAGCGGCGACTTCTATGTAAACGCTGGAGGAGAACGCCGATTGGTGGAGGTCGAGCATGTCAACGCCTATACGGCCCAGGCCGACGCGTTGTATCGCGCCGTCAAAGGAGAAGAACCGCTTCGGTATGATGCTTTTGACGCAGTCCGCAATATGAAGGTCATTGATGCTTGCTTGCAATCCGCACGCGAGAGAGCAAGAGTAACCATTAACTAATCAGGAGGACAACAACCATGGAATATATTCAAATTAAAGGCTGCGACAAACCGGTGTCTCAATTGATGAAGGGCACGGACTATTTCTATCACGATTCCTACGAGAAGGCGGCAACGAATCTGGACGCTTTCCTTGCCATCGGAGGCAACTCGCTGGATTCCGCCCATATTTATTGCGGAGGCCAGAGCGAAGAAGTAATTGGCCGTTATATGGAGGAGAGAGGAAACCGGGACAAAATCGTCATTTTGACCAAGGGAGCCCATCACGATCAGAACGGACCGCGCGTTACCCGCAAGGACATCGCTTATGATCTCTCCGTGAGTCTGGATAGGCTGCGTACGGGGTATATCGATCTCTACGGCTTGCATCGCGACGATCCCGAGATACCGGTTCAGGTTATCGTGGACGCGCTTAACGAACATATCGAGGCAGGCAAAGTAGGCGCGATCGGCGTATCCAACTGGACTTGGCAACGAATCCAGGAGGCGAATGAATATGCCGCTAAAAGTGGATTAAGAGGTTTTACGTTTAGCAGTCCGAACCTCAGTCTCGCAAAAGCGAATGAGCCGTTCTGGAAGGGCTGCGTATCGGCAGACGAAGAAACCTGCGCTTGGCATGAGCGCGAAGGTCTTCCGCTTTTGTCGTGGTCTTCGCAGGCAAGGGGATTCTTTACGGGAAGGTTCACGCCGGAGATTCGTGACAATGCAGATTTGGTGCGGGTGTTTTATAACGACGACAACTGGGAGAGATTGGAGCGGGCAAGGAAGCTTGGGGAACAGAAGGGGGCAACCGCCATTCAGATTGCCCTGGCTTATGTATTAAATCAGCCGTTCCCGACCTGCGCCCTGATCGGCGCGCAGACGACGCAGGAGCTGACGTCCTGCGACGAAGGTTCGCGAATCGTCTTGACCAAGGAAGAGATGGACTGGCTGGATCTAAAGAAGGAAAGCCTGACCGTCTAGTCTCAGGCCGGGAGATTATTGTTACTCCGACTTGAACAGTGTCGCGATGGAGCCGCCCTCCGTAATGATGCGAATGGCGGTTCCGAGCAGCGGAGCCATCGGCAGCAGGACGAATTTGTCGGAATGTTCCTGGTCGAGACTGATGGTGTCTGTGATGACGACCTCCTGAATGTTGGGATGGTTTAGCTTTTGTACCGCGTCACCCGAGAATAGTCCATGCGTCGCGCAAATAAAGGCGTCTTCGGCTCCGCGTTTCTTAAGCGCCTCGACGACGTTAATAATGGTGCTGCCCGTATCGATCAGATCCTCGATGATGATTGGCGTCATTCCTTCGACTTCGCCGATAATATGCGTAATTTCGGACTCGTTGTGAGCCGGACGGTTTTTGATCATGATCGCGAACGGGCAGTCCAGCAATCCTGCCAGCTTTTCCGCTGTCGTGGCGCGTCCGGCGTCGGGCGATACGACGACAGGGTTCTGAATGGATTTGGAACGCAAATATTCGATAATCAAATCGAGCGCGGTCAAGTGATCGAGCGTGATCTTGAAGAAACCCTGGATAGCATCCGCATGAAGATCGACAGTAATGATCCGGGATGCGCCGGCCGTCGTCAGAACGTCGGCAACCATCTTGGCCGAGATCGGTTCGCGAGGCGCAGCTTTCCTCTCTTGACGCGCATAGCCGTAATACGGCATGACGATGTTAACGGACTTGGCCGAAGCTCGTTTGGCCGCATCGATCATAACAAGCAGCTCGACGAGATTCTCGTTGACGGGATGAGAGAGCGACTGCACGATAAAGATATCGAAGTTGCGAATCGACTCTTCGTAAGAAACATGAATTTCGCCGCTTTGCGCGCGGGAGATGTTGGAACGGCCGAGCGGCAGCTCAAGCTGCTTGCACACGGCTTCTGCTAGCCTGGGGTTGGATGATCCGGCGAAAATTTTAATATTCGGCATATTGCCCTCCGCTTCAAAGATTAGATTTCAAATGTCCGATAAGCTCGGAAACTTAAAAATTTTTATGTGGTCAAAAACGCTGAGCACGGCCGCGGCCGACGCTCAGCGTTTTGTTGTAATATAGTAAAACTTAACGCAAATTCGGGATGTTTACGTCCTGATTGACATCCGCTTCGTAATCAATGCCGTCCGTCTCGAAGCCGAACAATTGGAAGAACTCGCGGCGGTATCCTTCCAAATCGGACAGCTCGTAGACATTCTCGGTAGTCAGATCAGCCCATAGCTGAGCGACCTCCGCTTGAATCTCCGGCTTCATCTCCCAGTCATCGACGCGGATGAGGCCTTTTTCGTCTACTGCAACTCCGTTAGAGGCGTACAGCCGCTCGGAGAACAGACGATACATCTGCTCGATGCAGCCCTCATGCAGGCCTTTCTCTTTCATGACTTTGTACAGAGCGGAGATATACAGCGGCACGACCGGAATCGCGGAGCTAGATTGCGTTACGAGCGCCTTGTTCACGGATACGAACGCCCGTCCGCCAGTTGCCGACAGCTGGCTGTTCAACCGCTGAGCCGTAGTCTCGAGATCATTTTTTGCCGCGCCGATCGTTCCTTCGCGGTAGACGGCATGCGTAATCTCGGGTCCGATATAGGAATAAGCAACCGTCGTGACATCGTTCTCTAGAACGCCGGCGGCACTGAGTTCGTCGATCCACATTTGCCAGTCCTCGCCACCCATGACTGCAATAGTCTGACGCAGCTCGTCATCCGTTGCGGGCTCGATCGTTGCGATCGAAACGTCGCCATTATGGAAGTTGACGGTTTTGTTGCTGTAAGTTTCGCCAAGCGGCTTGATAACCGAAGAGAAGGTTTCGCCTGTCTTGGGATGCGTGCGCCGCGGGGAGGCGACGCTGTACACGATCAGGTCGATCTTGCCAAGCTCCGTACGAATCAGGTCGATCGTTTTGGCTTTAATCTCGTCGGAAAATGCGTCGCCGACGATGCTGTAGGACTTCGTGCCGGCAGCGGCGGCAGCTTGCTCAAACGCGGCGGAGTTATACCAGCCCGCGGAGGCGGTACGCGCTCCTTCGGCGGCTTTGTCGAAGTAAACGCCGACCGTATTCGCGCCTGCGCCGAAGGCGGAGACGATGCGGGATGCAAGACCATAACCCGTGGAAGCGCCGATTACGAGCACATTGCGTGGGCCCGTCAGAGCAGGCTGGCCTTTCACGTAATCGATTTGCCGCTGAACTTGCTTGGCGCAGCCCTCCGGATGAGCCGTTGTGCATATGAAGCCGCGAGTTTTTGGTTGAATGATCATATTGGGATATTCCTTTCTTTTCATGAAATACGTTCATCATTTATGTACAAAGGACAACTCTATCCCATTTTACCGATTTTCTCAACCGAATGGAAGCGAAATGCAAAAAGAGAGCGCCGCTGCGCTCTCTGACCATGCGTTTTCGGTTATTGGCGGCCTGCCAGCTGCTGCTGAGCCATCTGAACCAGGCGACGTGTAATGTAACCGCCAATGGAGCCCATGTCCCGAGAGGTCATGTTGCCGTAATAGCCGTCTTGCGGAAGCTGGATTCCCAATTCGCCTGCGATTTCATATTTCATCTGCTCCAGGGCGGCGCGAGCCTGGGGTACTAAAAGATTGTTGCTGCTTCTGTTGTTGGACATCTTTGGTCAACCTCCTTTTCTACCGATATTATGCGTTGCATCTACACGAATTATTCGTCAATTGAGCCTAAATTTACCGAGGATTCGATGGATAGATGCATGATAAAATGGAGACGAGGTGACTCATCCTATGTTTATGAAACCTATGCTCTCCACCGAAGGGGACGGACCTTTTGATGACGAGCGATTTCTGTTCGAGCCGTTGATTCATGGTCAACGTCTCCAGTTGGCAATGAGCGGAGGCGTAGTCAAGCTGCTGAGCCGGCACGGGTATGACGTGACGAGGCAATATCCGGAATTACATAACGTCCCGTTGCGCAAACCGGCAGACGTCGTCTTCGACGGGCAGCTCGCCTATGTGCACCCGGAGTCCGGAAAGACGGACTTCGAAGTGCTCCAGCATCGTTATCGTTTAAAGGGCGATCTGCGTATTCGCGAAGCGCAATCGATGATGCCGCTCCGGTTTTTTGTATTCGATATTCTTTATTTTAACGGCATCGATTTGCGTGTGTTTCCTCTATATAAGCGGAAGCGTATGCTGTTTGCCGTGCTTGAGGATAATGCCTGCTTTAAGCGGATGGTGTTTGCAAGAGGTACAAGCGAATCGCTGCACAGCCAAGTCCGGGAGTTGGGTCTGCAAGGCGTAATCGGAAAGTCTTGGCGGAGCTTGTACGCCGAAGGAAGAAGCGAAGAGTGGATTAAGGTGAAGACCTGACCTGATCGATGAAGAATGGGACCACAAAAGCTGTTCTCCCGAAGAACGAATTCGTTCATCAGGGGAACAGCTTTTTCAAAAGTGCATATTCTGAAATCCCGCTTACAAAACCCGGCGTGCAGTTACGTATTTGTTTTTCCAGTAGCTGGAGTTCATGTCGGTTACGGTAACGCCTTTGCTGCTGGAGCTATGGATGAACTTGCCGGATCCTGCATAGATGCCGACATGGCTGATGGATTTGCCTCCATTTGTGCTGAAGAACACGAGATCGCCCATGCTCAGAAATCCTTTCCCAACCTTTTCGCCCATGTAGGCTTGAGCCGTTGATGTGCGGGGCAGCCAGACTCCGATGGATCCTAACATGTATTGGGTAAACGAGGAGCAGTCGAATGCGGAGGTCGAGCCCGCGGCTGCGCCATAAAGGTATGGCGTGCCTATGTAATCTTTGCTGCTGTCGATTAAGGCTATCGATGTAGGAGTTGCTGCATGAGCCGAGTCTGTGCCGGCTCCGAACGTTACGGCCGACCAAATAATTGCGCCGCAGGTTCCGATTTTGACGATGTGCTTGAGCAGGTTTCCGTTTCTCATGTTGTCAGTGTATCCCTCCAGGTCGTTTTTCATAAAATCAATATATCATAATTGAAACAGGGCCTTTTTGCCAAATGAGAGCTGGAAAGGTTCTTGCAGAGCGCTTTTTTTGGCTTTATGAGAATTGCATGAAAAAAATCTCATGAAAGCAAGCGGGAGGAATAAGCGCTGAGAGCGCTTCAATTCCAGGTTTCGCAACATCGGGATTTCTGCTAGCATATTAGTCGTAAAGATACTATGAGTCAAGGGAGAAGATAATCGAATGGCTTTGTTGAAGTGTCACTTTATTGCCGAATCGCTGGGACTTAGTACGTCCATGACGGTGTTGCTGCCGCAGCCCTCCAGAGCTAACGGAATGAACCCGGAATCGCGGAAATACAAAACGCTGTTTTTGCTCCACGGCTTCTCTGACGACGACACGATCTGGACGCGCCGTACTTCCGTCGAACGATACGCGGACGAGCATGGAATTGCCGTCGTCATGCCAAACGTCCATCGCAGCTATTACGCGAACATGGTGCATGGGGGCGATTACTGGACGTTCCTGACGGAAGAGCTTCCGTTCCTTGCGAGATCGATGTTTCCGCTTTCGGATAAGCCCGAGGATAATTTCGTCGCGGGCCTGTCCATGGGAGGTTACGGAGCGTTCAAGTGGGCGCTGAGCCATCCGGAACGATTCGCGGCAGCCGGCAGCTTCTCGGGGGCGGTAGATTTAGCAGCCTTCATCCAAAAATCCAAGGATGACGAGAACCGTCGCCGCTCCTTCGGCCTTATTTTCGGAGATGATCCCGTGGAAGGAACGGACAATGACCTTTTGGAGCTATTAAAGCGGGGAGCCAAGGCAGATGCGGCATTGCCGCCGCTATACCAATGGTGCGGAACTGAGGATTTTCTTTATGAGGAAAACTTGAGCTTCCGGGATGCTTGCCGGGAATCCGCCTATGAATTGGACTACTCCGAAGGACCTGGCGATCATTCTTGGGGGCATTGGGATTCGCAAATCAAGCATTATCTAAGCTGGTTAAGTAAAAAAGGATTGCTAAAATAGCTCTGCAAGCGTATTCTATGAGTAGGATTAATAAATACGATAATTGAATTTATATAAATGTTAATTCATTTAGAGCAACCTACTCCCATTAGAATAGCGAGGTCATAGCGATGACGAACCAAAACGTATTGACGATTCAAGCCGACCAAACGTTAGGCAAGATCGACCGCAATCTCTACGCCCACTTCTCCGAGCATCTGGGCAGATGTATCTATGAGGGCATTTGGGTGGGCGAGGATTCTCCGATTCCAAATACGAGCGGCATTCGGAACGACGTGCTGGAAGCGCTCAAAGGCATTAAGATCCCTTCGTTGCGCTGGCCTGGCGGCTGCTTCGCGGACGAATACCACTGGAAGGACGGCATCGGCCCTCGCGAGGAGCGCAAGCGGATGATCAACACGCATTGGGGCGGCGTGGTGGAGAACAACCACTTCGGCACGCATGAGTTCATGTTGTTGTGCGAGCTGCTGGAATGCGAGCCCATCATCTGCGGCAACGTAGGCAGCGGCACGGTGCAGGAGATGTCCGAGTGGGTGGAGTACATGACATTCGAAGGCGTATCGCCAATGGCGGAGCTGCGTGCGAAGAACGGCCGTGAGAAGCCGTGGAAGCTGACCTACTTCGGCGTCGGCAATGAGAATTGGGGCTGCGGCGGCAATATGCGTCCGCAATATTACGCGGACGTATACAAGCGTTATCAGACTTACGTGCGCAACTATGGGGACAACAAGATACACAGAATTGCGTGCGGTCCCAACGACGATAATTATGAATGGACAGACGTGCTCATGCGCGAAGCGCATCGCCATCTGGACTCCATCTCCCTTCATTACTACACGGTGCCGGGCGTCTGGGCGGACAAAGGCGCGGCGACGGGCTTTACGGAGGCGGATTGGTTCGTGACGCTCAAGAAGACGCTGCGGATGGATGAGCTCATTACTCGCCACTCCGCGATCATGGATCGTTACGACCCGGATAAGCGGGTAGGACTTGTTATCGACGAATGGGGCACTTGGTACAACGTAGAGCCGGGCACGAATCCGGGTTTTCTGTATCAGCAAAACTCAATCCGCGACGCGATCGTCGCCGGACTCAACTTCCACATCTTCCATGAACATAATGATCGTGTCCGCATGGCGAACATCGCTCAGGTCGTCAACGTGCTGCAATCCGTCATTCTTACGGAAGGGGAAGCCATGATCTTGACGCCGACGTACCATGTATTCGATATGTACAAGGTGCATCACGACGCCGAACGTCTGGAGCTGAAGCTGTCGTCGGACGAAACGTATTCGCATGGCGGCGACTCCATCGCCAAGCTGTCCGCCAGCGCGTCGAGAGACTCGGAGGGCCGTATTCACATTAGCTTGTGCAATGTCGATCCACACAGCGGAGCCGAGCTGAGCATCGATCTACGCGGTTTGTCGGAAGCCGCTCCGCAGGTCAGCGGCACGGAATTGACGGCAAGCGCCATGGATGCCCACAATACGTTCGAGCAGCCGGAAGTCGTGAAGCCGGCGCCGTTCAACGGCTTTTCCCTGGAAGGGACGACGCTCCGCGTGAAGCTGTCGCCGATGTCCGTAACGGTACTGCAGCTTCAATCGTAGGAGCGGTTCATTGATGACCGCGAAAGATCGCCAGGTTGCTCGCCGGCAGTCCGGGCAGCCCGATTCCGGGGGCTGCAGAGGCTGCGATCCCGCTTATCGCGTCACGGAAGCCGATATCGACCGTATCTTGTCGGCGCCGATGTTCAGCTCGACTCTCCATGCCGTTCCGGACGATGTGTACGAGAGCAGGCTTGCCGTATGCCAAGCATGTCCCAAGCTGTCCGGCGGTTCGACTTGCGTCGCTTGCGGGTGTTACGTGCGCGTGGCCGCAAAGCTGAAGGTCAAGCGTTGTCCGCTTCCGGGCGGAGCGGGGTGGGGCGTCTACGCGGAACCTTGATTTCAAGCCTGCTTTTCAAAAAAAGGATATAACTTATCGGTTAGTCCATTTCCATAAGCCGCAGAGACGGGTTTTACAACCTGACTTTGCGGCTTATTCTCTATTACATACAGGATCAACTTTGACTGGATGCCCAAATAAAAAGGCCTCCCGAAAGACGGGAGGCAGCAAAAACAACAATGGTTTTCCGTAATATTATACGTACTTCGGCAGCCAGCTGCCGTGAGCTTCGATAAGCTCGTCGCAGAGGGAAACGATGTCGTCCATCGACAGCTCGGCGGACGTATGTGGATCCAGCATCGCCGCATGGTAGATGTGGTCGCGCTTTCCGGTGACAGCCGCTTCGATCGTCAACAGCTGCGTATTGATGTTAGTGCGGTTAAGAGCGGCCAACTGCGGCGGCAGATCGCCTACGTAAGTTGGCGTAACGCCGTTGCGGTCGACCAGACACGGCACCTCGACGCAGGCTTCCTTAGGCAGATTCGTGATGAGCCCCGTGTTCATGACATTGCCGCCGATGCGGAACGGAACGTCGGTCTCGATCGCCTCCAGGATGTAGGATGCGTATTCGTGGCTTCGGCAATGCTCGAGTCCTTTGTCGTTAACGAGTTTATCGCGCATATCCGCCCAGTTCTGAATTTGATTCACGCAGCGGCGTGGATACTCGTCCAGCGGAATGTTGAAGCGTTCGATCAGCTCGGGATAATTGCGTTTGATGAAGTACGGGTGGTATTCCGCGTTATGCTCGGACGACTCCGTGATGTAATAGCCGAATTTCAGCATCATCTCGAAGCGGACCATATCGTCGTGTTTTTCCTTTTGTTTCTCTGCGGCTCTGCGTTTGATCTCGGGATACAGATCGACGCCGTTTTTGCTTACTTCCAGCAGCCAAGCCATATGATTGATTCCCGCGATGTGCCACTTCACGCCTTCCGTCTCCATGCCAAGATGTTTGAACAGATGCGGTACGCATACTTGCACGCTATGGCAGAGACCGACCGTGTTAACGCCGCCGTGCGTGTTCATGACGTTCGTCAATACCGCCATCGGATTCGTGTAATTCAGGAACAGCGCGTCCGGACATACTTCGTTAATATCCTTGGCGAAGTCGAGCATTACGGGAATCGTGCGCAAGTTGCGGAAAATGCCGCCGATGCCGACCGTATCGGCAATCGTCTGACGCAGGCCGTATTTTTTAGGAATTTCGAAGTCGGTAATCGTACATGGATCGTATCCGCCAACCTGAATCGCGTTAACGATGTATTTGGCGCCGCGCAGCGCTTCCTTGCGATCGGAGTAAGCTTTGATCTCGCAAGCGCTGCCGCTGGTTAACTTAATGTTTTGCAGCATCGTTTCGGAATCGCGTAGACGGTCGGCATCGATGTCGTACAAGGCAATCTCGAAGCCCTGAAGCGCCGGCGTATGCATCACGTCGCCTAAAATATTTTTTGCAAATACTGTGCTTCCCGCACCGATAAATGTAATCTTGGACATAAGAAATAAGCCTCCTCGAACGTATAGGTTTGAAGTGTGGTATGCAGCGCGCACAACCGAAGTAATCACTTACAGTATAGGTCGGCAAGCTGCCGTTGCATATGGAAAGAAGAGATCAATATATGGAGTAATGTCGTATTGTTGTGTATGATAACGATAGGAGTAACGACAGGAGAAACGCGAAGGGAGGCATGCAGAGTGGAACACTACCGATACAGCTTGTCTATAAACGCCGCGACGGATCGGGGGGACTTCGTCGTGATGTTCTGCGGCGAAGCCGACGTCGTTGGCGGCCATTACATCGGGCCTGCGGTCCACGATTATTTTCTCGTTCATGTTGTGACAGCGGGAGAAGGGACGTTCGAGACTTTGGGGCAAAAGTATCGGCTGAAGAAGGGGGACGCGTTTCTGATTTTCCCCGACATTTTGGTCAAATACGAAGCGAGCAAGGAGACTCCGTGGACGTATATGTGGATCGGTTTCTCGGGTGATCAGACCGAGAAGGCGTTGGGGCGTATTGGCATTACGCCTGAACGGGCGGCACTCCGGGGGTTGTCTCCCATTAAGATGCGAGAATTGTTCGGCAGTATCCGGGACAGTCTGGACAACGGAGCGACGCCCGAGCTGGGCAGCATGGCGGCGTCCGGCTGTTTGAGGCTGGTGCTTCACGAAATGGGGGTCGCCGCGCTTGCAGGGAATGCGCCCGAAAACGGCGTCACAGGCATAGACGGCGGCGACGGCGAGCCGAGGATCATGTCGCATCAGCCAAGTGAGGGAGGGCGCCCCATGAATCGACCGCTGCCGGAGGACGCGATACCTGGCAGACAGCAGCAGATCGATCAAGCGATTCGGATGCTGTCCTACCAATACGGCCAGCATATTTCGATTGGGGAAATCGCGAGGAAGCTGGGCTACCACCGCGCCCATTTGACGAAGCTGTTCAAAGAAACGACAGGGCTGTCTCCCATGCAATATTTAAATAAAATCCGCATGAAAAAAGCCGAGAAGCTGCTCGCTGGAGATTTGACGATCGCCCAGGTGGCGGCTTCGGTCGGCTTTAACGACCCTCTGTTTTTCACGAAGCAATTCCGAAAGTGGCGAGGGGTGTCGCCTACAGAATTCCGGAAGTCGCTGTGACACAAAACTACTATCCCGAGCGCAGCGGCTTGACGGATCGACGGACGAGCAGCTCCGCGGGGAGGACGATTTTTTTCCACGGCTGGGCGGTCTCCTTGTCCTGAATACGTTCGATGAGCATGCTCATGCCCATATAGCCGAACTGGTAGGCTTGCTGCGCCGCGACGGTGAGAAACGGTTCCACATCGGCGTAGGGAACGAGATCGTCGAAGCAGACGATGGACATATCCTCGGGGACGCGGAGTCCTTGCCCATGCAGCAGCCGCATGACCTCTACGGCAAGCACGTTGTTGCCCGTAAGAATCGCGGTTGGAGGAGGGTTGAGGCCCGCCAGCCATGCTTCCATCTCGGATAGATCGTTTAGCGAGCCGAAGCTCGTCTCGAATATATGGTCCTCTCGGAAAGGCAGCTCGCTTAGCTTCAGTCCCTCCTTGTAGCCTTGCAGGCGCAGTCTCGCACTGGAGATGGAGGAGGAACCGTTTACCATGGCAATTCGTTCATGTCCGGCCTCCGCCAGATGGGAGACGAGTTGCCTGGCGCCTTCCTTGCTGTCGCCGAGTACAATGTCGCAGTCGATGCCGGGCACCTCGCGGTCAAGCAGGACGAAGGGCACATCGTGGCGGCGCAGCAACTCCAGATGGGGGAGTGACGGATCGCCGGCCGGCGCGAGCAGCACGCCGTCGACCCGCGTCGTCAATATCGTCGTCACGTAGTCGGCTTCCTTTTCCAGGCTCTCGTCGCTGTTGCCGAACAGCAGACGGTAGCCTTGTTTCTTGGCGGCATCTTCCGCGCCTCTTGCGAGCGTCGTATAAAACGGGTTCGTAATATCCGTAATGAGAAGGAACAGCAGCTTCGTTTGCTGCAGCACGAGACTTCTCGCCGTTTGATTCGGCACGTAGTTCATTTCCTCCATCACTTTCCGTACCTTCGCCCGTGTTTTTTCGCTAATTCTGCCGGAGTTATTGATAACTCTCGACACGGTCATCGCCGAGACATTGGCTTTCTCCGCAATATCATAGATCGTTACCATAATGACTATCCTTTCGACATATCATAGGACTTATCATACAAAAAGAAAGCGTTGACAGCAACCTCTTTGGCTGTTAATTTAGAGTTATCGGTAACATTTTTACTTTGAACAACCTTAAAATTATTCCAATGGAGGGTTTTGACATGGCAGAGACAAACTTGCGATTCCAAGGGGGTTTCCCCAAGATAGGCATTCGGCCGACGATTGACGGCAGACGAAGAGGCGTGCGCGAGTCGCTCGAAGAGCAGACGATGAATATGGCGAAAGCAACGGCGAAATTGTTGTCGGAGACGCTTCGTTATCCGAACGGAGAGCCCGTAGAATGCGTCATTGCGGATACTTGCATCGGCGGCGTGGCGGAAGCTGCAGCATGCGCCGACAAATTCCTGAAGTCCGGGGTGGGCGTGTCCATCACCGTAACTCCATGCTGGTGTTATGGCACGGAGACGATGGATATGGATCCTTCCATCCCCAAGGCGGTATGGGGCTTTAACGGTACGGAGCGTCCAGGCGCGGTCTATCTGGCAGCCGTATTGTCGGGTTATGCGCAGAAAGGTTTGCCGGCGTTCGGCATCTACGGCGAGCAAGTCCAGGATGCTGGCGATACGACCATTCCGGACGATGTCCGGGACAAGCTGATCGGATTCGCGCGCGCGGGTCTCGCGGTTGCTTATATGCGCGGTAAGTCGTACCTGTCCATGGGCTCGGTATCCATGGGTATCGCGGGTTCCATCGTCAACGACGCGTTTTTCCAGGAGTATCTCGGCCTTCGCACCGAATACGTGGACATGTCGGAATTCGTCCGTCGTATGGAAGAAGGCATCTATGACGGCGAAGAATACGAGAAGGCGCTGGCATGGGTGAAGGAAAATTGCATCGAAGGACCGGACAACAATCCGGAGAGCATCCAGACCTCCCGCGAGAGCAAGGACAAGGACTGGGAAACCGTGGTCAAAATGACCCAAATCGCCCGCGACCTTATGGTCGGCAACCCGCGCCTAGCGGAGCTGGGCTTCGGCGAGGAAGCAATGGGCCACAACGCGATCGTATCCGGCTTTCAAGGCCAGCGCCAGTGGACGGACCACTTCCCGAACGGAGACTTTATGGAAGCGATGCTTAACTCCTCGTTCGACTGGAACGGCATCCGCGCTCCATACATCGTCGCGACTGAGAACGACAGCCTTAACGGCGCGGTCATGTTGTTCGGCAACTTGCTTACGAATACGGCGCAGATCTTTGCGGACGTTCGCACTTACTGGAGTCCCGACTCCGTTGAACGCGTGACGGGACATAAGCTCGAAGGAGCTGCGGAAGGCGGCATTCTCCATCTGATCAACTCCGGTCCGGCAACGCTTGACGGCACTGGCGAACAAAGCAGGGACGGCCAGCCGGTCATGAAGCCGTTCTGGGAGATTACGGAAGAAGAGGCGCAGAAGTGTCTGGACGCGACGTCCTGGCGTCCGGCTTCCGTGGAATATTTCCGCGGCGGCGGCTATTCCTCCGATTATCTGACTCGCGGCGGCATGCCGATGACGATGTCAAGGCTCAATCTCGTAAAGGGCATCGGTCCGGTACTGCAAATCGCGGAAGGCTACTCCGTCGATCTGCCGCAAGACGTGCACGATACGCTGGACAAACGGACGGATTCTACATGGCCGACGACTTGGTTCGCTCCTAAGCTTACCGGAGAAGGCGCGTTCCGCTCCGTCTACGATGTCATGGACAACTGGGGCGCCAACCATGGCTCCATCAGCTACGGCCATATCGGCGGCGACTTGATTACGCTGGCGGCCATGCTTCGCATTCCGGTCCATATGCACAACGTGCCGGAGGATCGTGTCTTCCGTCCTCGCGCATGGGGACTTTTCGGCACGGCCGATGCCGAGGGCGCGGACTTCCGCGCGTGCAGCAACTTTGGCCCGCTTTACAAATAACTTAAACATGCTGCCCCATCTTTCAACATCAAATTAATTATGCTGGAGGTTAACCCAACATGAGCAGTGCAGCCATTCGCGAGGAACTGTGCAAATACGCCCGCAAGACGGTAGCGAACAAGCTGGTCGTCGGCCCGGGAGGTAATATTAGCGCAAAGCACGAAGGCAAAATGTATTTGTCCCCAAGCGGTTTCGCTCTCGACGAAATCGAGCCGGAGCAATGGGTAGAAGTCGACATCGAAACGGGCGACATAACCGACATCGGTCTGCGTCCATCGTCTGAGGTGCTGATGCATCTCTACGCTTACCGCGCCAATCCGAATATCGGCGCAATCGTGCATACACACCCGCCATATTGCATCGCATTTACTCTGGTAGAGCAGGAGCTTCCCATCATGTTCCCGGACCAAGCGGCGCTTGTCGGCAAGACGGTGTATGTACCTTACGTTCTGCCTACGACGGATAAACTCGCGGACGCATACGTCGAGGTTGTTAATCAAGCCAGTACGGTGCTGCTGGGCAATCATGGTCTAGTGACGACCGGACGCAACCTGCGCGAAGCTTATTACCGCACGGAAGTCGTCGAGGAAAGCTGCAAAATCTACCTCATCGCCAAAGCGATTCGCGAGCCGAAGGTACTCACGAAGGAAGAGTTTGAGGAGATAGCTTCGCTTGAAAGCGAAGCCTACCGGATTCAACTGCTTCAGAAGATGAAATAATGCCGATGCCAATCGCTCTTGGGCCCTTGCGGCTTAACATGGCGAGCGGGAAGCGGTGAGGAGGCTTATTATGCTGAAAGGGATACCGGCCATTTTGCCGCCCGAGCTGTTGAAGGTCCTTATGGAGATGGGACATAGCGATGAAATCGTTCTCGCGGACGGAAACTTCCCTGGCGCCAGCCACGCGCAGCGGCTAATCCGTTGTGACGGGCACGACATTCCGGCGCTGCTGGACGCCATGCTGCAATTGTTCCCGCTGGATCAATACGTGGAAAAACCTGCCGGACTGATGGCCGTCATGCCGGGTGACGCGACGGAGACGCCTATCTGGGAGGAGTACCGCGAAATTATCCGCGCCCGCGAAGGACTGGATGAGCCATTTGAAGAGATCGAAAGATTCTCCTTCTACGAGCGGGCGAAGCGTGCTTACGCAATCGTAGCGACAGGTGAGAGCGCCTTGTACGCGAACCTGATCTTGAAGAAGGGCGTTGTCAAGCCGGATAACGCCGAATAACTCACGACGGGAACGACTCTGGATTCGAAAAATTGCGAGCTCCTGTTGACCCAATAGACGCCCCGTTCCTTGCTGATACAGCTAGGAACGGGGCGTCTTTGTCTGTCTGTTATCGCTAATCGAAGCTCAGTTCGCGCATGCCCGGCAGCAATCCGAAGGATCAGGTTATTCCGACCGGCCTGCGATGCCGTACATCAAGATGTCGATCGTGCGGTCGATTTCTTCGTCCTCGTCGATGCTCTCGTCCGGTAATAGGAGGAGATGGGTCAAGATCATGCCGACGACCAGGCTGATCGCAGAGCGAAGCACGCGCCAAGGAGGGGCATCGATCAGTTGGCCTTGGGCCTGGAAGTGGAGTATCGCTTTCTCCATGCGCCGAAATACGTGGTTCTCGAACAGTTCCCTGACCTGCGTCAGCAGCTCGGGCTGGAAGGGGACCTCATGGATCAGAATGCGGAGCAGCTTCATGTGCTGTCGCGCGAACTGGAATCGATCCTTGGCGATGGTCCGGAACAAGTCTTCGACCCGTTCGTGGGGCTGCTCCAGCATTTTGGCGAAGTCGCGCATGAGGAACGGAGCGGCAAGTTTCACTGCAATGGGTCCGGCAATGGAGAGCAGCAGATCCTTTTTGGTTTTGTAATGGCGGAAAATCGTGCCTTCCGCTACGCCGGCTTTGGATGCGATCTCGCTCGTCGATGCGGCAGCGTAACCTTTCTCGGCAAAGATTTCGATCGCGGCTTCGAGAATGCGGGCTTGCTTCTCTGTTTTAACGCCGCCTCCGTCTTCCTCCGCCAGTCGAAGCAGGTCTTGCAGCCATAGATCATTCCGTTCGGTCATGCGAGTATGCTCCTTTTTGTCCAGGTCGTGTCTGAAAATCTGCTCCCCTCGGAGTATTCAGACACGCCCTAGCTGTAGGTTGGCTACAGGTTACTATATTTTGCGATGTTTGCGCAACGCCAGCACGTTGGCTCCCATAAAGAGCAAGGATAAGCCGGCGAGCACGAACACGTCTCCCGCGATGCCGCTCCAGCCTTCGCCCCGGAGCATGACGCCTCTAAGCGCGTCGGCGCCGTAGGTCAGCGGCATGAGATGGGACAGCCATCTGAGCCAAGGGGACATGCTTTCGAGATCGAACAGTCCGGAGAAAAAGATTTGGGGCACGATGACCAGCGGGATGAATTGTATCATCTGGAATTCCGTATTGGCGAACGCCGACAGAAAGGTGCCGAGGCTTAGCGCCGTTGCGGACAAGAGCAGCGTCACCAGCAGCACGTACCAGATGGAGCCGTCCATCATCAAACCCAGGACATGGACGGAATACAAGGCGATCAGCACCGCTTGTATGCCCGTGAACAAGCCGAAACCACAAATATATCCCGCAACGATCTCCCATCTTCTCAGAGGCGTCGCAAGCAACCGCTCAAGAGTTCCGCTTGTTCTTTCCTTTAAGAACGAAACACCAGCGATCAGGAACACGAAAAAGAAAGCAAATACGCCGATGAAAACGGGGCCCAGACTGTCGAATGTCGTCATCGCGGGTCCGCCGTGCAAATATTCGATTGCAGGCGCCGCCGCAGGGCCGGCTTGAGCGCTCGTGCCCTTATCAGCCTCCGAGAGCGCGTTCGACGACGTGCCCGCGACATCATTCAAATGCGCGTTCGTATCTGCTGTCGCGCCTATGCCCCCCGGCACGCCCATGCCCGCAGGCATGCCGGACAGCCCCAGCCACGCCGAAGCGAAGGAAAGCACCGCCCGATTGCGGGCCGGATCGCTGCCCTCCAGCCTGATTGCCGGCGCGCTGCCGTCCCACAAGACATAGGCGTCGATGTCCTGCGCCTCGAGCGCCTTCTCCGCCAGCTCCGGACTGCCGAACGCGCGGACATCCGCATCAAGCCCCTCGGCTTGCTTTGCGAGCGAGTCCGGTATGCCGATAACCCCTATCTTAGGCGTATAGGAGTCGCCGTTAAATACAAGATACATAAGCGACAGGACGAGTAGGGGCGCTGCGATCAGCAAGGCCAGCGTCCTCTTGTCGCGGAAAAACTGGCGGATAATCCGGAGCGTTAACGCGCGAATTCTCATCTTGCCGCACCTCCGTAATGAAGAAATGCTTCCTCGATCGTGAAGCTGCCCGTTTCCTGCTTCAACGCTTCCGGTGAGCCGACCGCGATGAGGCGGCCCTCGCGGATCAGGCCGAGTCGATGGCATTTTTCCGCCTCGTCCATGACATGGGTTGTGATGAGGATGGTCGTTCCTTGCCGGCTAAGCTTTTCCAGCTCGGACCAGATCGACTTCCGAAGCAAGGGATCTATGCCAACGGTTGGCTCATCGAGAATAAGGATTCTGGGATCGTGAAGCAGGGCGATAGCGAGCGACAATCTTCGTTTCATCCCCCCGGAGTACGAGGCTACGATCCCGTTCATGTGCTCGCCCAGCCCGACCAGCTCCATGACGTACGCGGTTCTGGTTTTCTTTATCGCACCTTTTAGTCCAAACAGCGCGGCGAAGAAATCAAGATTCTCCTTGGCCGTCAACTCTGCGTACAGTGCGTCGGACTGGGCCATGTACCCGATTCTTTCCATCATCGAGAGATTCGGCAGCTTCGTGCCGAGCATGACGACATCGCCAGAGGTTCCTTCGTCAATGCCGGCGATCATTTTGACAAGCGTCGTTTTGCCGGAGCCGGAAGGTCCCAGCAAACCGAATATTTCGGATGATTGGATGTCGAGCGCAATGTCGCTTAGGACGGTTTGATGGCCGAAAGCGCGGCTGAGCCCGCGAACGCGGATGGCGGGATCGATAGGAGCAAACATTCCAAAACCCCCTCGGATAAGAGTGAGTAATCACTCATTTCATGGCATTAGATTACTCCCGGAAGGTTGGAGCTGTCAAGAAAAATCGGATATGCATCGATTTAACGATGCGCTGGTGTCCATAATAAATCGACAGCCTCATGGGGTAGACCATGGATAGAGTCAATAGTAAGACAGGATACAAGACGTCTGGGGCGTAGAGCCTAGAGCGGGCAAGGTGTACGTGTCGGTCGTATTGAGGAAAAAAGAAGCACGGAGACCGTTGAGTCCCCGTGCTTTGACCACATATAGAAGTGTAAATGATTCGCCATACTTTCTCTCTTAGAAGTTGAAGTTGTCCGGATCCGAGCCGAAGCGCTGATTGCGATTCAGCGCGCTGATGGCGGCCATATCCTCTGCGGACAGCTCGAAGTCGAAAATATCGCCGTTCTGCTTCAGACGCTCCGGATTTGTAGATTTCGGAATCGTTATAACGCCCGTCTGCAGATCCCAACGGAGCACGACCTGTGCGGGAGATTTGCCGTATTTGGCCCCGATGTCGGCTAGCACGGCATGATCAAGATTGCCTTGCATCAGCGGGCTCCAAGCCGTGACTTGAATTCGATTGCTCTTGCAGAATGCCAAAAGCGGCTCTTGCGTCAGCAGCGGATGGTATTCTACCTGATTGACCATCGGCACGAGCTCGCTGGACTCCATCAGATCCTGCAGGTGATGGATATGGAAGTTGCTGACGCCGATCGCACGGGCTTTGCCGGAGCGGTAGATGGATTCCAGCGCCCGCCATGTATCCTTGTATTTGCCTTTCACCGGCCAGTGGATCAAAAGCAGGTCGACGTAATCCATGCCCAGCCGCTCCAGGCTCTGCTCGAACGCCGCAAGCGAAGAGTCGTAGCCTTGGTCCGAGTTCCATACTTTCGTCGTAATAAAGAGCTCTTCGCGCGCGATGCCGCTGTTGCGAACGCCGATGCCGACGCCTGTTTCGTTACCGTAGACCGCGGCCGTATCGATATGTCGGTATCCCGCTTCGATCGCAGCTTGTACGGTACGCTCCGTCTCGCCATCGTCCTTTACTTTCCATACGCCCAAGCCGAGCCAAGGCATTTTTAGTCCGTTATGCAGCGTTGCGCTGTTCGTAAATGCGGTTGTCATTGTTAGAGTTCCTCCTCGATCGATAGTAGATTAGAGCGACATTTCTAAAATATTGCGCACATCTTGTTGGCCCAGGCGCTTGAAGTTGCCGATCTCGCCGTAACGAACGGCTTCCTCTGCCATTCGGTCCAACTGGTCCGCTCCGATGCCGAAGTCGGCCAAGCGGGATTCCGCTCCTATGCGAGTGAAGAAGGCGCGCGTTGCCTCGATACCCGCAAGCGCAAGCTCATCGTCAGTGCGGTCATCACGCTGGATGCCCCATACCCGCTGCGCGTATTGGACAAATCTGTCAATGCGTTCTTTGTACACGTATTTCATCCAGTTAGGGAAAATAACCGCGAGACCCGCGCCATGCGGAATGTCGTAGATCGCGCTGACTTCGTGCTCGATGCCGTGCGTCGCCCAATCGGTATGCACGCCGACGCTGATGAGTCCGCCGTTCAGCGCCATGGTGCCGCTCCACATCAGATTTGCCCGTGCCACCGAGTCGTTAGGATTGGACAGCGCCGGTTCTACGTTCTCGATGACGGTCTGAAGAATAGATTCGCACAGTCTCTCTTGCAGGGGCGTATTCTTGGTCAGGCTGAAATATTGCTCAAACACATGCGACATAATGTCGATGGACCCGTACACCGTTTGATTGCGAGGCACGGAGTAGGTAACGGTGGGATCGAGTATCGAAAACTTGGGATAAATATGGGGACTGCCGCTGCCGCGCTTTAACTTGGCATCCCAATGGGAGATAACGGTGTTGCCGTTCATCTCGGAGCCCGTAGCGGCCAGCGTCAGAATCGTTCCCAGAGGGAGTGCTTCCTGGATTCGTGCTTTGCCTACGAAGAAATCCCAGACGTCGCCGTCGTACGGAACGCCGGCCGCGATCGCCTTGGCCGCGTCGATGACGCTGCCTCCGCCGACCGCCAATATAAAGTCCACGCCTTCCCGGCGGCAAATGTCGATGCCCTTCCGCACGGTGGACAGGCGAGGGTTCGGTTCAATGCCGGCCAGCTCATGCACTGCGATTTCCGCTTGCTTGAGCAGATCGATCGTTTGGTCATACAGGCCGTTAGCTTTAATGCTGTTGCCTCCGTACACAAGAAGGACGTTTCGGCCATATGTAGCGGTCATTTCGGCGACTCGACGCGTTTCGCCATCGCCGAACACGATGCGGGTAGGATTGTGAAACTGAAAGCTGTTCATGCGGCAACCTCCTTTATCCGTCTAATTTCAAAATACGGTAATGTTTTTTGTTACCACAATCTGATAAAACCCACCTCATGCTTACGAAGCGGCTTTGCTTTGCAAAGCTGGAGGTCGCTCACCACTGAGAGGCCGCGATAGAGGTTTTCTCATAGTTGACGCGATTTATTTTATCCGTAACGATCCCGGGTGTCAATGTTTCGGGTAGGGATTGGTTGAGTCGGGAACCGACGTTGCCGCATCCGCCGTCGCGATTCCGGATAGCTGCCGCATCGACCGGAATTTAGTGGGCGAGACGCCTTCGCGTTTGCGGAACGCGCGGGAAAAGTTGTTTTCGTCTACGAACCCGACCCGTTCTACGACTTCTTTGATCGTGAGGCTGCCGGTCTCCAGGAGCTCCTTCGCTTTGTCGATGCGCACTTTGGACACGTATTGCATGAGAGGCAGCCCGTTCTTCGTCTTGAAATAACGCGTTACATAGGAAGGAGTCAACGACAGCTTCTCCGCGACCATGGATAAACTCAAGTTACAGTCGATGTAATGAGCCGCCACGAACTCAAGCATGGAACCATACAACCGATCTTCGCCCGACTCCTCGCCCAAGCTGTCCTGAATGCAGTGAGCCGCGTCCATGAGATTGGCGCAGGCTTCTTCTATCCTTTCGACTTCCGCCTCGGCCAGACCGTCCAGCTTGTATTTGATCGCTTCGCGATGGGCTAGCGGGATGTTATTGACGAATTGATTCAAGCTGAATACCATCTGCAAATAGGTGCTTCGGAACGCGGTAGGGTCCTCGAGCCACAGGAAGCGAGCTTCCAGTTCCCGCATGATCTCTACCAGCTTGTCCGGCTGCCGGGACGAGACGGCTGCATTGAGCTCGGCAACAAAGCTCAAAATATGGCGTTTATCGTTTTCTGTTTGGTCTGCTCTCTGACGATCGATTTCCGTTGGGGTAATAATCGCTTGTTTCCCCGAGAAAATTCGGAATTCGGCCAACGCCAGGGCGGAGCTGAAAGATTGATGAAGTTCGCTCGCGGGCTGAAGCTCGCCGACGAAGCAGGAGAGCGACAAAGAGAAATGTCTTTGCATGAACGCGCCGATTTGGGCTGCGAATGCCCGGCTGCGCTCTTCCCATTCTCCCGCGTTCTCCCGATGCCAGGCGACGATGCCGACTATGCCTTTGTCCACGGCCAAATCGAGGGCGTAATGGACGCCATGGTCGCCAGTCAGGTTCTCGAATGCATTGCCGATGACGTATTTTAACAGCCACTGCTCGCTCAGGGGCTCTTTGCCGACTTTGGCATTAAATTCGTCGAACAGGAACACCAGCACGTTGCAGCCCGCGCTTTCGCCAAAATATTTCCTCAGCGCGTTCTGATTCGCCTCGCTGGTGTTATCCACATTCAGCTTGCCCATAAGCAAAGCCTGCAAAAGCTGATTTCGGCTTAGAACCTCTTGATTGTTCATCATATTGGACATGTTTACGCTTTCGTCCCGAATCTGACGAATGTATTCGGATAATCGGGCTAATTCGTCTTTGCCGCCTTCTTCTTTCAGCTTAGCGGGCTCCAAATCGGCAAAGCTGCTAGACAGCTCCTGAATCGGCTCGTAGCTTTTGCGGGCCGAACGGAAGCTTAGAGCCATCCCAAGCACGATGGATAATAGAATAATAGCGATCGAAATGGCAAGAGAAACATAATATTCGTGATAGTAAAGGCTGTGCCGAATGCCGCTGACGACCTGGAATTCTTGTTTGGCGGAAGTTTCTTGCAGCAAGAGGTAGCCGGGAAGCCGACCTCCTTGCTCCTGAGCCCTTGCCAGACTCGCATATTCCAGCTTTGGATCGTCCGCAAGATAAACAATGGGGGTTCCTTGACGGTCAAATACGATCAGATTGCTTCTGCTATCGATGATCTGCTTGAAATTTTGCAGCAAGGCCGGATAGTTGAGCTTATAAACCATGACGCCGCTGGAGTAAGGCGTGCCGTCAAGCGGAACGAGGAACAGCAGCACCTGATCGCGATCGCCTTGTTTGCTTTCGTTCGATAATGACGAAAGCAGAACCGGCGCTTTCAATTGTTCCAGCATGCCGCGGAAGCCGGCCGTCGAAATTTTGTTGCCGGCAATCAGCTTGATATAACTTTCCGGCGAATACATGCCCGTGTCGGTAAAGATCGTATTCGCGAGCGAGGGATGCAACGTATTCCGATAGAATAGGCCGATCGAATCAAGATCGATGGAAGGCGCCTTTAATTTGGACAGCTCGCCGGAAATCAAATAGGGTTGTTCGAATTGTTCCTGCAGGCGATATGGCAGAAGCTCGGAGTCGCGGGAAACAAACAAGGTCAATTGCTGCAACTCCAGAATACGGTTGTCCAGCAGCTCCGTGGCATGTGCCATGAAACGGTGGGCATTGTCGGTTAACCGCCCGTAGGCATTCGTCAACGAAATAATATTGGTGGTGAGGAGCATGGCTCCCGACACGCCCAAAATCAATAAATATCTGCGAAAATATTGTCTGAACAGCTTGGAGCGAAAAGCGCTCAACATCTTGCTCACATCCCGATGCATAATTGAAATTTTGTATTAACAACTATACGAACTTTGCTGCGAGTAATCAATCATTATGAGGACAATTGCAAAAAATGACGGGTCGCTGCGAAAATTGCAGGGTGCGTAAGGCGCGCCAAATATCAATTTTTGCTGTGAGGGAGCAATTATCTATCGTTGCGGGAGCGGTTGTCTTCTCTTATGATCGAGCTTGTGAGACGACGCTGTTCCGAATAAGGATAGCTGAGGACCGAATCTGGCCAGATTGGTTTCCACTCGAGAATTTCGTAAGGAGGTTTGCTCGATGCGTGCTCGATCCGCGGCCGCGCCCGTATCCATTGACGGGATGCGCAAGCGGAGATTCGGAATGCGCAGCAACTGGGATTATCTAATTTTCATTATTCCAGTGATTGTCTATTTCCTGGTCTTCTGCTATGGCCCTATGTATGGCGTGCAATTAGCGTTTAAGCGTTTTAATCCGATAGACGGCATAACCGGCAGTCCATGGATTGGCGTCGACAATTTTCAGAGGCTTTTTGATTCGTTCCAGTTCGCCCGTATTCTCAATAATACGCTCGTCATTAATTTAATGAAGACGCTGATCAGTTTTCCGATCCCCATCATCCTGGCTTTAATGTTTAACGAAATGAGACGGGAGCGCATTAAGAAAACGTTCCAGACGATAACTTATGCGCCTTATTTTATTTCGACGGTCGTATACGTCGGGATCATCAATTTGTTCCTGGGCGGAGAGAGCGGATACATCAATCACATTTTGGATTACTTTGGGCTGGGACCGATTCCTTTCCTGACGGATTCGAAGTACTTTTCGAGCGTCTATGTCGGAACGGATATATGGCGCAACTGTGGATGGAATTCCATTATTTTCATCGCGGCGCTATCCGGCGTGGACCCACAGCTGCATGAGTCTGCGCAAATTGACGGTGCGAGCCGGCTAAAGCGGATCCTGCATGTCAACTTGCCTTGTTTGCTGCCGACGATCATCATCCAATTCATCTTGCAAATGGGGAAAATGATGTCGCTCAGCTACGAACGCATTCTATTGATGCAGAACAGTCTTAATGTGGAAGCATCCGAGGTTATATCGACCTATGCTTACAAAATGGGGCTTATAAACATGGATTACGGCTTTTCGACGGCTGTCGGACTGTTCAACAACGCCATCAACATTGCTTTGCTGCTGGTAGCCAACCGGCTAGCCAAACGATACAGTAGCAGCAGCCTGTTCTAGGAGGGATCATTATGCAGGCCGTGTCCTATAAAATTCGCGAGTCTAAGGGCGATAAAATCTTTTTGTTCATCACTTATATTCTCATCGCGGCGTTCGTCCTGATCATTCTCTATCCGTTGCTTTATGTGGTCAGCGCGTCCTTCAGCGATCCTGCGCTGGTCATCTCCGGCAAGATAGGGCTGATTCCGCAAGGGTTTAATGTAGAAGCGTACCAGCGGGTATTCGCCAATCCGGAGATCTGGGTCGGTTATCGCAATACGCTTATGTATACGATCATCGGGACGGTCGTCAATATATCGCTGACGATGATGGGCGCCTATCCGCTAGCGCGCAAGAACTTCCCGTTCCGAAGATTGTGCATGATCTTTTTTACGATTACGATGTTTTTCAGCGGCGGTCTTGTGCCCATGTATCTGCTTGTCAAAAATTTGGGGCTGTACAATTCGATTTGGGCGATTATATTGCCCACGGCTATTAATGTATACAATATGATCGTAGCCCGGACCTTCCTGGAGACGACGATCGACGAACAGATCTATGAATCGGCTTATATTGACGGCAGCGGGAACATTCGCTCGTTTTTCGCGATCGTGCTGCCGCTGAGCGCGCCGATCATCGCGGTTCTGGTATTATTTTACGCCGTTTTCCATTGGAATTCGTACTTTGAAGCGATGATCTATTTGAAAGATCGCGAGTTGTATCCTTTGCAATTATTTTTACGGGAGATTCTGGTTATGAATCAGTCCGATAATATTATGATGGACTCCATCGAGATGGACACCAGCAAATTCCTGGTCGCGGAAAGCGTCAAATATGCCGTTATTATCGTGTCCAGCATACCTGTGCTCGCGCTATATCCATTTCTGCAAAAGTATTTTGTTAAAGGCATGATGATCGGCGCTTTGAAAGGCTAAAACTTATACGGGAGATGAATGTAATCATGAGAAAAAAATGGGTTGCGGCCGCAGCGGCCGTGCAAGTCGTTTCACTGCTCGCCATGACGGGCTGCGCATCCAACAACAACGATGGTCAATCGGAGCCTGCAGGACAAGGCGCGGCAGCCGAGTCGAAGGATAATATCAACAAGACCGGCTTCCCGATCGCCAATGAACCGGTGCAGTTAAAGGGACTTGTATCCAAATACGAGCTCGTAAAGGACTGGAACGAACATAAAGGCATGAAACATTACGAGGAGCTGTCCAACGTCATGATCGAATGGGACAGCGTGCCGCAAAACTCCTTCGAGGAGCGCAGAAACCTGCTGTTCGCATCGAATGATCTGCCGGATTTCGTGATGCGCGCGAATTTGTCCTCCCAATTGCTGACGTCTTACGCGGCCACTGGGCAGATCATCGCGCTCGACGAATTGATCGAAGCAGGGTACGCGCCGAATCTCTCCGCATTGATGGAAGAAGACGAGGGCATTCGGAAGGCGATTACGGCCGCGGACGGCCACATCTATTCCCTTCCGAATATTAGCGAAGCCGACGGACGAATATCCTCCTCCTGGATCAACCAGAAGTGGCTGGAAAAGCTCGGCCTCGAGATGCCTTCGACAATGGACGAATTTTATGAGGTGCTGAAAGCATTCAAGGAAAAGGACCCGAACGGCAATCAACAGGCAGACGAGGTGCCTTTCACAGGATACAAGGAAACCAAGAGCAGCGGCAACGAGTTGATCCGCACGTTCTACGGAAGCTGGGGTTACGGAGGCAATTCAGGCATCATCGCTCCTTATATGGACGTGGACGGGGAAGGCAAGATCCGCTACATCGCGACGGACGATACATTTAAAGAAATCATTGTTTTCTTCAATAAGCTGTGGACGGAAGGCCTGATCGACAAGGAAATATTCTCTCAGGATATGAACAAGGTGGTTTCCAAGGTGGATGAGGATCGGGTCGGCTTCGTCGCTCGCGGCAACAATAATCTGTGGCTTGGCAATAATCGCGCCAATTATGTGCAGAATCCGGTATTGCGCGCAACCGACGGAGATATCTATTGGGTTGGAGTCAATCCTAAGGTACGCGAAGTGGGCTCCTTCGTCATTACGAACAAAAATCCGAATCCGGAGGCTACGCTTCGGTGGGCCGACCACTTCTTGAGCGAAGAGGGCACGGCGCTCGCCAGACTCGGGATCAAGGATGTCACGTATACGATCGACGCTGACGGATTCTACAAGCTTAAGGACGAATTCGCCAACAATCCGAACGGATTGACGGTCGATGAGGCATTGTCGGAATATACGATTTTCCAAGGCGGCCAAATTACGCAGCGCGTGACGCAGAAGGTCGATCAGAGCGCGGCCGTATTGCCGGAGATGATCGCGAACAAGGATATTATCCGTCCATACCTCGTACCGGACGAGAAATTGATGAATCCCAGCTTCACCGAAGAGGAGAACATCAAACTCGGTACGATCGCGACAGATCTCGAAGCGTATACGGACGAGCAAGTTGTCAAATTTGTAACCGGATCGAGACCGATCGGCGAATGGGATAAATTCGTAAGCACTTTGAACAACATGAAGCTGGATGAATATTTGGCTATCTACCAGGCGGCATACGACCGCTGGAATCAGTAAGGGGGCGGAACACCATGAGATTTTACGGTACAAGCGCGGCGGAGGGCATCCCTAACCCGTTCTGCTCCTGCTCCGTGTGCCGGAACGCCCGGCAAACAGGCGGCGCCGAGGTGCGCCGCCGCTCCACCTTCCGAGTGAACGAACGGATTTCTCTTGATCTGGGCGCCGACTCCTTCCAGCAAGCCATTGATTACGGCGATTTCACGGAGCTTGCGCATGTGCTGGTCAGTCATACGCACGAGGATCACTTCAACTATATGATGATGAATGTCCGCAACATGGCGATTGAAAGACATAAGGAGCCGCTTCATATTTATTTGACCGATCGCGCATACGACATCGCCGACTTTTATCGCCAAAGCCAACCTATTATGAAGGGCATGACTACTCGCTTGGAAGAGCAGGGCGTCATTGCTTTTCGCAAGCTGGAATTTAACCGGACGGCGATAGTGGACGGCATGGAAGTTACACCGCTCCGCGGCAATCACAGAGGCAATATGGGCGAAGATTGCGCCAATTATTTGCTGCGATTGCAAGATGGAAGAAAGCTCTATTACGGAGTAGATACGGGCTGGTACTTGCCTGAGACCTTCCGGGCGCTGGAAAATGCGGCTCTGGACGTACTCATCAGCGAATGCACCTTCGGTCTGACCCCCGGACGCGGGCCGCATCCCGGCGGGCATCTGGATGCTCCCAGTTGCATGGGACTATTTCGCCAATTGCTGGAGCAAGGAACGTTGCACGAAGGCACGCATATTTATTTGACGCATATTAACCATTTCACCTCAACCCACGCGGAGCTTGTGGAATGGTTCGCCGCGCAGCATTTCCCTTGCCGGATTACAGTCGCTTACGACGGGCTGCGGATTTAACCGACGACAGACGCTTCCATCTTCTCGATAGAGGAATGGGAGCGTTTTTTTGTTTTGGATCATCTTTGTTTTCTTCCGAAAATAATTGTATTCAAACAAAAACAAAGATGATATACTGGAACCAATCAAAAACAAATAAAAACAAAAATTACTTGGAGGTAAAAGCAAACATGGTGCAATCATTATGGGAATCTTCGAAAGCAGCAGAGCTTAACGGGGGATTGAGCGAGCTGGTATACCGCTCCAACCTGATCGGCACGGACCGCAGAGTGTGCAACTTCGGCGGCGGCAATACATCGACCAAAACGATGGAGAAGGACTTCCGCGGACGCGACGTCGAAGTCATGTACGTAAAAGGAAGCGGCTCCGACCTGGCTACGATGAAAGCGGGCAATTTCACCGGTCTGCGCATGGACGACATTCGTCCGCTGTTCGAGCGCGGCGAGATGTCCGATGAGGATATGGTGGCTTACCTGGCGAACTGCATGATCGATGCCAAACATCCGCGTGCTTCCATCGAAACATTGCTGCATGCGTTCCTTCCTTTTAAACACGTTGACCATACGCATCCCGACGCGATTATCAGCCTGGCATGCGCGGATAACGGCCGCCAGCTGGCGGAAGAGATTTTCGGCAACCGTTTCGTATGGGTTCCTTATGTACGTCCTGGCTTCACGCTGTCTAAGATGATCGCGGAAGGCGTCCTTAACAATCCTAACGCCGAGCTTGTCATAATGGAGAAACACGGTCTGGTTACTTGGGGGGAAACATCCGAGGCTGCTTACGCGCAAACCATTCGCATTATCAATGAAGCGGAAGCGTTTATCGAGGCGCGCGTTAACGAAGCGAAGCTGTTCGGCGGAGCGCGTTACGAATCGCTGCCGGCCGATGTTCGCAAGTCGATCGTCGCAGCAGTGATGCCAACCGTTCGCGGCGCCGTCAGCGACGTCAAAAAGATGATTTTGTCCTTCGACGACGCGGACGACGTGCTTTCCTTTGTAAACGGCTCGGATTCCGCAGCATTGTCGCAAGTCGGCGCGGCTTGCCCGGACCATCTTGTTCATACGAAGGTCGTTCCGCTCTTTATCGACTGGGCGCCGAACGCAGACGATGCCGAAGGCTTGAAAACGAAGCTTGCCGAAGGAATCGCGGCTTACAAGGAGCAGTACTCGCAATATTTCGAGCGCAACAAACATGAAGGCGACGTCATGTTCGAAGCGGCTCCACGCGTCATTCTTATTCCTGGTATCGGCATGATCAACACAGGCAAGAGCTGGGCGATGTCCCAAGTCAGCGGCGCGTTGTATCACCGTGCCATCGCTGTTATGCGAGGCGCAACGGCGCTGGGCAACTTCGTTTCCCTAAGCGAGAACGAATCCTACAATGTAGAGTACTGGCCGCTTGAGCTGTACAAGCTTTCGCTTGCTCCTGCAGAAGCGGAATTCTCCCGCAAGGTTGCTTTCATTACGGGCGGAGCCGGCGGCATCGGCAGCGAGACGGCGCGCAGACTCGTATCCGAAGGCGCCCATGTCGTACTGGCTGACCTGAACCTGGAAGGTGCCCAGAAGGTTGCCGGCGAAATTAACGAGAAGTACGGCGAAAACCGCGCGATTGCGGTGAAAATGGACGTGACGAGCGAGGAACAGGTGGCGGCGGCTTATGCCGAGACGGCGATCGCATACGGCGGCGTTGACATTATCGTCAACAATGCGGGTCTGGCGACTTCCAGCCCGTTCGACCAGACTTCCCTGAAGGAATGGAACCTGAACATGAACGTGCTCGGCACTGGTTACTTCCTGGTTGCGCGCGAGGCGTTCAAATTGATGAAGACGCAAGGCATTGGCGGCAACATGGTGTTTATCGGATCCAAAAACTCGGTATACGCAGGCAAAAACGCATCGGCATACAGCGCGGCGAAAGCGCTGGAAGCGCATCTTGCCCGTTGCATCGCGGCAGAAGGCGGCGAGTTCGGCATTCGCGTCAACACGGTTCTGCCGGACGCGATTCTGCAAGGCTCCGCGATCTGGAACGGCAGCTGGCGCAACGAGCGGGCAGCCGCTTACGGCATCGAGCCGGATCAACTGGAGGAGTACTACCGCAAACGTACGACGCTGCTCGTTAATATTTATCCGCGCGATATCGCGGAGGGCATCGCCTTCTTCGCTTCGTCGAAAGCAGACAAAACGACGGGTTGCATGCTGACGATTGACGGCGGCGTGCCGGCGGCGTTTACTAGATAATATCCGGGCCCAAGTGGTCCGCCTGCATCCACGTTTAAAGGACGCCAGGCGGACCTATCGCCTAAGAAGGGATGATCGATTTGTTCCAGGCCAGAGGAGAGAAGCATTGGATCATTCCGGACGGATTTATTCCGCCGGACAGCTCGGGCAGCTTGACCAGTCATGAATCCGTTTGCGTCCTTAATACGTCTTCCGAAGAGGCGCTGCTGAGATTTACGATCTTTTTCGAGGATAGGGAGCCAATGGAGGACATGCTGCATGTTGTGCCGGCGAGACGCACGAAGCATATCCGGACATCTTCCCTTCAGAAAAACGGCGCAGGCATTCCGGTGGGCGTGCCTTATGCGATCGAGGTGAAAAGCGATATTCCCGTTATTGTGCAGTACAGCAGACTGGATTCCACGCAAGCGGAGAATGCGCTGATGTCGACAATGGCGTTTCCGTTGAAATCGAAATAATACCATTCAATTATAGAGAGGGTGCCGTAACATGACAGATCGCGCGTATTCGCTGTTCGAGGAGCAGCAAGGGGCAAGAGGCATTAATTTAAAAGAAGTGAAAGCGAAGCTGAAAGGACTTAGCATCGAAACTCCGTCCTGGGGCTATGGCGATTCCGGTACGCGCTTTAAGGTGTTCCAGAAGGAAGGCGTGCCGCGCAATCCGTTCGAGAAGTTCGAGGATGCGGCTCAGGTGCACAAGCTGACTGGCCTTGCGCCGTCTGTTGCGATCCATATTCCTTGGGACAAAGTGGAAGATTACGGCAAGCTGAGAAGCCACGCGGAGAGTTTGGGTCTCGCGATTGGCGCGATCAATCCGAACCTGTTCCAAGAAGACGATTACATGCTGGGCAGCGTGACAAATGCGGATGCCGCCATTCGCCGCAAGGCGACGGATCATCTGCTGGAATGCGTAGACATCGCAAAGGAAACGGGTTCGCGCGATATCAGCCTGTGGTTCGCGGACGGCACGAACTACCCGGGACAAGGCAACATTCGCAAACGCAAAGCATGGATGCAGGAATCGCTGGGCGAAATGTATAAAGCGCTTGCGCCAAACATGCGCATGCTGATCGAATACAAATGCTTCGAGCCGGCGTTTTATCATACGGATCTCGCGGATTGGGGCATGGCGTACAACTTGGCGCAAAAGCTGGGACCGCAGGCCGAAGTGCTCGTAGATACGGGCCACCATCTGCAGGGAGCCAACATCGAGCATATCGTCGCTTATCTGATCGACGAAAAACGTCTCGGAGGTTTCCACTTCAACAGCCGCAAATACGCGGATGACGATCTTATCGTAGGTACCGTCAATCCATACGAGCTGTTCCTGATCTTCTATCAAATCTTGAGCGCGGCGAGCGACCGCGACGAGGCGATCCAATCCTGCGTGAACAATATTGCGTACATGATCGACCAGTCGCATAATATCGAAGCGAAAATTCCAGCGATGCTGCGTTCCGTGCTTAATGTGCAAACGCAATTCGCAAAAGCGCTGCTTGTTAATCACGAGGAAGTCGAAGCGGCAGCAAACCGCGGCGACGTGCTGGCTGCCGAACATGCGGTGCGCAGCGCATTCGAATTCGACGTTGCTCCGCTGCTGCGGTCGTACCGCGAAGAGCAAGGTTTGTCCGTTGATCCGATGGGCGATTACCTGACCTCCAGCTACGGGAAAGACATTGCCGTCAGAGGCAAGGGCGGTGCGAGCTGGTGATGCAGAAGCATGTACTGGCTTTCGATCTCGGCGCCAGCAGCGGCAGAGCCATGCTGGGTCGGCTCGAGGACGGCAAAATCGTTCTCGAAGAGCTGCATCGCTTCCCGAACGACCCTGTGCAGGCAGGCGGACGGCTGCATTGGGATATTCTTCGCTTGCTTCATGAGCTGAAACAAAGCTTGTTGAAAGCGAAACATCGCGGCATCCAGCTGAGCAGCATCGCCATCGATACTTGGGGCGTTGACTTCGGCCTGCTGGGCGGTCCCGGCAACGAGCTGCTGGGCAATCCCGTCCATTATCGGGATTCACAGACCGATGGAGTGATGGAGCGTCTCATCGGCGAACTGTCGGCGGAGACGATCTTCGACCGTTCGGGGATTCAGTTTCTGACGTTCAATACGCTTTATCAGCTTGAGGCCATGAAGAAGGCCGGTTCTCCGTTGCTGCGCGAAGCGAAGCACTTCTTGATGATTCCGGCTCTGCTTCGTTACTTCCTTACGGACGAAATGCACAATGAATTCTCGCTCGCGACGACGACGCAAATGTACAACCCGATAACGGGTGATTGGGATGACGAGCTGCTGAAGGCGGTAGGCGCGGACCGTTCGCTGTTTGGTCCAGTCGTTCAGCCCGGCACGCCGGTCGGTCGGCTTAGCGAATCGGTATGCGCGGAGCTGGGCATTGAGCCGGTGCCGGTAATCGCAGTAGCCGAACATGACACGGGCTCCGCCGTTGCGGCGGTGCCGGCGAAGGATCGCTCGTTCGCCTACCTGAGCTGCGGCACATGGTCGCTGATCGGTACCGAAGTAAGCGAGCCTGTTATGGGAGCGAAGGCGCTGGAGTTGAACTTCACGAACGAGGGCGGCGTATACGGCACGTACCGGCTGCTCAAAAACATCATGGGCCTCTGGATCTTGCAGGAATGCAGACGCGAATGGGAGCGCGCAGGCGTTAAGTATACGTTCCCCGAGCTGGTGGCGATGGCTTCGGCTGCTGAGCCGTTCGCATGCTTCATTGATTCCGACGACGAGCTGTTTCTGCCCCCCGGCGATATGCCTGGCCGCATTCGCGAATATTGCGAGCGGACGGGACAGAAGGCGCCGGAAAACGAGGGAGCTTTCGTACGGGCCATCCTGGAGAGTCTGGCATTTAAATACCGTTATGCGCTGGAGCAGACAGGGCAGCTGTCCGGCGTGACATATAGTGGACTGCATATGGTCGGCGGCGGCATTCAGAACACGCTGCTCTGCGAATGGACGGCGAACGCGATCGGCAAGCCGGTATGGGCGGGACCAATCGAAGGAAGCGCAATCGGCAATATGCTGGTACAATGGATAACGAACGGCGAATTGAGCGACATTTGGGAAGCGAGGCGCGTAGTCGGCGATTCTTTCCCTGTAGATGTCTATGAGCCCAAGGACGGGCCGCAATGGGAAGAGGCTTATGTCAGGTTCTTGGCCGCTACCGGCTTGACGGGCTAAAATAACGTGATCGATGATGGTCGGGAAAGAGGGATTCTATGCTGGTTGCGGAACGATACGACTTAATTGTACAGCTGGTTAATGAGAGAGGCAGTATTCGCGTGACGGAACTCAGCGAGCTGTGCCAGGTGACGGAGGAGACGATCCGCCGCGATCTGGACCGCTTGGAGCAGGCCGGCCGATTGCGCCGCTCCCATGGCGGTGCAGTGAGCGTAAAGGAGCAGCAGCCGGAGATTCCTTACTTTGAAAGGGAGATTGTCCGGGCAGACGAAAAACGGCGAATCGCCGAGGAAGCCGTGAGCTTGATCCGCCCCAAGGAGCGGATTTTGCTGGATGCCAGCTCCACGGCTTGGTATATGGCTCAGAGCATGCCGGATATTCCGCTGACGGTGCTGACCAATTCCATCAAGGTAGCGATGGAGCTGGCCGGCAAGGAGCGGATCGAGGTCATTTCGACGGGAGGCATTCTTGCTTCCCGCAGTTTGTCCTATATCGGACCGCTGGCGGAACGTTCGCTGGACGCCTATCATGTCGACCGGGCGTTTCTCTCCTGCAAGGGCGTTCATCTGGACCGGGGCATCAGCGAGTCCAACGAGCTGCAAGCACGCATCAAACATCGGATGGTTGGCATGGCCGACGAAGTCGTCTTGCTCGCGGACTCCAGCAAATTCGGCGTCCAGGCGTTCACCCATGTGGCCGAGCTTGGCGCAATTCATCGAATCATTACGGATAACGGGCTGACCCCGGAGCTGGGTGCAGAGCTTCGGGAACGCCAAATTACCGTTACGACGGTTTAACAGGTGGGTGCAGTCATGAAGGTATCTCTATTTATTACTTGTTTAAGCGATGCAATCTTCCCGCGAGTCGGGGAAGCGATGGTCAGGCTGCTGGCGAATTACGGCGTTACGCTGGAATTCCCCCGCGTCCAGACCTGCTGCGGGCAGCCTGCCTACAATAGCGGCTACTGGAAGGAAGCGCGCGAGTCGGCTCGTACGATTCTCGACGCGTTCGAGGACAGCGACTTTGTCATTTCGCCTTCCGGCTCCTGCACGGGCATGCTGCATCACTATACGAAGCTGTTCGAAAGCGATCCCGTTATGCTTAAGCGGGCCGAGGCGCTGCGGGCAAAGTCGTACGAGTTCACTCAATTTCTCGTGCAGGTGCTTGGCGTGACGGACGTCGGGGCAACCTTTTCGCGCAAAGTCACCTACCATCCATCTTGTCATGGAAGCCGGATTCTGGGCGTGAAGGACGAGCCGATGCAGTTGATGAAGAACGTCAGAGGCATGGAGCTTGTGCCGCTTCCGTTCGCGGAAGACTGCTGCGGCTTTGGCGGCACCTTTGCCGTTAAGATGGCCGATATTTCGGGCGCGATGGTGACGGAGAAAGCCGATCATGTGCTGGAGACGGAAGCCGAGGTGCTGGTAGGCCTCGACATGGCTTGCCTGATGAACATCGCGGGCAATCTGCATTATCGCGGCGAACCGGTGCGCGTCATGCATCTGGCCGAGCTGCTGTACGAAGGAGTGAAGGGAGCATGAGCGGAGGGAAATCAGGAGCGACGGTCAAGGCGAGAGCCGAACTGGCGCTGAACGACGAATTTCTGCGCAAGGCGGTACGATTCACGACGGAGCGACTGCGGAACGGCAAGAAAAAGGCGTCCGAGGAGCATGGCAATTGGGAGGAGTGGCGGGAGCGCGGCCGGCAGATTCGGCTGCATACGATCGCTCATCTCGACTATTATTTAAATACATTCGTCGAGAATGCTAGGGCGAATGGCGTGCATGTGCATTTTGCCGATACGGCTCAGGAAGCAGTAGAGCTTACGCTGGATATCGCGGAGCATGTCGGCGCAAGATCGGTCGTGAAGTCCAAGTCCATGGTTTCGGAGGAGCTTCATCTCAACCACGCGCTGGAATCCATCGGCGTGGAAGCGATCGAAACGGATCTGGGCGAATATATCATCCAGCTTGCCGGTGAGATGCCTTCGCATATCGTCATCCCGGCTATTCATAAAAACCGTTATCAGATCGCGGAGCTACTGTCCAAGGAAGCTGGGTATGAACTGCCGCCTGACACGACGGCGCTGGCCAGCTTCGTGCGCAAAAAGCTGCGCGAGAAGTTTCTGGAAGCGGATATCGGCATGACCGGCTGCAACTTCGCGATCGCGGAGACGGGCTCCATGGTGCTGTTCGAGAACGAAGGCAACGCCCGTATGGTGACAACCGTGCCGAAAACGCAGATTACGCTGATGGGCATGGAGCGGATCATCCCCTCTTGGGAAGATCTCGAGGTGATGGCGACGCTTCTCCCGCGTTCCGCGACGGGACAGAAGCTGACGATGTACATGTCCGGCATTACGGGACCGAAGCGGACGGCCGACGGCGACGGACCCGAGGAAATGCATATTATTATCGTCGACAACGGCCGATCGCTGCAGCTTGGGGACCCCGAGTTCCAGGAGCTGCTTAATTGCATCCGCTGCGGAGCTTGTCTCAACGCTTGTCCGGTGTACCGCCATATCGGCGGCCATGCTTACGGCAGCACGTACAGCGGCCCGATCGGCGCGGTGCTGACGCCGTCGCTTAACAAAAATATCGCCGAATGGGACGATATCGCCAATGCGTCCAGCCTTTGCGGCGCTTGTTACGAGGCTTGTCCGGTCAAGATTCCGCTGCACGATATGCTCGTCTACCTGCGCCGCCGCAAGGTGGAGAGCGGCAACGGCAACAAGCTGGAGGGCATGGGCATGCAAGGCTTCGCCACGGCGATGAGCAGCTCGAAGGTAATGGGCGGTCTTTTACGGATGGGCAAGCTTGGCCAGAAGCTGGTTGTACGCGACGGTTTCATTCGTACGAAGCTTGGCCCTCTGAAAGGCTGGAATACGTACCGCGTTACGCCAAGCCTGCCGAAAAAGTCGTTCCGAGACCAGTGGGCTACGCTTGACCAAGAGCTGAAAGCGGAGCTGCGCGAGATGCCGACGGCCATGCGCGAGCGTATGGAGCAGAAGGCGCGGGAACAACGCGAGTCGAAGGATGGAGGAGGACACGGTCATGGGTGATGCGGCCGAGAAAATGGCCGGGTCTTTCTTTGACGTGGCCGACTCCGCGGGGCGGCAAGGGAGGCATAGACATGAGTAAGCATGTGACGGGAATGAGGAGCGGCGCTGACAAGTCATCTGGCGGAAGCCAAGGAGACGAGTCTCGCGAGCAATGGCTGGCTCGTCTGGCGGAGCAGTCGCGGCAGAAGCAGGAGCGATTTATGAATAATATCTCGGAACGCCTGCGCCATCCACGGATGACGACGGCTCCGAAACATCCTTATCGAGGCGCTCCCGACTTCTGGAGAGAGCTGGATTGGACGACCGAACAGAAAATCGATGCGTTTTCGGACAACTGGTTGTCCGTAGGGGGGCATGTCGCGAAGCTGGGGAGCATGGATGAAGTCTCCGCCTTCATTACGGCCAAAGCCGAGGAGATGGGCGCGAAGTTTCTCGTCCGCCAGGATGACCCGACATTGGCGGGACTCGGGCTGGAGGAGGCTCTGCCAGACGTGCAGGTGTCCGTTTGGAACAGCGACGAACATCAGCCTTGGAAGGCACGCGCGGCCGAGGCGGACTTCGGCGTCGTGCAGGCGGACCATGCCGTTGCCTACACGGGCTCCGTTGTCGTAACGTCGTCGAAGGAGAAGGGGCGTTCTGTTAGCCTGTTGCCGACGGTGCTCTTTATCGTCATCCCTGCGGAACGTCTAAAGACGCGGCTGGGCGAGGTGTTGATCGGGTTAGACGAGGCGGGCCGCGAGGCGCTGCCTGCCGGCGTCCACTTCATCACGGGACCAAGCCGCTCCTCAGACATCGAAAACGACCTGACGATCGGGGTGCACGGCCCTGGCGTCGTCTACGCGTTGATTGTTGGGTAGCATGCAATTACAATACGATAAATGCAAGAGCCGTCCATTCCGCTTAAAAAGCGGAGTGGACGGCTCTTGTCGCTTGAATTTGTTTACTGCAGCTTTTTTCGGCCCCCTAGTTTTTTGGCTTATTCCTCAAACGAACAGATCAATATAAAATCAGCTTAAGCAGGAGGACTTTTCGTGGCGGACAGTTCATCTTTACGAAATTCAAGGGGCGTTTTAACGAACATCTTGGCTCCGTCGCCTTCTACCACGCCACCAAGTATGTCGGCATCGCCGGCGCCATCGGCTTCCCGCTGTATCACTGGGTGGGGCGGAATGGGAGGGATTAACTGAGTAATTAACTGAGTAATTAAGCAAGCAGTTGCTTTCGCGCTGAGTGAGCAACATCGCTGGCACCGCTCAATTTCCCTCGAAGGAGCTGCTTTTGCAGATTTAAGTCGGTGGTATCGCTCAATTTCCCTCGAAGGTGCAGCTTTCGCAGATTTAAGTCGTTGGCACCGATCTATTTCCCTCGAAGGTGCTGCTTTCGCAGATTTAAGTCGTTGGCATCGCTCTAATTCCTTCGAAGGAGCTACTTTCGCAGATTTAAGTCGTTCGCACCGATCTATTGTTCTCGAAGGCGCTGCTTCCGCGGAGTTAAGTCGCTGGCATCGCTCTATTTCCCTCGAATTTTCTGCTTTGGCGGAGTTAAGTCGTCGACATCGATCTATTGTTCTCGAAGGCGCTGCTTCCGCGGAGTTAAGTCGTTGGCATCGCTCTATTTTCTTCGAAGGTGCTGCTTTCGCAGATTTAAGTCGTTTTCATCGCTCTAATTCCTTCGAAGGAGCTACTTTCGCAGAGTTAAGTTGTTAGCATCGCTCTATTGGTTCACATCGCAAAGCCCCCGCCAGCACATGACGGGGGCTTTGCGGTATTCAATCATTTGCATCTTATTCCTGCGCCGCACCGTTCGCCAGATAAGTCTCGATAAACTCCAGAGCCTTGTCAGGACGTTCGGCATTGACGCGAACGGCGATAATCAGATCCTCTGCAGGTTTTATGAGAGGCAAGTCCTTGTCCAACTTGGTATCCTTAAGATCGATGCCGTAGATACGTTCCTCGGGTACATCCTCCGTTGTCAGCTTTCTCGTCCGATCCTCTCCGGCTCCGCTGATCTCGGGCTTGCCGTCAAGCTCCAGCAGCGCGCCTTGTCTGCCGATCCACTCGAACATGGCACGGTCCATAATGTAGATGTCCGGTTTCTCCGACATTAATGTGACAACGGCTTTCTGCAGGTAGGCGTATTGATTCATGTCGTCCTGAGGTACGAATACAATGTTGGACTCAACGCGCTTCCATTCCGGAAAGGCGCTCAGCATGGCCGCATTTGTCTTTTCCTTGCTGTCCTTGTTGTCCGGTTCCATAAAGGTGCCGTAAAACGAAACGCTAAGATCAATCGGCGGCAGGCTGGCCAAATATTTCTGATATTCGCGTTTGTCGATGTAGCTGTTGATTCCATAAATAATTGCGGCGATTAGTGCGATTGCGACGAACGTATGAATTTTGTAATAACGCCAGAAGTGATCGATCTTTTGGGCTCTGCCTGCCATCCCCTTGAACTTGCCGTATTCCTGTTCGTTGAAGGCGTCAGTGATCTTGCGGTCCTCATAGGCAAGGATCAGCTTGTACGCCGCCGTTACTTTCGCGAAGTCGTCACCCTGGGAGGCGCTTTCAACCTCTGCCCGCGATCTGGACCGCTCTCGGCGCATTAACGTCGTATAACGTTTCTCGACCTCTTCCTTGGGGGCGAACTCCTCCAGACCCAATAATGTGTAAGCTTCTTTTAAGTCATCCAACTTTTCCACTCGGTCACCTCGATTATGCTGCTCTCATGATTGGCAAGCAGAGCTTGCGTATCTCTTCTTATAAGTATACGGATTTCCGGGGCGTACGGCAAACTTGGGTGAGGGGAAGACGACGGGTATTTTTGCCTACCGCCGATCCAATCGTTTGTTATACTGGAATGAGGCTGGTTTACAGGCTGATTCGGCTAATTGAGGGGGAGCGGTATGTTTCATCCAACCGTCTTTGAAAATGTAAAGGTAGCGCTGGAGAATGAGCTGTACGACCTAGATAATCTGGATCGCAAAATTGACGTTACAGGCAGGCGCGATTTGTTGGATATGGCCGTGCTGTCGCGCGAGCTGTCATTGTCATGCCGCTTGGCTGACGGAGGAACGACGACGGCAGAGCTGCTGCTAAGCTCCTCGCTTAAGGAGTTGTCCGACGAAATTTTGGAGATACCGGGCGCAGCGTCCACATGCCGACTTACGCTGCGGTTCCATCTGGAGACAGACGGATCAGCCGGAACATGCGAGGCGGTGGAGCGATGTTTTAAGGACATCTGGGGAACTCCGCTGAGGCTTGTCCAGACGATCAGCACCGTGTATGGCAGTCAGGAAAGTAATGTTCGTCATTTGGCCGAACTTGATTTCGGCAGGGGAATCGGAGAAGAGCAGATGGAGGATTTGCCGGAATTGCTGGACCATATCGTATTAACGTTGAGGGAGCTGGACAGGTTGCTTAAGTGAGCGAAACGTTGCAGCATTGTCAATACTCTCTATTTCAATTCCGCATAGGCTGTGTTATAGTACGAGTGAACAATTGAAGATGCAACTCCGGTTGCTGCCGCGAAGATTCCGGGTACATTTCCCATCGCCAGCATGCCGGGAGAGGTTCGCGAACTCCCTCTATAAAAAACTAAACGAAACGATTGCCCGCCTGGGGCAACGTCGTTTTTGTGTTCGGCGCGTCGCGTCGCTCCCTTGGAGGGAGCGCCTCACGCGCCGTTTCTTATTGACAAGGGATCGTACGGTCCCGTCGCGAATATCCGTCTTCTACTTCAGGAGAGGTGGAAACTACATGAAACTAGAAAAAGCCGTCGTCGTTTTCAGCGGCGGGCAAGACAGCACGACATGCCTGTTCTGGGCGATGAGCCGGTTCTCGGAAGTGGAAGCAATCACGTTCGACTACGGCCAGAGACATAAGCTGGAGCTGGATTGCGCCGCCGAGATTGCTGGAACGCTCGGCATCAAACATCATATTCTCGATATGTCGCTGCTGAATCAGCTCGCGCCGAACGCGCTGACTCGCGACGACATTGCAATCGAGCAAAAGGAAGGCGAGCTCCCGACAACTTTCGTCGACGGCCGAAATCTGCTGTTCTTGACATTCGCAGCCGTGCTCGCGAAAGGGATTGGAGCGAAGCATATTGTAACCGGCGTTTGCGAGACCGACTTCAGCGGTTATCCGGATTGCCGCGACGTCTTTATTAAGTCGCTTAACGTTACGCTGAATCTGTCGATGGATTACGGCTTCGTGATCGATACGCCGCTCATGTGGCTCAACAAAGCGGAGACTTGGGAACTGGCCGACGAGCTCGGCGCCTTCGACTTCGTTCGGGAGCGCACGCTCACTTGTTATAATGGCATGTTGGCAGATGGCTGCGGCGAATGTCCGGCCTGCAAGCTGCGTCGCAAAGGGCTTGCCGATTATTTGGCAATCCGCGGTTCGAGAGAGGCGGGACGCTGATGCTGCAGCAAATTTATCCATCTGTCCAACATGATTATTGCTACGAGCTGAACAAGGACTTTCATTTCGCCGCGGCGCATTACATCCCTTCTGACGATGCTGGCAAATGCCGCTTGACGCATGGGCATACGTATTTCGCCAATGTGACGGTCGCGGGGGAAGAACTCGACGATTCCGGCTTCCTGGTCAATTTCGCCATTATTAAACAACTGATTCACAACCGATTCGATCACACCCTGCTTAACGAAGATACCGACAGCTTCGACAATGGCATATCCCATCGGTTTCCGACGACGGAGGTCGTCGCGCGGGTCATCCACGACCTTGTGCAAACGCATCTGGACAGCCTGTCGAACCGTCCGCAATGTCTGCAGGTTTTCCTGCGCGAAACTCCGACGAGTTATTGCATCTATCGGCCCAAGCGGAAGGGGAAGGGCAATGACTGATTTTCAACGGTCGAGAAGATCTGATTCGGCGGCGTCGGCTAACGCCGGAAAGGCATCCGGTACAGCATCCGGCTTGGTCGGCGCTGCTAGACCTATACCCGTGCTGGAAGTGTTCGGACCGACGGTGCAGGGAGAAGGCATGGTTGTCGGCCGCAAAACGATGTTCGTCCGCACCGCCGGCTGCGACTACAGCTGCAGCTGGTGCGACTCGGCCTTCACGTGGGACGGCTCCGGCAAGGACGATATTCGTCTGCTGTCCGCAGCGGCGATTATCGAGGAGCTGGAGAAGATCGGCGGCGGCACGTTTGACCATGTAACGATCTCAGGCGGCAATCCTGCCCTTTTGCCGCAGCTCTCAGCGTTGATACACGGCTTGCATGATCGAGGCTGCAAAGTCGCTCTGGAGACGCAGGGCAGCCGCTGGCAGCCATGGTTCACGGCCATCGACGATCTGACGTTGTCGCCCAAGCCGCCAAGCTCCGGCATGACGACGAACTGGGACACGCTGGATGATATCGTAGAAAGGCTGAGCGAGGCCGGGAACGGTTTCTGTCTCAAGGTCGTCATCTTTGACGATGCCGACTTGGATTACGCACGCATGGTACATGCCCGTTACCGCGATGTACCGTTCTATCTTCAAGCGGGGAACGGTAATCTGACGGAGACGGACCCGCAAGCGATGCTTCCTTATCTAGTAGAGCGTTATGAATGGCTGATTAGCCGGACAATGCCGGACGAGTCGCTCCGTGGCGTGCACGTACTTCCCCAACTCCACACCTGGATATATGGCAACAAAAAAGGCGTATAGGTAGTTCAAAAAGCCGCTTCCCATCACGAAGCCTATTCGGAGGTGATTATTCGGCGTCGAATATTGAACTCAGCCGAAACTTCCGTTTCTCACGTAGCTCCGCTACGCTCCGATACTCAGTTTCTAGCTTCGTCCAATCTTCTCGGTGCTGAAAAGCGGCTTTTTGAACCTCCATTTTATTTAAGTGCAAGAACCAACAAACCCCTTAAATACTTAAAGAGAAAAATAGATCGAAAGGAAGTGCAAGAATGGAAGGTAGGCAAAAGGAAGAATTGGACCGCATTACGCTGCTCGGGAATCAAGGGACGAAGTACCCGTTCCACTACGCGCCGGAGGTGCTGGAATCGTTTGACAACAAACATCCCGGCCGCGATTATTTCGTCAAATTTAATTGTCCGGAGTTTACGAGTCTATGCCCGATCACGGGACAACCCGACTTTGCGACGATCTACATCTCTTACATTCCGGATGTCAAGATGGTTGAGAGCAAGTCGCTAAAGCTGTATCTGTTCAGCTTTCGGAATCACGGCGACTTCCACGAGGATTGTATGAACATTATTATGAATGATCTGATCAAGCTCATGGATCCCCGTTATATCGAGGTTTGGGGCAAGTTTACGCCGCGAGGCGGCATCTCCATCGATCCGTACTGCAATTGGGGACGTCCCGGCACGAAGTTTGAGGAAATGGCTTCCTACCGTCTTATGAATCATGACCTGTATCCCGAGAAAGTCGATAACCGCTAGCGTATGAAGACTATACTCGTCACCGGCTATCGCGCGCATGAGCTGGGCATCTTCAACCAGAAGCACAAGGGTATCCCCTATATTCGTCAAGCGATCACGAACAAGCTGATTCCACTGCTGGAGGAAGGCTTGGAATGGGTGATCACGCCCGGCGGGTACGGGGTGGATTTATGGGCCTGCGAAGCGGCGATCGACCTGAAGCCGCAATATCCTCAGCTCAAGCTGTCCATTCTGACGGCATTCCAAAATCAAGAGGAGAATTGGAAAGAAGAGAAGCAGACCTATTACCGCGATCTTCTTAAGCAAGTTGATTATTACGCGGCCGTATCGAAGGCGCCTTACGAGGGGCCGTGGCAGTTCAAAGCTCGGGACGAGCTTCTGCTGCGCAAGTCGGACGGCATCATTCTCGTGTATGACGAAGATGCCGGCGAAGGAAGTCCGCGCTTTATGAAGGAGCGTGCACTGCGGAAAATGCAGGAGGAGGGCTATCGTTACCTGGCCGTGACGTCCGAGGATATTCAAAGCGTGGCCGACGAAGAGGGTTACCTCGAAATGGAATAAGAGTTAGGGACTGGAGCCGAAAGGTGCCAGTCCTATTTTTATTTTGGGCGGCCTAATTGTTTCGAGAACGCGGCAGCAGGGACAAGTCAACAAGCAAGACTCTGCGGCAAGGCATATCCTATCCTATAACTCTCCGATGAAAAGAGGTGGCGAGGATGCCGCTCGTTTGGATTAATTCGGCATGCGGGGTGATGGGGGCGATTCTATTGTTCGCATTTGGCGGCTGGTCGGAATCATTGACGTTTCTTTTGGTTGCGATGGCAGCGGATTATTTGACGGGTATTGCGGCCTCCCTGAAAGAAGGCAAAGGGCTGAGCAGTTCATTTGGAGCATGGGGACTTGCGCGCAAAGGGTTATCGCTCCTCGTTGTCCTGCTCGCCCATCGGATTGATGTGCTTCTGAACACGGAGGATGTAACGATGGGGGCCGCTATATTTTTTTATATCGCGAACGAGCTGATCTCCGTAACCGAAAACTACGGTAGACTGGGACTGCCGCTGCCGGAACGGATTCGCAAGATGATTGCGGTCCTTAAGGAGAAGGATAAGTAACGCATATTCCGTCCTGGTCAATTAGTCGGGATCTAAGGGGATGTTCGAGAAACGACAAGTAGACGCTCTGCGCGAGGATGCGCGCAAGAGCGTCTTTTGGCTCGCGATTATTCGATGAGAATGATAACGCGTCGGATTAAAGGGTTCGGCAGACGATTGCGTGCTTGTTGAGCGAGACATCTCGGACGACAGTCAGTTAGTCAGTCAGGCGGTGCTTGAATTTTTTCGTCTGTCGCGCGCGATGATAAGATCCGTAATGAAGCCGAGCAGCGCCCACGTCAGCACGGTCAGCGCGTACATCAGCAGCACGCTGACGTTGTGAATGTCCATGAACATGTCCGCGAACCAAGCGGGAACGCTGAACATGAAAAACACCATATTATGAGGATCGTAGCCGGTATAGTTGAATGCGCAGACGGCAAGTCCGATGAGAGTGGCAATGATTGTGATCTTGTATCGCATGATGCGCGTTCGCTCCTTTAACTAAAGATTGCCGTAATGTCATCTCATAGGTTATTATGTGACAAAAGGACGAAACTCATGCCGTATGCTTCGGCAAGGCGGCAATACGTACAATAGGGAGGACTAAGTATCATGATTACACACATCGTTTGCTTCAAATTGAAGGATCGCAACGCGGACCTTGACAGTACAGTGGCGATTCTGCGCGATATGGAAGGCAAAATCGAGGAGCTTAAATACATAGAGGTTGGCGTGGATGTTCTTCATTCGGAACGCTCTTACGATATCGCCCTCGTGACGAAATTTGATTCTATGGCCGACCTGGAGGTTTATCAGGTGCATCCCGTACACAAGAAGGTCATCGAGCATATGTCACGGGTGCGCGAAGCATCCGTCAGCGTCGATTACGAAAGCTCGAGGGCTTAAGCAATGTCAGAGATGAGAGACGTTTACGAAATATTCACCTATTTGCTTGTAATCATTTTTAGCAGCATCATTATGGTTGCATGGCTAAAACGCAAGGCTCGGCGGAGCAAGAAGTAAATCGAAAGCAGGGAATAACATGTATTATGTAAACCAGGAACAAATCGCAGTCCGGCTGGATGCCATTCCGGCATTGACGGATGCGCTGCGTGAGCTGGCTAATGGATGGAACGGCAGTCTGATGCAAGGGCTTGCGCAGGAGCGTGCGCTTCACTTGGCGATCGAAATCGTAACCGATGTCGGAAGTTATCTGATCGACGGTTTTCTGATGCGGGATGCCAGCAGCTACGAGGATATCATCGAAATTACGGGGGCGGAAGGCGCCTATCCGGCCGATATGACCAAGACGCTGACGGAGCTTGTAAAGCTTCGCCGCCCGCTGGTACAGGAATATTACAGCTGGCCGCGAAGCGAGCTGCACCCGTATACGGCCAGATTGGCCGAACTGCTGCCGACCTTTGCATCGGCTGTGGATATGTATCTGAAGAAAGAACTGCAATAGGCAATCATCGATCGGTCGAGCGGAGAGGGGGAGAGAGCATGGCAGATCTGATGGCGGAGCGAGACGGCGTTGAGGCCGTTGGCACAGCTGGCGCTACGCGTGGGCGGCTGCTTAGCTTGCTTCGTAAGCAAGGCGGCATGAACGCCGCGATGCTTGCAGCCGAGCTGGGTCTTACGGAGATGGCGATTCGCCGCCATATGCACGAGCTGGAGCGCCAAGGCAGTGTCAGCATCGTGCCGCAGCGCCAGCCTAAAGGCCGTCCGCTTCATGTATACTTACTGACGGATGCGGCGGATCGCCATTTTCCACGTAACTACCATACGCTTGCGATCGACCTGCTTGCCGAGCTGGAGTCTGATCCCGACACTCTGCCGCTCATTGATCGTATGTTCGAAGGCCGCAAGCGGAAGCTTCTGGAGCGTTATGCTCCACGTATGGAAGGTAAGACGTTGGAGGAGCGTGTGCGCGAGCTGACGGCGATTCAGAACGGCGGCGGCTACATGGCCGAGATGGAGCGCGGGGATGGCGATGGTTATATGCTTCATGAATATAATTGTCCCATCTCCGATGTTGCCGGACGTTATGATCAAGCTTGCCAGTGCGAGCTGTCGCTGTTCCGTTCTCTCCTGGAGGCGAATGTGCAGCGAACGGAATGTCTCGCGAAGGGCGGTAACAGATGCAGCTATGCGATCGGCAAATTTGGCCCCGCAGCTCTCCTCTCGGGCGAGTAAAATCGACGAATACGTACGCAAATTTTGATCTCATAATGGACACGACCTGCTGCGGGTCGTGTTTTTTGTTGTCCGTTCGACCCCTTAGTCGGGATCAGCGCCAAATGAGGGATTTATCGGCAAGCGGGATTATGAGTTATTTCTGCGTCGAACGAGCCCATTGATTTTTAACCCCGGCGATCCATGTGACATTGTGTCAAGACAAGCCCAGTCTGCTTATACTGTCATTACGCAAATGGGCATTCGCCCTTGTCGGCGTTGAAGGCATGTGGTGGAGAAGGATCTGAGAGAGAGGAGCGGGAGGGATGACGATGGAATGGATTGCTACTGTGGCTGTTGCCGCGTTCGTGATCTGGGTAGCGGGCACGCTGCTTGCCGTACGCGCGCTGCTCGGCAGAATGGCGCGGGTTCAGGCATCGGCAGAGGCGGTGCAAGAAGATATGCACAGACTGTCTGGCGAGATGAGCCAGGTGCTGCTGCCAACCGAACAGACGATGCGATCGCTCCAGCAAAGCGCCGAATCGGCCGAGCGGCTATTCCAGGCGGTGGGCCAAGTGGGCGGTACGATTGAGCATGCGACGTCGGCTGTAGAGCGGGTAACGGGAACGTTGTCGCAGTCCGCAATCTGCCATGCCGAACGAATCGCCAAGCAGCGTGAGCTTGATGCCGCGGTCCAGTGGGCGGAGCTTGGATTAACCGCTTGGCAGCTCTGGCAAACGGGGCGCAAGCCGCCATCCGGCAACGGAGGAACCGTGTCCTCGGCTCCCGTAAGCTCTTCTTCGCCGAAATAAGAAGCATGTTTGAATGGCCGGACCAAGGGGCAGGGTACTCTAAGAACGAAAGGAGCGACGATCACATGTCAACACGTAAAGGAAACAAAGGATTTCTGTTTGGCGCGTTAGCTGGAGGTGTGCTTGGATCTATCGCGGCGCTGTTATTTGCGCCAAAAGCAGGCAAAGAGCTTCGTCACGACATCTCCGTTCAGGCTCAGAAGGTGGGCGATAAAACAGGAGAGATCGCCAAAGGCATCGGTCATGGGGCAATCGAGCTTGCGGATCGGACGAAACAAGCGGCAAGCAATATGGCAAGCAATGTAAGAAGCTTTGGCAGAAGCAGGGGAACAGAAGCAGCTGCGATCTCGGGCATCTCGACCGAAGCGGCGGAAGAGCTGGCTACAGGTGTCATTCATAATGGCGCCGATACAGGGGAACAAGCAGCCGAAGCGGTAGAAGCATCAAGAGAAGTTGCGGCTGAAACTCTGGAATCGACTGCAGAAGCTGTAGAAGAAGCTGCTGAGCACGGCACGGAATGGATGAAAGAAGTATTCGCTGAAGCGGGCGAGGCGGTGCAGGATCGATTCGAAGCCGTCGGCGAGACGATCGTGGAAGCTGCTGACGCGGAACCGTATAAGAAATAAGCTGAGCTGTATGAGCGGCACTAAGCCGCAAAGAGCCGAACACCGTTCCACTCCCTGGATGGAATGGGCGATTCGGCTCTTTGCCATGTTCGCGGGATGGGATGCATGCGACTAACGATTCTTGAACGTTAACCTATTATGCGTTAAGATGTAGGTACATTTTCGATGGGGTTATCATATGCTATGGTAATTTTGACCCCTATCTTCTTCGTCCTACATCCCAGTCCAAGAAAGCGGTGTGTTTGTGCAGCATCCGATAGCAATACTAGATTCAGGCGTTGGCGGTCTTACCGTAGTGAAGGAAGTCATGCGCCAACTGCCGCGCGAGAAAATCATTTATTTTGGCGATACGGCAAGAACGCCTTACGGGCCGCGTTCGGCGGAGGAAGTGCAAGCATTTACAAGGGAAATCGTCGATTATCTTATACAATTCCAGCCCAAAATGATCGTTATCGCCTGTAATACGGCCACGGCCGTCGCCTTATACGACATTCGCTCGCGAGTGTCAATCCCGGTCGTAGGAGTCATTAATCCAGGCGCAAGGGCGGCTATTGGGCGCACGACCACCGGTTGGATCGGCGTCATTGGCACGGCCGGTACGATTAACAGCGGCGCTTACGAGAATGCGTTGCGCGAGTTGACGCCGAATGTACAGGTCGTGAGCGAGGCCTGCCCGAAATTCGTTCCGCTCGTGGAGCAGGGCAACTTCCGCTCTCAAGAAACCTATGAGGTTGTACGCTCGTCAATCGAGCATTTACGGACTTATCCCATGGATTGCCTCATTCTCGGCTGCACGCATTATCCCTTCCTGTCGGAAACGATATCCGAGGTAATGGGCAGCGAAGTTACGCTGATCAGCTCCGCCGAGGAGACGGCGCGCGAGATCAGCACCATTTTGCAGGAAAAACGCGAGCTGGCGACCAATGATCCCGTCCCGGTTCACCAGTTTTTCTGCAGCGGCGACCCGTATATGTTCAAGCAAATCGCGCAGCAATGGCTTGGCGAGCAGATCGATCTGACGCCGGTTGTATGGCAAGTGCCTAATATTAGCTAATATCGTTTTTAAAAGCAAGAAGCGACTTTTTCGTCCATTTGACCGCAAATCGGGTCAACTGTGCGGAGAGTCGCTTTTTTTTACTGTGCGTTAGTCTAGGGCGTGTCTGAATACTCCGAGGGGAGCGGGTTTTCAGACACGACCTAAAGAAGAAGAGTTTACGATATTGCGATAATGGTTGGAGGCTTCCGCGCATATGATGGTAAGAAACGGGAACGCAGGCAAAGGGTAAAGGAGTGCGGAGCTTGAATAAAAACGGATATGATGATATCGGATATACATACGAGGATATGATGGAGGAATGCCGGCAGCTTGCGATCGGTTCCCCCTTTATCGCGGCCGAGAGCATCGGCAGAAGCGTTATGGGCAAGCCGATTCTGGCCATGCGCGTAGGCTGCGGAGCCCGGAACCTGCATATAAATGCGTCGTTTCATGGCAACGAGTGGATTACGTCAGCGCTGCTCATGCGGTTTCTTACGGAGCTCTCAAACGCATATGCGACCGATGGACTAGTAGGAGGAGTCGATGTCCTGAGGTATTGCAGCGAATGGACGATCTGGGCTGTGCCTATGGTAAATCCGGACGGCGTGGAGCTTGCGCAGAGAGGCGTCCAGCCCAATCATCCTCTTTACAGCCAGCTGTTGGCCTGGAACGGCGGATTGGACGACTTCAGCGGCTGGAAGGCGAATATGAGGGGCGTTGATCTTAACGACCAGTTTCCCGCATATTGGGAAGAAGAATGCAAGCGCAGAGGGGCAACAGGACCCTCCCCGCGGGATTATCCCGGACCTTGTCCGCTTAGCGAACCGGAAGCGCAGGCTATGGCCAGGCTGACGGAGAGCGTGCCGTTTCACGCGGTCATCGCGCTGCATACGCAAGGGAGGGAAATCTACTGGAACTATCGGGACTACGAGCCGCCCGAATCGGAGGCGCTTGCGCAGAGGCTGGAGCGGGCAAGCGGTTATAAGTCGGTGAAGCTGAGCGGCAGCGACGCGGGTTACAAGGACTGGTTCATCTATCGATTTAGACGTCCCGGCTTTACAGTGGAGGCGGGTTTCGGCGTTAATCCGCTGCCATACAGCAGTTTGGATCGCATCTACGAGGAGCTGAGACCTCTGCTGTTGGAGTCCTTGCGCATGTAGGAAAGGGTGGCGACGCTGTTTTCGGATAGCTTTGTAAGCGGCTATCGAGCTTCTGACCGTCGGGGCAGCTGCTTGCCGCAAGCCAGAAATCGCTTGTATAACCGTGGCCTAGCGCCTTGCTCCTCGTCCCTTGTCTCTCCTCCTTGCTCCTGTAAGGCATCTCTGTGTTATACTTGGAACAAGAACGAAGCCGTAAGGCGGAGGGAGGTGCGGGGCATGCGCAAGCTGCTGACGCTCAAGCATTGGAAAAACACTTTCGCGTTCATATACAAGCTGCTGATGTCAAAGGAAGTGGCCGTAAGGGACAAACTTCTGTTCTTGATCCCGGTCATCGTCTATTGGGTCGTGCCGGATGTGCTTCCGCTAATTCCGATCGATGATATCGCGTTTACGATGATTATTGCAGAATGGTTTGCAGCGCGGATGGGCAGGAAGTATAATATATCTTGATCTGGCTTATACGAATTTATATTTTAAAGGCATAGAAGGAGCTGTTGAAGGATGCACTGCAAAATTTCCCGCAATGCGGCCAAGATGATAAAGCTGGAGCTGGACAAGCCCGAGAACGAAGGCAAGCTGCTGCGCGTCTACGTTACGCATGCACACGGCGACCATGCTCATTACGGCATGGGCATCGACGAGCCGACGGACAATGATGTCGTCGTGTCTACGGACAAGGAGATCGACGTTATTCTGGAGAAGGACAATGCGTTTCTGGACGGCGTCCGAATCGATTATTTCTACGTCCCGGAGGAAGGGTTTGCCGTTACGAATCCGTCCAAGGGCAATCACGGAGATCATTAAGCGTCGCAGCAAGCGGATGCGGATTGGAACGATGAGTCATGGCAACAAACGATATTAGAATATGCGACAAGTGCAAGCATATGCGGATGAAGACGGCGGTGGCCAAAATCGGGATGCAGGCGCCGGAGACGGAAGTCCGCATCGGCTGCAAATCCTATTGCGGGCCATGCGCCCGTTACGCCTTCGTATTTATTAACGGCAGATATGTAAAAGGCGCGACGGAAGACGAAGCTATCGACAAAGCAATGACGTACTTGAAGAAGTGAATTCGGCGGAGATGCTGCGGGAAGAGACAGGGGACGCGACGGCGAAGGTCGGCGCTGGTTTCTGTCTTTTTTCTAATGCGGAAGGGAAGAGGGAAAGGCATGCGGAATTTTCGTTCACAACGGGACGGCGCAAGAGAACGCAGTCGGTATTACCTTGCCGGCATCCTTGCGGGACTGGCGTATCTAATCGGAGCCGAGTTGATCTGGTTGCCCGCTCCGCTCGAGTCTGGCGGGGGCATGGAGTGGATCGAATGGATCGATTATTTGTATTATGGTCTGGCTGTCGTTCCTCTTTGTTGGGTTGCCGGATCGATTGACAGGGGATTGTGGAATGGCACGACGCCGGTTGTGCTCCGCCTGATCAGAATAGCTCTGGCTGCAATAAGTTTGGCTTCGGCAGGCATTATCGTCTTCGCCGTCGATAAGCTGGAGTTGCAGCTCTTTGGTATCGTGGCCTGCGCCGTGCTGGTGTTCGCGGATCTTCTCGTCAGCGAAGTCCTTCGTAAACGACGCTTCCCGTGGCGTAACAGCTCGCTGCTTGCAAGTACTCTGGCTGTGCTGGCGTTAACGGCATGGCCAACCTCGTACAATGTGACGTACCCTGGCATGACGCTGAACCTGAATCGATACGCCGAGGTAGAAGGGGGAGCTGCCGGAGGCGTCATTGACGGCGTGCTGGTGTTCGACCGGCCGGCCGTTTTGGCCGACAGGCTATACGCGGCTTTTTTCCCGCAGTACGTTTTCCAGCCCATTCCGGAAAATGAACCTCCTCTATCGGAGACGTACGCGCAGGTTGTCGCCATGAAAAGTGACGCCAACCGGGTAGCGGCGGCGATAGCCATGGAAAAGGCGGGGCTCGGCGAGGGAGCCGTGCCGGACGGCGTACGCATCGTGGCCATCGTAAAGGGAAGCCCGGCTGACGGCACCTTGCAAGCGGGCGATATTATTGACGCGCTGGACGGCAGACCGGTTTCCCGAGTAGAGGATCTGATTACGACGATGGAGACGGCGGTCAAGGCGGGTGACGAAGTTCGGGTATCGGTGCGCAGAGGAGCGGCGAAGGAAGAAATTAACGTGCGGGCTGCCGCATCGGAGGATACTCCGGACCGGGCGGTGTTAGGTGTATCCGTACAGACGGAGGTGAAGCTTGACACGCCCAGGATCGTCTCGTACAACGACTACATGGCTCATGTCGGAGGTCCATCGCATGGAGCTATGCTGACTTTGGCTCTGATCGATCAGCTGACGCCCGGCGGCGTAACGAAAGGGCTCCGCATAGCGGGAACGGGAACGATCGAAGCCGACGGCTCGGTCGGCATGGTTGGAGGCATTCCGCAGAAGGCTTATGCCGTGAGTCGAACGGATGCGAATGTATTTTTTGTGCCTCGTGCGGGAGAGGAAGCGGCGAAAGCTGCCGCACCAGGCCTGAATATTGTAGCGGTCGAGCATATCGACGATGTGCTCCAGTGGCTTGAAAACCAATAAAACGGTCCAGCTCGACCGGACAGGACAACAAACGCAAACAAGCTGCACTTTCGGCCGAAGATTCGGCGGAAGCGTGCAGCTTGTTGTTTGTTGTACCAAGTTTATTAACGGGACATCTCGATGGCCTCAACGACGCCGTTCTTGCGGAAAGAAGGGATGAGGTCGCCCGTGACGATCCGATCGGACATGATGAGCGTTTGATCGGCCTCCGCCGTCTTGTCGAGGCAACGCGATACTTCCAACGAACTGCCGCTTGCAATGTCGAAGCAGCGGCCGTTCTTCTGAAGTCCGTCTTCTGGGGGGAAATAATATAACGAATCGTCCCGCCAGGATCCATCGCGTTGTACGACCATTCGCGAAGCTATTTCCGTTTCCGTCAGCAGCGGCATGCCGAGCAAATATTGCCGGCTCGTCGAGATGCCGAGAAGATGCAGCAAGGTCGGCGTCGTATCGAGCTGACCGCCGATGGTATCCCTGATTCCCGCATGCGCGCCATCGGGAAGATGGACCATGAACGGTACGCTTTTCAACGCCACCTCTTGAGTCAACGAATCCGACGGATCGTCGAGGAACCGATCATATAAGCTCCAATCGGGGATGGAGTTGTCGTGATCGCCGTATAAAAGGAATATCGTCGATTCCCACAGCCCTTCGTCCTTCAGTCTGGCGATCAGCTCTCCAAGCGCGGCGTCCGCATAATGCACGGCCTGCAAATAATCGCCCATGATCGTACCTTCAAGTTCCTCGACGTCCAGCTTTTGCTCCTGCTCAGGCATTTTGTACGGATGGTGGCTCGTAAGCGAGATCATAAAAGCATAAAAGGGCGAGTATTCGCCGGAAGCCTTGTTCGTCTCCAAAATTTTATCCATCGACTGCCTGTAGAACGACTTGTCGCCAAGCGACCAGCCCAACCTCTCGTCGAGCTCGTAATGTTTGAGACTGTAGAACGCATCGTACTCCATGTTGTTGTACATCACGTTGCGGTTCCAGAATCCGCCTTGGTACGCGTGAAAGACATTCGCGGAATAGCCGTTTGCCTTCAACGTGCCGGGCAAACAATCGAACTCATGCGATGCATATTGAATGAAGACGGAACCGCTCTTTACAGGGAGCATGGAGCAGCTAGTAGCGAAGTCCGCATCCGATGTCCTGCCTTGCGCCGTCTGGTGATAGAAGTTTTTGAAAAAGACGCTGTCGTTCATCAGTTCGTTCAGGACCGGCGTAATGGGCTGACCGCCGATGGAGGCGCCAAGCATAAAGTTCTGCAAAGCTTCGACTTGAACCATCAGCACATTGCTCCCGGCGTAAGCGCCGAATAAAGAATCACGCTCCAGCTCTCCCCGAAGACGACCGCGTTCCTCGATCCACTGCTCGGTCTCGGACTTCTGTTCGGCGGTAACAGTCTCCGCGCCGAACCAATTAATAGCAGCGTAACGATAGACATCGTAAGCATGGAAGCCCAGTCCTCCGGTGACGTTGTAGATCGTCAAGTTCCACCAATTTTTCTCGAAAAGTCCTTTGGCCCATGTATCCGTTGCATGATTGAGATTGACGGTAAACAGCATGAAGCCAATGGCGAAGGAAACGATCGATGCTCCGATCCGGATTGCGGCTTTCTTCCAGATGAGTCGTCCCGTTGTTTGTTTCGCCCGCAGTATCCCTCGCCCTCTCCAAGCGACAAAGACGGCGAACGGTAATACAAGGAACATATCCGCGAACAACCAGAAGTCGTAGGCGCTAAGCAGCGAAGAGATGCTGTCGCCAAGCGACTCCACCTGCCCAAGCTGCAGCAGCACCGGTACCGTAATGAGATCCTGGAAGTAACGGTAATAGATGACGTCCGAGAAGAGGAGGAAGGACAGGAGCAGGTTCAACGCTGCGAGAGCGACGATACGCCACCGGGTAGGGAGCAGCAGCGTCCAGAAGGCGATCAGCAGAACGGCGCCTGTCTCGATGATGGCATCCGTGCGGGTCATATCCATATATTGCACGGACAGCAGCGTTGAGAAGAAGTACAGCTTCCATACCATCGCGCCGGCGAACAAAATAAAATCGGCCACTGCCAGGCGATCCAGCCAGCCGAGAACCCATGCGAGGAGGCGGCCGAAGCCGCCGCTTCTGACAATCATATCATCTCTCCCTCGGCGGCAAAGGTCCGAAGAAGGAGTAGAAGTCGCATTGAATGCGGCCGTTGAACAGCTTGCGTTTCTTGTCCGCCTTCCTGCCCATATAATGCTCCACCTGCGTAGACGGGCTGATGGCGAATATGGACCATGTCGGATAATGCAGGGATGTCAGACCGAACTGGCGAAGGGCGGCTTCCGCTTGCGCATCGTCGCCCAATCGTTCGCCGTAGGGCGGATTCGTCAGTATAACGCCATAGTCGCCTGGCGGCTTCGCCTTGGAGACGGGCGTGACGCTCAGCTTGATGTCCTTGGCGAAGCCCGCGCGTTTCACTGCAGCTTCGGCGATCTCGATTGCATAAGGGTCGATGTCGGAGCCGAAGATCTGCAGCGGCACGTCATCGCGTACGGCATCGTATGCTTCGTCTCGAGCGTTACTCCACATCTCTTCCGTCAATTGCGGCCATTTTTCGCTGACGAAGCTGCGGCGGAGTCCCGGCGCGATATTCCAGCCGATCATGGCGGCTTCGACGAGGAAGGTGCCGGATCCGCAGAAGGGATCGTACAGCGGTCTCTCGGGGCGCCAGCGGCTAAGCTGGACTAGCGCGGCCGCCATCGTCTCGCGAATCGGCGCTTCCGTCGACGCCAGGCGATAGCCCCGTCTGTGAAGGCCCGAGCCGGATGTATCCAGCGTGAGAAGCGCTTCGTCGTTCAACAATGTAATTTCGATCTCGTATTTCGGTCCGTCCTCGGGGAACCACTCCGATCCGTACCTGCCCTTAAGCGACTCGACGACGGCTTTTTTTACGACGCCTTGCACGGCAGGGACGCTTGTTAACTGAGACTTCTGGGACCTCCCGTTGACGGGGAATTCTCCATCGGCCGTAATCCAGGAGGACCAGTCCAGCGCCTTCGTACCTTCGAACAGCTCGTCGAAGGTCGTCGCCTTGAAGCGGCCCATATTGATCAGCACGCGGCCGGCGGAGCGCAGCCACAGATTGGCGCGAGGGATATCCTCGGGTCCGCCGGTGAAGTTTACGCGACCGTTTTCGGTGTGCGTATCCTCGTAACCCAGCTCCTTCAGCTCGCGGGCGACGACAGCTTCGAGTCCCATGGGTGCGGTGGCGATTAATTGCAATTTGCTCATGAATGAACACTCATTTCCGAATTGATATCGAACGGGTGGCCTTACAGCATGGCGGCCATCGCCGTTTCTTGTCACGAATCCTATAAAAACGTACAATTAAGTATAGGACAAATTGCGACAATTTTACAAATCGAAAATAGAGGAGAGTGCAGAATGTCGGACATCGAACAATACGTCGACGGTCTCTATGAGACGGATGCCGTGCTAACGCGGGTGAAGGAGGGCATTGCGGCCGAAGGGATGCCTTCGATCTCGATCGCGGAGGGTTATGGCCGACTGCTGACGCTTCTCGTGCGGATGAGCGAAGCCGAGAAGGTGCTGGAGATCGGAGCGCTTGGCGGCTACAGCGGCATCTGCCTGGCACGCGGAATGGAAGGGAAGGAAGGCGGGGGTTCGCTGGTGTCGCTTGAGCTGCTGCAGCCGTATGCCGATGTGGCAGCTCGCCATTTGGCAGAAGCCGGTTATGACGGTATCGCGGAGTATATCGTTGGCGATGCAAAAGAAAGTTTGGCGAGGCTTAAGGAGCAAGGCCGTAAATTCGACTTCTTCTTTATCGATGCGGACAAAGAAGGATATCCCATCTATCTTGACTATGCGTTGGAGCTCGCGCTGCCCGGAGCGCTCATCGTAGCCGACAACATTTTGCTGAGGGGACGCACGACGGATGCAGCCAAGCAAGGGCCGGCGGTTCAGGCGGTGAGGTCGTTCAACGAAAAAATCGCGAGGGACGTCAGGCTGGAGAGCACGATACTTCCCGGCTATGACGGGCTGGCGATTGCAAGGGTGCGCGGCTAATGCGCATACTAATCGTACATTGAAAGAAAGACGCTTCTTCAACTTTGTTCAGAGGGAAGATTGCGTCATTCTTTTTATATCTCCAATCGCCAGGTACTTACGCATCACATCAACGTTTCAGGTACTAGTAATTCGTTTACTATATACTACACGCAGTATTTCATATATAATATGTCGAAATATGTCGAATTGAGGTTTAATAAGATGACCTTGGGGGAACAAAAAGGCGAAACCATTATCCTTATTCCATCGCTTGAGCCAGATGAGAGGCTGTTGCTCTATGTACAGCAATTACGAGAATACGGCCTTAACAATATTGTTATTTTGGACGACGGTTCTGGCGAGGAATTTCAATGGATTTTCCGTGAGCTTAGCGAGAAAGGATGCATTCTGCTTCGACATAAGGAAAATCAGGGTAAGGGTTCCGCGCTTAAGACCGGCTTTCATTATATTGAACGGCACTTCGACGAGATCGCCTGCGTTGTCACTGCGGATTCCGACGGACAGCACGCTGCAGAGGATGTATATCGGCTCGCCGAAGAAGCGTTGCGCCATCCTGAAGCGCTCATTCTCGGGGTAAGGAACTTTAGCGAGGGAGGAATACCGCCAAAGTCATTGCTGGGCAATCGGGTTACCTCCGTTATGTTTGCCATGCTTTACGGCAAACGGCTCACGGATACCCAGACAGGGCTTCGTGCCTTTGGCCCGCAGTTGCTTGCATTTATGCAAGGGGTTAACGGCTCTCGATTTGAATACGAGCTGCAAATGCTCATTTCCTGTGTCCAATCCGGCGTACCGATTCATACTCTCCCGATTCAAGTCATCTACGAGAACAGGAACGCGGGGACTCATTTTAAACCGCTCCGCGACAGTGCCCGGGTGATGAGGGTTTTGGTCTCCAGTTTTGTGCGATTTATTTCCTCTTCGCTTGCCGGCTCCGTAGTCGATTTAGGATTAGCGTGGCTGTTGCTTGATTTATTAAAACCCGTGCTTGGGGAGCAGGACTATATACGGATTTTATTGGCGACGACGATCGCAAGAGTTTTCTCCATCCTGGTCAACTACTTGCTAAATAAACATTTTGTATTCCGCCAAGAGGATAGCCGCGGAAGTTTATGGCGCTATTTGACGTTATGCGCGTTCGTCATATTGATTTCCAGTACCGGTGTTTATTTCTTTCATACCTTTTTCTTTATGAGTGAAAAAATAGCTAAACTCATCTGTGATGCCATGCTGTTCCTGCTCAGCTTTCAGATGCAGCGGCGGTGGGTATTTGCAGCGAGGAGGCAGCGTCTGTAGTGCAAAATGAAAAACGGCAAAATATTCTGTTCGTCGCCACGATGATTCTGATGTCCATCTATTTGTTATGGCGCATGATTTTTACGTTGCCATGGGATCAGGGTTTCTGGAATATGGTTTTCGGCATTCTGCTGATTGCAGCTGAGACGGTAACGGTGCTGACTACCTTCGAATTATTTCTTCAGAAGATGCAGAAAAAACATACACAGCTAGACTTACCGAACATTGCGCCCGAGCATTATCCGGATGTAGATGTGTTCATTGCTACACATAATGAACCGGTCGATCTGTTGTACAAAACCGTCAACGCGTGTACTTTTATGGACTATCCGGACAAGCAAAAGGTTCATATTTATTTATGCGACGACGGAGGACGACCCGAGGTCGAGGAGCTTGCCAGACTATTTGGAGTCGGATATCTTGGATTTCCTGAAAACACGGAAGCAAAATCCGGCAATTTGAATCATGCGCTGAGCAAAACCTCCTCTCCGCTCATTGCTACTTTTGATGCGGATATGATTCCGCAACATACTTTTCTAATGAAGACCGTTCCGTATTTCCTGGTCCCCGGGTTGACTGAAGACAATAGGCAATGGCTCCTCCGCACGGAGAAGAAACGGAGCGACAAGTCCAAATTGGGGAGACGCAGGTTGAAATTAGGGCTTGTTCAAACTCCCCAAAGTTTCTACAATCCGGATTTATTTCAATTCAACCTCTATGCGGAACAGGGCATTCCGAACGAGCAGGATTTTTTCTCGAGAGAGGTTAATATTTTGCGAAACGCCTCCAATGCAGTTGCCTATACAGGGAGCAACACGGTCATTTCTCGGAAGGCCATGGAGGAGATCGGCGGTTTCCCGCTAAAGACGATCACCGAGGATTTTGAGACCAGTATCCGTTTGCAGCAAGCCGGCTATATTACGTATGCGACTCAGGAGGTTCAGGCCGCAGGGCTGACCACGACAACGATTCAGAGCATGATTAAGCAGCGTATCCGCTGGGCGAGAGGCATTCTTCAAAGTTTGCAGAATACCCGTGCCATCTTCTCCAGGAAGCTTGCCTTCTGGACGAGAATTACCTATTTGAGCAGCTTCTTGTACTGGTGGTCCTTTTTTAATCGGTTGATTTTTATTATGGCTCCCATTTTATTCGCGCTGTTCGACTTCCAAATCGTAAATGTGAGCTTCTGGCAAATTTTGATTTTTTGGCTCCCGTCCTATTTCTGCTACAGCATGTCGATGCGTTATCTATCCAGCAATATTCGCAATCAGCGTTGGAGTCAAGTCATCGATACGATTTTTATGCCGTATCTGATTGTACCCGTATTACTTGAAACCTTGCACATCCATGAAAGGAAGTTCAAGGTGACAAACAAAAAAAAGGCCGCCGATCGACAATGGATGACCTCTCTGTTGTATGCCCTTCCGCATCTCTTCCTTCTTTTGTTGTCGGTTGCGGCGCTTCTTCGGTATGTGCATGGCAAGTATGGCCTTGCGCTATTTTACAGCAGTATCATCGTTTTCTGGCTGGTTTATAATATGATCGCTTTATGTTATGCTCTGTTCTTCATGATCGGGCGCCGCGCTTATCGGGAGACGGAGCGTATTCGGGCGCAAGAAGATGTAGTCATCCAATACAAAGAGAATAATTTGCGTTATGAGGCCCGGACCGTAGACGTATCGGAACATGGTATTGCCCTGTACGTTTCCCAACCCATTTATTTGCCACCGAAGTCTACGATTTCTCTGAACGTGAAGACCGAGCGGTATGAGGCGAATCTGGATGCAGTCATCGTCAACGTGAAGAAGGACGGGGAGGGCTGGCGCTATTCGGTAAAAGTTCAGCCGCTCTCCGAGATGGACAAGCGCCAATTCATGCAAATCATTTATGACCGGAAACACTCCTTGCCGGAGCAGTTAAATCTCTGGGATACGGCTTATGACGATATGGTTCGCAATGTGCAAAGACGCGTGATCCAGCCGTTCTCGAATCAGAGGAATATGCCGAGAATTCCGATTCAGTGTCCAGTCGTTTTTACCAATGGAGATCGTTGTACGCTGCGCAGCTTTAATTTCCTGTTTTTTTCCGCCACCGACTTCCAGGGCGATACGACGACCGGGGGGCTGGTTACTTTTTATACAAAAAGCAATATTGAAGTCATCCTGCAGCATACGCGGAAAACGAGATCCCGACGTGACGATATGCTTCTCTCGGTCGTCAATATTGACGATCTTGCGGAGCGAGGTCTTATCGATCAGATGCTTGATGATTTGATGCAATCGCAATCCGAGAGTGCAACTGAGGGTTAGGAGAGATAGAAATGCTGATCACGCTTCAGATTTTAATGGGAGCCCTTCTGGTATCCTCCTTTCTGGGTTACATGCTGTTTGTTCGAAAAACATTTTCAATGCGATGGGAGTTTATCCCTGTATTCGTGTTTTCATCGATTGCCTGCGTTGTTTTTGTTGGCGGGTTGGCAGGGCAGCTCTTTGCGGTCAGCCTTGCCGTTATGATTCTAGGTGTGCTTGCGTTTGCTTTGAGTGTATTTGTCTGGTCGCGACGAGCAGATTCAATTCGGTTTTCCTTGTCCATATTCCAGTTTTCTTTTTTGGCGGGGAGCTTTGTTTTTTTGCTGGTGCTCTTCCAGAACCAATTGACGCATTACGATAATTTCTCCCACTGGGCGATAGTCTTGAAGGTGATGTTAAGTACGGATGCCTTTCCGACGCCGGCATCGGATCTCATTGATTTCAAAAACTATCCGCTTGGCATCTCGTCTTTTCTCTATTATGTGTGCCGTTTTGCGGGACATGCCCAATCGGTAATGTTATTAGCGCAAGGACTGCTTATTTTTTCCTGTTTCTATGCCATGTTTGGCATTATTTCCGAGAAGCGACGTTTTCTCCTGTATGCTTTTTTAGGGTTAGGCCTTTCCGTGCTGTCCTTCTTCAATATTACGATTCGCATCACCAATCTGCTGGTGGACTTCTTGCTCCCGATTTATACGCTAGCCATCTTCGCGATTGTTTATCAGTATCGAAATAACCTGAAACGGGCATGTGTGGTCGTGCTACCGCTTGCAGGCCTACTGACGGTCACGAAAAGCACCGGCATTATTTTTGCGGCAGTCGGGTTGATCTTCCTAATCTATACATGGCTGACTCATTGGAATAAACCTGTCTGGAAAAACGCGATTGCCTTAGCCGGACTGATCTGCGGGTCCTTGCTTCCGTATTTCGGATGGAATTGGCGTATGGCGACCGTTTTCCAGGGGGTAAAAAATAAATTCGACGTTGCTTCCTCTGGTCTGCAGAATACGGAGACGGGAAAAACCCCGGAGCAAATGCAGGACATTATTTCACTATTTCTAAGATCCAGCACCGATCTGATGACAAGACCGGCGATGGGGATTGTTGCCTTTGAACTCATAGCTATCGTTGCTTCCGTGATTGCGGCTGTCGTGCTGAAGAAACGATGGAACTTGTGGAAAGCGCTGATTGCCCTTAATATCGTATTGTTGTTGTATTATGCCGGGATTCTGGGGTTGTATCTCTACTCCATGCCGCTCGATGAGGCGATTTGGCTGGCCGGATTTGAACGTTATGCCTCGAGTATTGTAGTACTCTTCGTCGGCGGCCTGGTGTTGTGCGCTACAGTGGATATGGAGCGTTCCTTTCATTATAAAATTGGCGAGTTGCCCGACTATCGTGCATTTAAAAGCGTCAAAACAAAAGGATATTACCAAAAAGGAATTATGGCTTGTACGGCTATAGCCGTCATCTTGCTGTTGTCCGAATACAATGGCATCCTCTCCATTGCAAAAAGCTACGAATCTACGCTTCCGCACAAAATAAAAACGGTGACCGGCGACAGGTGGTATGAAAGCGGCCAGGAGGATAGCAGTAAATATCTGATGTACGCATCGGACACGGATCAGCAAATAACGAATTACTACATGCAATATGTAGGGAAGTATTTTTTATATGCCCCGAATGTAGACGGGATCTGTTGTTTCTATGAAGATAACATGGACAATCTTCTTAGCGGTTACGATTATCTCGTTGTCGTAGAGAGCGATTCCGAAGGGAAAAGGTTGTTTGACAAACATTACGGAGTCGATATGAAAACAGGAATCTACCGAATCGATCGTTCCGGGGAACAGGTGGAACTTACGCTGCTTTGAGGACGTACATGAAATAAATTGTAAGGTTGAGCAACGGAAGAAAGCGGAGCGCAGTTGTGCAAGGGAGTCGACGTTCTCTAGCGCTCTGCGCTCTTCCATTGTTTTCTCACGCAATCTTCATGCAGCGGCGGGCCCGATTGTCATACTATTGTCATAGGAAGAGATGTTACGGCGGTTGTTAGGGTTTGGGAAAAAGGGCATAATGGAAAGCAGATGAAATTACATAGAAATGGGGAACGGGAATGTCTTATAACGACCGTTTCATACGGGCGAGCCGGAAGGAACAAGTTGACCGAGTGCCAGTATGGTACATGAGGCAGGCGGGGCGGTACGATCCGGATTATCGCAAAATCAAAGAAAAATATTCGCTTCTCGAAATATGCAAACAGCCGGAATTGGCGGCGGAAGTGACAATGATGCCGATCCGCAAGCTGGGCGTGGATGCGGCCATTCTATATTCCGATATTATGAATCCCGTGGCGTCGATCGGCATTGACTTCGACATCGTGGCCAACGTCGGTCCGGTCATCCATAATCCCATCCGCTCGGCTGCGGATGTGGCAAGGCTTTCGCCTATCGACGTGGAAGGCGATCTCGGGCATGTGCTGGAGACGATTCGGATTCTGGACAAGGAGCTTGAAGTTCCGCTTATCACGTTTGCGGGAGCGCCGTTTACGATTGCGAGCTACTTGATCGAAGGAAGACCGTCGAAGAATTATCTGCGAACCAAAGAGCTGATGTACAGCGAACCAGCCGTATGGCACGAGCTGATGCAGAAGCTTGGAGACATGGTCATCGCCTATTTGCGGGCGCATATCGCGAACGGCGGCAAGGCGTTCCAGCTGTTCGACAGCTGGGTAGGAGCGCTGTCTCCGGCGGATTTCCGCAAGTTTGTTCTGCCGACAATCGAGCGGATCTTCGCGGAACTGTCGGATCTTCCGCAGCCGAAAATTTATTTCCCAGGCGTCAGCTCGGGCGAGCTGCTGCCGGAGCTTCACAGCGTGCAGGCAGACGTCATTGGACTGGACTGGCGCGTATCCATCGAAGAAGGAAGACGCAGGCTGGCGGGCCGCACAGCGGTGCAAGGCAACCTCGATCCGACAATTTTGACGGCCCCTATGTCCGTCATCGAATCATATGCGGCGGAAATTATCGATCAGGGCATCTCGGAGCCGGGCTTTATTTTTAACCTGGGACATGGTCTGTTCCCTGAGGCCTCTCTGGAAAAGCTGGTTGAGTTGACTACATTTATCCATACGTATTCCGAGAGGGCGATCGCTGAGAGAAACAAGGAGGGGTCAGGCAATGTCGGATAACGGCAACAAGATCGGCGTGCTCGTGATGTCTTACGGAACGCCGGAATCGATGGACGATGTGGAAGCTTACTATACCCATATTAGACGCGGACATGCGCCAACGCCTGAGCAGCTCGCGGAGCTGACAGATCGTTACGAAGCGATCGTAGGCGGCGTATTCCCGCTCCGTGAAAATACGAACAGCCAGGTAGCGGGTTTGCAGGACAAGCTCGAGACGATGGCTCCAGGGCAATATGTCTGCTACCAAGGGCTTAAGCACGCGCGTCCGTACATCGAGGATGGCGTGGAAGCGATGGCCAAGGACGGCATCAAGCAGGCAGTCGCCATCGTGCTTGCCCCGCACTTTTCGACGATGAGTATTGGCAGCTATATGAAACGGGCGCAAGCCAAGGCGGACGAGCTTGGCATAGAGTTGGCAACCGTTGAAAGCTATCACCTGCATCCCAAGCTGATCTCCGCGTTTACCGATCGCGTAAAGAACGGATTGAAGAAACTATCCGTATCCAGCGGCGGCGAGGCGCCGGTGCGCGTATTGTTTAGCGCCCATAGTTTGCCGGAGAAAATTCGCGAGCTTGGCGATCCATACGAGAAGCAGCTGATGGAAACATCGGCGGCGGTAGCGGAAGCGGCAGGGGTGAAGGATTGGCAATTCACGTGGCAAAGCGCGGGCCGGACGAGAGAGCCATGGCTGGGTCCGGATATTCTGGAGACGATGGCGGCCCTTGGCGAAGAAGGTGTAAAGGCGATACTGGTGGCGCCGGTCGGATTCGTATCGGATCATCTGGAGGTGCTGTACGATCTGGACATCGAAGCCAAAGCGGAAGCGGCCAAGCTGGGCATGACGTTGGAGCGTATCGCCATGCTAAACAAGGATCCACTCTACATGGAGACGCTCGCGGAGTCGGTTGTCGCGGCATTAAAGGTATAATTGAAAGGATGAAATAGAGATGCGGAGTACAGATACGATTGATCGAATTGTCATTATTGGCGGAGGGATCAGCGGACTGAGCTCCGCTTTTTATTTGCAGCGGGAAGCGGAGCGGCAAGGCAGGGAGATCGCCATTACGGTAGTGGAAGGAGCCCCGGCCTTCGGCGGGAAAATCAATACGCTGCAACGGGACGGCTTCGTCATCGAAAAGGGACCGGATTCATTCCTGGCCCGCAAGCAAGCCATCATCGATCTGGCGAAGGAGCTTGGGCTGGAGGGCGAGCTGACGGCGACGAACCCGGCGGCCAAAAAAACGTATATTTTGTTCCGCAAGAAGCTGTACCCCATGCCTCCTGGATTAGTTCTGGGCGTACCTACGGAAATTATGCCGTTCGCGAAGACGGGATTGCTGTCATGGGGAGGCAAGCTGCGCGCGCTGATGGATCTGGTGCTGCCCGCGAGGCCGGCGAACGGCGATGAATCGCTCGGCGGTTTCATGGAGCGCCGCGTCGGCACGGAGGTTATGCGCCGGATCGCGGAGCCGCTGCTGGCGGGCATCTATGCGGGCGACCTCAAGAAGCTGAGCCTGAAGGCCACGTTTCCGCAGTTCGCGGAATCGGAGCGGAAGCACGGCAGCCTTATTCGCGGCATGCAGAGCAATCGCAAAGCGACGGCGGCAGCAACGACGGCGACCGCAAAGGGAGGTACGTTTCTGACGTTTAAGCGCGGACTGAGCACGCTGGTAGAAGCGTTGGTAAATGCACTGAAAAGAGGCGGCGTGGAGCTGCGTTCCGGCGTTTTGACGGAGCGCATCGAGAAGCGGGATGACTGCTATGATGTCGTGTTGGCCAGCGGCGAGACGCTGTCTGCCGACCGGATCGTAGTGACGACTCCGGCCTATGCGGCTGCAGATCTGCTGGAGAACCTCGCGGAGGTCGGCGAGCTGCGCGGCGTACGGTACGTATCCGTCGCAAATGTCGTCATGGCGTTCGACAAGGAGACGTTCGGACTTGATTTCGACGGCTCGGGGTTCGTAGTGCCTCGTTCGGAGGGGCTGCACATTACGGCCTGCACCTGGACGTCAAGCAAGTGGCTGCACTCGAGTCCGAAGGACAAAGTGCTGCTGCGCTGTTATGTGGGGCACTCGGAGGATCAGGAGAGCGTCAAGCTTCCGGATGACGGGCTGATCGCCGCCGTAAGAAGGGACATCCGGGAAACGATGGGGATATCGGCGGAGCCGTTATTCACTGAGATTACGAGATTAAATCAATCCATGCCGCAATACCCGGTAGGCCATGTTGAGCGTATGAACGATCTTCGTCATCGCCTGAGCGAGAAGGCGCCCGGCATCTGGGTGACAGGCGCTGCATTCGACGGCGTCGGTTTGCCGGATTGCATCCGCCAAGGCAAGGAAGCGGCCAAGCATATACTTGGTTGAAGCTGCTTGTCCCTGCCAAAATGATAGAATTCTGTTTCGCATACGAGAGAATAGATTGTATAATGAAGGAAAACGGATATGATGGCGCATCTATTCTTATTCGTTGCGAAGGAGAAAACCTATGCCATTGTCTAGATCCGAATCTCGCAGGAAAATGAAAGATACAAGAAGGAAACGGCAACGTAGATCTCTTATAGCGACATTGATCGTTGGCGGCGGATTAATTGGCGGCATGGGAGGCTGGATGCTCTTCGGCGGCGGAAACGAGTTTCTTGGAGATAAAGGATTGTTGCCTGGCTGGATTGCCGATACAAACAAGGGCGGGGCCGAGGGTGTTGTCGATGGCGCCGGCAATGAAGGAGCACCGAATTCGGACAATTCCGGGGCGAAAGGCGAAGAGGGGAAAAACGTTGATCAGCCTGATGCCACGGCTCCGCAGCAGGCCGAGACGGATGCGCCGGCCGCAACCACGCTGCCTGCTTCCGGTGAAGGCGACGGCAACGCAGTGTCGGATGGCGAAGCCGTAACGATGTCCTTTGTCGGGGACATGCTGCCGGGAGAATATTTATACCCGCTCATGAAACAGCATGGTTTTGATTATCCGTACCGCAACGCGCTGCTTTACTTAAGCGAGCCGGATATTACGGCAGGCAACCTGGAGCTTCCGATCACGCTGGGAGGAACGCCGATCGAGGGTACGCCTTACGTGTACAAAGGGCATCCCGAGGTGCTGCCCTCCATCAAGGACGCAGGCTTCGACGTATTAAGCCTTGCGAACAACCACGCGATGGATCAAGGCGCGGAAGGCATGCTGGATACGATCCGTTATTTGAAAGAAGCCGATTTGGGTTATATGGGTACGGGCAGTAACGACAAGGAAGCTTTCGAGCCGCATTATGTGGAGGCCAAAGGTCTTCGAGTCGCATTCGTCGGACTAAGCCGCGTTATCCCTTACACGGAGCTCAAGGCAGACCGCCATACGCCAGGCATAGCAGAGACTTATGATACGACGCGTGCCGTCGCGGCTATTAAGCACGCCGAGGAGAACGCGGATCTTGTCGTTGTTATGGCGCACTGGGGCGAGGACCTCGCTGACAAGCCGGTCGATTACCAAAAGAGCAACGCCAGAACGTATATCGATGCGGGAGCCGATCTTGTCATCGGAGCCCATCCGCATGTGCTGCAGGGATTTGAGATGTATAAAGGCAAATGGATTGCATACAGTTTAGGAAACTTTATTTTCTCTGCGTATCCGAAGGGAACGGGAGCAGAGACGGGCATTCTGGACGCCTCCTGCAACAAGAAAGGCGATTGCGAGCTGAAATTCAACCCCATGATCGTTATCCAAGGCCAGCCGACTCCGTTGGAGGGCGATGCCGCTGCAACGCTGCTTGACCGACTGACCTCTATCTCCTTTGGCGCGAGGCTGGAGCAGGATGGACGGCTTGTAGCGCAATAGAGATAGAGGTCGGCATGCTGCTGGAAGTAGAGGGCTGTATGTCCGTGGGGATGCATCAGGAGATGACAGAGTGAGCAAGTAGTTAGCTGGGATGCTTCAGGAGCAGACAGAGCGAGCAGGAAGTCCGTCGTGACGCATCACGAATAGACACAAAGAGCGGCTAAGCTGCTGGGAGAGGAAGATGTTACATGCGCAATCCGTGCGTCGCGCATCGGGGCTGGTCGGGCCGCGCGCCGGAGAACACCATGTCCGCTATACGGATGGCGCTGGAAGCGCCGGATGTCGAATGGATGGAGATTGACGTGCAATTATCCAAGGACTCTGTTCCTGTTGTTATTCATGATTATACGCTTCGCCGTACGACGAACGGCCGCGGAGACGTTCGAAGCTGGACGGCAGCCGAGCTCGCATCGCTGGATGCGGGCAGGTGGTTCGGCTCCGCATTTAAAGGCGAGAGTATTCCGATGTTGGAGGAAGTCCTTCGCGAAACAAAGGGACGCTGTAAGCTGAATATTGAACTGAAAACGGACGGCATTCGTTACCCGCATATCGAGGAGGCCGTTCTGGATTGTATCGCCAAGCATGGCGCCTCCGAAGAGGTTGTATTGACCTCCTTCCACGCAGGGACGCTGCACCGCGTAAGGAAATTATCGAGAACGATCAGAACGGGCCTTATTCTGGATGCCTGGCGGAATACGCTTATTTATGAGCTGGGTGAGCTCGGCTGCGATTTCCTTTCGATTGGCTATTCTAGGTTAAACAAGGATCGGCTGGCCCAGCTTAAGGAAGCCGGCATCCAGACGATGGCTTGGACGGCTAACGACAAACGGAGCATTCGCAAGCTGACTTCTCTGGATCCAAAGCTGCTCATTTGCACCAATTTCCCCGACCGCTGGCGGGAAGTTATGGGTTCGGGAGTCAACTGATCAACAAAGTGGCTTGTCGGATGCAGCAGAAAGATGAGGCAATGCATGTCCTGGAGGTATGAGCAATGGTTGGATGGATCGACGAATGGTGGATGAGGCTGCTTGCCGGCTTGCTCGGCAGCGGCTTTTGCGCGTTTGCCGCGTACAAGGCCCGTTCCTTGTCGGTGTCGGGCGCATGGTCGGCCGTTACAATGGGAACGGGTTTTATCGTGCTCGGCGAGCCGGTATGGTTCGGTTGTTTGGCGGCGTTTTTTGTATCGTCCAGCCTATGGTCGAAGTGGAAGCGCAAGGCCCGCGCCAAAGCGAATGCGGAGGCGAAATACGCGAAGGGCGGCCGCCGCGACGCCGGCCAAGTGTGGGCAAATGGAGGCGCAGGCCTTGCGTTATGCGCCGCCCATGCGATATGGCCCCATGAGGGCTGGCTATTCGCTTTCATCGGCGTCATGGCTTCCGTGAACGCGGATACCTGGGCCACCGAGATCGGGGCCCTGAGCCGGACCGCGCCGCGATCGGTTACGAGCGGCAAGCGGGTCGAGCCCGGCACGAGCGGCGGCGTCACGCCGCTCGGCAGCGCAGCCGCGCTGGCCGGAGCCGCGTTTATCGGCGCCGTCGCAGCGTGGCTGCTGGGCCCGGCGCTCGCGGGCGATGGCGCCGCGAGCGAGGGCCTGGCTGCGGCAGCGCCGGCGGCGGCGTGGATCGCCGTCGCGGCCGCAGCCGGCCTGGCCGGGGCGTTCGCCGACTCCTTGCTCGGCGCAACCGGCCAGGCCATGTATCGCTGCCGGGTATGCGGCAGCGAGACGGAGCGCGCCGCGCATTGCGGCACCGCGGCGCGGCAGGAGCGCGGCTTCGCCGCGCTGACGAACGACAGGGTAAATCTCCTGTCGTCGCTGCTTGCGGGGCTGATTGCGTACGGCATCAGCCTGCTGCTTTAAGAGCTGCCGCTGCGCCGGTTGGCGAAGCAGCGGCTTCCCGATTGTACACCGGTAAAGCAAAGGTTATCAGCTTGATCCTCCCTTAACCAGATTAGCGGGAATTGACTTGGACCAATTCGCAAGGAATTGGCGTTCGTCACTTGCTGAAAGTTCGAGTAAGAGTACTCTATCCTCAACGACACAGGACCTCCCCTCCCGAAGATGATGTCCGGGAGAGGAGGTCCTTTCGTAACATTGTAAGCAAGTAAGCTAGTGTAGGCTTTCGGTATTCAGCGCTTATACGCCTCGAAATGAACTTGCAGCGCAGCCAAGCGACGGCAACAGTCGTCTCACCTTTGCAAATTGTTGTGGTTCATCTCTCAATTTTGTCGCGCAACCATCTCGGTACTTTATTTCGCCGCTTTCGCCGTCAGTTCTTCCATCTGCCCGATCAATTCCTCGAAGACGCTCATCGCTTGTTCGATCGGCTCCGGCGTGCTCATGTCGACGCCGGCTTTCTTCAGAATGTTGATGGAGAAGTCGCTGCCGCCGCTCTTAAGGAAACCGAGGTAACGGTCAACAGCCGGTTGGCCCTCTGACAAAATTTGTTTTGAGAAGCTCGTTGCCGCGGAGAAGCCCGTCGCATATTTGTATACATAGAAGCTGTTGTAGAAGTGGGGAATGCGCGCCCACTCCATCTCGATATCCTTATCGACGACCATGCCGGGTCCGTAATAGAGGACGTTAAGGTCGTAATAAATTTTGCTAAGCTCCTGCGGGGTCAGCGATTCGCCTGCTTCGGCGCGCTCGTGTACGATCTTCTCGAATTCCGCGAACATCGTCTGGCGGAACACCGTCGTCCGGAATTGATCCGCATAATAAGTGAGCAGATACATCTTTTCTTTTTGATCCGTGGACTTGTTCAACAAATAATCCATCAACAGCGCCTCGTTCAACGTCGAAGCCACCTCAGCCAGGAATATCGTATATTGCGCGTCGCGATAATTCTGGGTCGTATCGGAGTAATACGAATGCAGAGCATGGCCCATCTCGTGCGTTAAAGTAAACATGCTGTTTAAGTTGTCCTTATGGTTGAGCAGCACGTAAGGATGGGTGCCGTAAGCGCCCCAGCTATAAGCGCCGCTACGTTTGCCCTCGTTTTCATATACATCGATCCAGCTATGATCGAAGCCGTCTTGAAGAACATTGAGGTAATCCTCCCCCAGCGGCTTGAGGCTTTCTTTGATCGTTTTTTTGGCGTCTTCGTAGCTGATTTCCATATCGAACTCATCGACTAGAGGCGCGAACAGATCGTACATATGCAGCTCATCCAGTCCCAGCAGCTTCTTGCGAAGCTCCATATAACGGTGCATTAGCGGCAGATGCTTGTGAATCGTGTCGACGAGATTCGTATACACTTCTTTCGGTATATTGTCGCCGTAGAGCGACATACCCAGCACGGAATCGTATTTGCGAGCCTTCGCGTAAAAAATATTTTTTGATACGTTCGCGTTCAAAGTGGAAGCTAATGTGTTTTTAAGTTTGCCGTATGTATCGTACATCGCGAGAAAGGCTTCGCGTCTGACGTCGCGATTTTTGCTTTCCAGGAACTGAATGTAGCGGCCATGGGACAGCTCGACTTCTTCGCCTTGCTCGTTTTTAACTTTGGGGAACTTCAGGTCCGCGTTGTTGAGCATGCTGAAAATCGTCCCTGGAGCGGAGCTCACATTGCCGACCTGCGCCAGCAGCGATTCTTCGTTCTTGGAGAGAACATGGGCCTTTTCGCGGCGCATTTCTTCCAACGTATGGCTGTATTTCGCCAGCGATTCGTTGTTGATCATTGCGTCCAGGTCGGCATCGGACAGACTAAGCACCTCGGGAGTCACGAAGGATAAAGCTTCGCCCGTTTCGACGCTGAGCTTTTTGGACTTGTCGGACAAGGCTTGGTAGCCAGGTTCCGCCGTATCTTCGTGATGGCGCATATTGGCGTAAACGTACAGGCGCTCGACATGCAAGGAGAGCTCGTCTTCCAGCTCAAAGCAGGCCTTTAGTTGCGCGGGATCAGCGAGCTTGCCTTGGAAATCTGCAGCCTTGGCCATGAGCGCCTTGGCTTCCTTGTATTCTTTGTCCCATGCGCTTTGGGACGGGAAGATGTCCTCCAGCTTCCAACGGAATTTCTCCTCGGTTTCAGAACGCTTTGGCAGTTGACTCATCGTATTCCTCCTCGACTTTGATGGGATGGATTGCTTAACGGCGGTGGCGCCGGATTTGCTCTGGTTCTGCTTCGTTCGGCTTTGCGCCTCCAGAACTGAACTGCCATGTACTTGCATAGGCACGATCGTCTGGGTTAGAGATACTGCGAGCAGCAGCTTCAGCCATTTCATTACTTCCACCTCCGGGCACAGTTTGTCGATATTATGCCCAGCCGGCTGTGAAATTATGTCTTTATGTACCCATTCGGAACAAAGAATACACGATTAGGAAAAAAGAAAAAGCGATAAGCAGAATCGAGAGGATGGCAAGTCCTCTGCGCATGCCCTGGGGCAGCGAATCGCGTTTAATGATGACAATGGCGCCCAAGCAGAACGCCGCGATTACGAATATTACCGTGGATGTCATATCCATGCAGCAATTGAAACCTCCTATCGTTACCTATGCAATCGCCAAAGCCATTATGTTCGTGTTTGCCGTTTGCGCCCCGTCGCACGATCCGGAAAAATCCGAAGCCCGATTGTTTCATCCGGACGAGGAATACGTCAACGGCCATGGAAATTCGGCTTTGTGAATCGTTTGAAGCGTTTCTCTGTAAAGGTGGTTACACTTCGCGAAATGCGTCCATAATGGCCTGCAATTCATCTTCGCGGCCTACATAATTTTCTGCCCGGAACCGGTTTCTGGCCCAATGCAGCATCTCTTGCCGGCTAACGAACTCGTGCGATTCCTCTCCCCATTGATCGGAGATTTCGCGAAGAACCAACGTTTTTCCTTTAACTTCTACTGTCAGCATGTTATATTTGTCGGTTTTGTAAATTTGATGTTTCTTGAACATGATGATGTCTCCTTCCGTTAGCTATTTATGGTATAGTAATCATCATAGCTATTCCTGAAGCCTTAATCAATACACATTGGAGAGGGAATAGCATATGTGCGTGCAGAATGTAAAGTTTCGCTACGCATTGGCGATTAAGCCTAGCCGAGTTGAGAAGAGATGAGATGAGAAGAGGAGAGGATTGTTATGAAAGAATCAGGTATTTATGAGCAGCTTGGAGTAGCTATGACCTGCAGAAGCTTCGATGAATATGCAGCCATGTTCCAGCTAACGGAGAAAGAATTGTCGGCTGGTCCCATTTTGGATGTTGCCGCAGGCGGTTCTTCGTTCGCCGCGGGCGCGACAGTGGCTGGTTATGAAGCGTTTGCGATTGATCCGAGATATCAAGGAGATTCTTCGGCATGGATTCAGGAAGCTGCCAGGGAGATTGTTACTTCAACGGAGAAGCTGGCTTCCATTCAGGATCGGTTCGACTGGAGTTATTACGGTTCGCTGGACCAACACAGGGATGGCCGCGAGGCATCTTTATTGCAGTTTCAAACTGATTTACAAAGCATCTCTGCTCAGAAAACCAAAAGATACATAAACGGTCGATTGCCGTCCTTGCCGCTGCCCGATAACCGGTACGGGCTTGTATTGTGCAGCCATTTTCTTTTTTTGTACGCCGAGCAATTCGCATATGACTTTCATTTGGCATCGATACGCGAGCTGCTTCGGGTATGCAAGCCCGGAGGTCAGGTTCGCATCTACCCTTTACTTTCATTGCGGTGGGAGCCGTACGATCGACTTGAGGAGCTTATCGAGGCTTTACAGGGCGAAGGGAAGGCGGAAACAGCGATTCAAACGACAGGTTTGCCGTTTATTCCGGGGTCAATTCATTATTTGAACCTCCTAAAAAAGGGATGAGCTCTCTAAAATTGCATTTTTATTTTCTTATCGCTATAATGAGTTCACTCGCCGTCAGAAGGCGGCGGTACAATTTTAGGAGGTCATGAAGTTGAAAGGTACAGTAAAGTGGTTTAACGCAGAAAAAGGTTACGGTTTTATTCAAGTGGAGGATGGGGAGGACGTATTCGTCCATTTCTCGGCGATCCAAAGCGAAGGATTCAAATCATTGGATGAAGGCCAAGCGGTCGAATTCGACATTACCGAAGGCAACCGCGGCGCACAAGCGGCCAACGTTCACAAACTATAGCATTTGGCATTCGAGAATCCAGCATCAGTTTTGCGCGTGGAGGGCTCCTGTTAAGGGGCCCTTTTTGAAATTTAGGCAACCATTCATACCTGACCTCCATTTCTCGGGATGAAAATCACTGTTCCGCCAAAGTATGGCGACTGCCGACATGATGACAATTCACCAGATCAAATCACGCTCGTGAACTATTAGTGTTCAACCTCATAATTTGATATAATGTTTTGAAAAATATCATTTTATAACGTACTTGGATGCAGATGACTTAGCCCATACTTTCTCTATACACTTCGCCAAAATGATGGCGCATGTAGAGGGGACGCCGCCAAAGGAGGGTATACTCGTACCATGCATAATCGTGCTAATCGTTCTCATCAATACATAACAAACGCAAACTGGTCTGGTCAATATTGACCAAGGGAGCTTGCAACAGCGCAGCCACGCGTATTCATCGATTAGGCAAATATCTCTGTCATCACGTTACTGAAATTATCGTTTTTGCAAACTGAAATCTCTCTATATATCATCTGAGCGTAAAGCATACGCCGCTTATCTCATGTCATGGGATGGGCGGCGTTTTTTTATTTTTTCGATAGAAAGGATTGAATTAGATGAGAGTTTTTTCGTTCGAGGATCAGTTTGATGCGTTTTTGCAGCAACAAAAAAAGGAGGCCTCTTCACGCCGGCTGGAAATGCTGGAACGAGATCTTTCGGGTACGATCAAGATGTTCAGGGAAGCGCTTTGGCCGATTTTTCAAACATTTGAAGGATTTATTCTCGAGTATGAGCTGGTTCTGCCTAATGGGGTGCATTTTTTTATTGATGTGTTTTACGCGCCGTTCCGATTTGGGTTTGAGTGCGAAGGTTTTAGTGCACATGCCGAGACAATCAGCAGGGATCGCTTCAGCTTCGAGAAAGCCCGTATCCGTCACATGTTGCTCAGCGGCTGCGTATACATCCCATTCTCATGGGACGAGCTTGACAAGAAGGGGCTGCAGTGTCGGGATTTTGTGTGTGAGCTGCTAAGAGGCTACAATGATTTAAATACTTTGAATAGTACACTCACACCATATGAAAGGGAAGCGATCCGTTGTGCTTTGAATTTATCAAGACCGGTTAGTGTGAGAGATTTATGCAAAAGTTTGGGGAGGAAAAAGGATTATGTGAATAAGATGATTGGATCATTATTGGAAAAAAGTGTTTTCCAATTGACGAATGTAGCTTACAAACGAAATCGGACATTTATCGTTTCTCAAAATGCAGTAGATCTGATTAGATAAAACTTTGATAGGTATCAAGTCATATTAGTCATTAAAAAAGCCAATGGACCGAAAATCGATAACTCTGATAAGAACCCATAAGCGTTAACAACGCCTATGGAGCCAAAAATTAGGCGAACGAGCTGCTGTAGGCGTCAAAAACGCCGATGGACCGGAAAGTAACTTAGATTAGCGCCCATAAGCGTTAAAAACGCTTATGGAGCCAAAAAGTAGGCGAACGAGCTGCTGTAGGCGTTAAAAACGCCGATGGACCGAAAAGTAACTCAGATTAGCGCCCATAAGCGTTAAAAACGCCTATGGAGCCAAAAATTAGGCGAATGAGCTGCTGTAGGCGTCAAAAACGCCGATGGACCGGAAAGTAACTTAGATTAGCGCCCATAAGCGTTAAAAACGCCTATGGAGCCAAAATTAGGCGAACGAGCTGCTGTAGGCGTCAAAAATGCCGATGGACCGAAAAGTAACTTAGAGCATCCATATGCGATAACAACGCCTATGCAGCCAAAAAGTAGGCGAACGAGCTGCTGTAGGCGTTAAAAACGCCGATGGACCGAAAAGTAACTCAGATTAGCGCCCATAAGCGTTAAAAACGCCTATGGAGCCAAAAATTAGGCGAATGAGCTGCTGTAGGCGTCAAAAACGCCGATGGACCGGAAAGTAACTTAGATTAGCGCCCATAAGCGTTAAAAACGCCTATGGAGCCAAAATTAGGCGAACGAGCTGCTGTAGGCGTCAAAAATGCCGATGGACCGAAAAGTAACTTAGAGCATCCATATGCGATAACAACGCCTATGCAGCCAAAAAGTAGGCGAACGAGCTGCTGTAGGCGTTAAAAACGCCGATGGACCGAAAAGTAACTCAGATTAGCGCCCATAAGCGTTAAAAACGCCTATGGAGCCAAAAATTAGGCGAATGAGCTGCTGTAGGCGTCAAAAACGCCGATGGACCGGAAAGTAACTTAGATTAGCGCCCATAAGCGTTAAAAACGCCTATGGAGCCAAAAAGTAGGCGAACGAGCTGCTGTAGGCGTTAAAAACGCCGATGGACCGAAAAGTAACTCAGATTAGCGCCCATAAGCGTTAAAAACGCCTATGGAGCCAAAAAGTAGCCGAACGAGCTGCTGTAGACGCTAAAAACGCCGATGGACCGAAAAGTAACTTAGATTAGCGTCCATAAGCGTTAACAACGCCTATGGAGCCAAAAAGTAGGCGAACGAGCTGCTGTAGACGATAAAAACGCCGATGGACCGGAAAGTAACTTAGATTAGCGCCCATAAGCGCTAAAACCGCCTAAAAGCTTACCTCCCATTCCGCCCCAGCCAGTGATACAGCAGGAAGCCGATGGCGGCGGCTATTCCGACATACATGGCGGCGTGGTAGAAGGCGACGCGGCCGAGGTGCTGGTAAACAACGCCGCCAATGACGCCGCTGATAAGGCCGGCGGCGCCTGTCCATATAATGGTATACACCGCTTGACCGGATGCGCGATACTCGTCCGGGATCAGAAACGAGAGATAGCGGAGCGCAGTGGAGAAGTAGATGCCGAATGAGATACTGTGCATTGCCTGTGTCGCTATAAACCATTGGGGATCATTAATCTCGCTCATCAGCCAGAGGCGAAGCCCGTACATCAGCGACGCGAATGCAAGCAAAGGCAACTCGCGCAGCTTATGACCGTATTTGCCGAGCAGAAACAAGGTCGGAATCTCGCTGGCCGCCGATACAAGCAGGGCCAGTCCGATCAGCGTGTCGCTTGCGCCTAGCTGGCGCATGGTGACCGCGAGGAAGCCCTCGTACATTCGATGCGAGATGGAAACCATCAGAATCAGCACAAAAAACGTCAACACCTGACGCTGGCCCAGCAGCTTAAAGAAGCCGGAAAACTCGATTTTGCGCGCCGTGCTTTGATAGTCCTTGATGAACAGACTGATGAAGATCGAGATCCCGATTGTGCCGATAGCCAAGGCAATCGTCCATTCCGAACCGATTCCCTTTAGCAGCAGCCCGAAAAAGTAGGCGCTTAGCGCGAAGCCGAGCGAGCCGAATATACGAATGAGCGCGTAAGGCGTGCCGGTATGCTGGCTGGATAATAGAATGAGGCTGTCGCTTAACGGAATAATCGGGGTCTGGAAAAAATAAAAGCATGTCATGACGATCGTAATCAGGACGACGTTCTCGAGCGGGTACAGAATGCTCATAAGCACGAGTTGGGCAAACAGAAGCGCCACAAGAAGTTTCCGTATCGTCCGATATTTGTCGCTGGCAAGACCCGTAATAATGTTGGCGAAGATGGACACGGACAATCCGGCCGAATAGATGACGCCGATCTGACTCTCAGAGAAACCTTTGGTCATAAAATATAAAGGAATAAAGGAGATGACAAGCGACTGCGTGGCGAAAGTCGAGAAGTTGAAGGCGCGCAGCGCCAATGTTTCTTGCTTGGCTGTTGCAGAGATTGTTTCCCCGGTGGTGACTGAATCGTTCATGGTTGCCGTTTCACTCCATCTCTCTATCTTGCGAAACGGACGGACTCCATATCGAATTGACTCCGTTCCGCTTTCTCAATACTAGTCTCATTACTGAATCTTCGACATTTAGTATACCATGCTTTCGTTCGACGTAGTTGTCTCAAAAAGAACCTTTGCCATGTCGCGGTTAAAGTCAGTTTTTTGTAAGCGCATTAGCGCTTGGAATTCCGAATTCGAGCAGGCTATCCAAAGGCCGACACTGAATTGTGGCTGGATTATTACCCTTCAAAATGGTACATTATTGTGTGGAGGTTGCAATGGACATTTTCCAATGGAACGACAGGCTTCGTCTACATATTCCGACACTCGCCAAAGATTGGGAGCAATATTCGCTGGAGGAGAGAACCGCGATTATTGCAAGATGGGAGCTCATACGCGGCACCATTCCGGACCGCGTGATGGAATTCGAAGCAGGCATTATTCGCATGCAAGCAGAGATGGACGAGGAAGACAACTTTGAACGCTGCTGTGAGCTTACTTATGCAATCGCGGATTTGGCCAGCCGAATCAACGATTTGCATATTTGGTACAGGAACGATCAGGACGTAGAGTCGCGCCGGCATTCATAACATCATTCTCGCGAAAGGGGTGCGCCGTGATACTAACGACGCTTTCGGGAAGACGAGCGCCTCAAGGTCCCATTAAGCTCATGCATCGAGTCTACAAATACGTGTTGCCTGAAGTAGATGCCGAACTTTGCCGCTTGAGAGAATTGGCGGAACGAATACCTGACGACGAGCTGCGGACGCAGGCCTTGAACAGCATGGATGACAAAAAGTTTCATTGCCAAGGGGGCGGCGTATATGCCGCGGCTAACCTGGAATACCGTCATGTATTGATTCCGCTTATTGTCGCGCTGCAGACGATCAGCGATTATTTGGACAACCTGTGCGATCGCAGTACGTCGCTGGATCCCGAAGATTTCCGTTTGCTTCATCAATCTATGTTGGATGCCGTTAATCCTCATGCAGAGCTTCGCGATTATTACGAGCTTCGGAGCGAGAGCGACGACGGCGGTTATCTACATCATCTCGTACGGACCTGCCAGACATGCGTATCGCAGCTGCCTTCGTACTTAAGTGTGCAACGGCATGTGGAGGAATTGGTCGCGTTGTATGGAGATCTGCAAGTGTACAAGCATATTCGCAAAGATATGCGCGAGAACGAACTGCTCGCATGGTGGGATCAACACAGTTACCAATATCCTCACCTGCAATGGAATGAATTTGCCGCTGCGACAGGTTCTACGCTGGGCATGTTTATGCTGTTTCTGGCAGCATCGGAGTCTCAGTTGTCCGCCAAGGACGCGGAGGCGATCCGCCGTATTTATTTCCCGCATGTATGCGGTCTTCACATTCTGCTCGATTATTTGATCGATCAGGAAGAAGATAAGCTTGGCGGCGATTTGAATTTCTGCAATTACTACGATAGCAAGCAATTGCTGGTCGAACGGATCGATATGATCGTAAATCGCGCGAGGGAGGACGTAAAGTCGCTTCCGGCATCGGGATTCCATCGGTTAATTATCGAAGGTCTGTTAGCCCTTTATTTGACAGATCCCAAAGTTCGACTCCAGGCCGAGGTGCGCGAAGTGTCGAAGAGACTGATGAAAAATAGTCCGCTCACGCGGTTGTTTTTCATGATTAACAGTCAATGGATACGAAGGCAGCAAGCCTGATAAAGACTAATTTGGTGTGGAGGAATGAAACATGACTGCAGTTAAATCTATTGCGGTATTAACAAGCGGAGGCGACTCCCAAGGCATGAACGCGGCTGTACGCGCCGTTGTTAGAAGCGGACTGTTCCATGGCTTAAAGGTTTACGGCGTGCAAAGAGGTTTTCAAGGTTTGCTTAATGACGATCTGCGCGAGATGGATCTTCGCAGCGTCGGCGACATTATTCAGCGCGGAGGCACGATTCTTCAGACGGCACGATGCAAGGAGTTTCTGACGCCGGAAGGTCAACAACGGGGTGCGGACGTGCTTCGCGAAAGAGGCATCGACGGATTGGTTGTCCTCGGCGGAGACGGCTCTTACCAAGGCGCCAACAAGCTTAGCAAGCTGGGCATTAAAACGATGGGTCTGCCAGGCACCATCGACAACGATATCCCGTTCACGGATGCGACAATCGGCTTCGATACAGCGGTCAGCATCGTCGTTGATGCGATCAACAAAATTCGCGATACGATGTCTTCCCACGAACGTTCTTCGATCGTAGAAGTTATGGGCCGTCACTGCGGCGACATTGCATTGTACGCTGGACTTGCGAGCGGGGCGGAGACGATTCTTGTACCGGAGGTTCCGTTTGATCTGGCCGAAGTTGCTGACCGGATGAAAAACAATTTTGCCAAAGGCAAACGTCATAGTATTATCATCGTTGCCGAAGGTGCGGCCAAGGGCGAAGACGTCTCGCAAAAAATTACCGATCTGAGCGGTATCGAAGCGCGCGTTACGGTGCTGGGCCATATTCAACGCGGTGGTACACCAACAGCGGTAGACCGCATTCTTGCAAGTCGTCTAGGTGATTTCGCCGTCAGAAAGCTGATGGAAGGCGACTCCGGCAAATCCTGCGGCGTGATCAAAGGCGAGTTAACTTTGACGGACATCGATACGGTTGTAAACAGCAAAAAACCGTTCGACATGGATATGTACGAGCTCGCGCTGCGTCTTTCTCAATAATTTTTTACAATAACCAAATGAGCTGTTCCAAACGGGCTAAAGCGTCATTAAGCGCTTTGTCGTTAGGGAACAGTTTTTTGTTTTAAAAATGGATGCAAACAAAAAGGGGCTGCCCTTGCCAGGCAGCCCTTTCACAATAGCAATTATTCGTATTTGACGCCAGCGGTATATTTGTTGCCGGCATTCCAAAGCAAATATTCGGTGACGTTCGAATCTTGGAGGGCTTTAATTTGAGCTTCAACTTCGGCGATGCCGTACTTCACGTAATTGCCTTTGCCTAGCCAGCTTGCGGTGAAATCCTGTATCCATGGACGAATAATCGGCTTGAGCTCGCCGGTGTTCTGGAGCTTCTCGTGCGTATCGTCCATAGCTCCCTTGATCGTCTCGTAAGGACTGCGATCCGGCGTCTTCTGGTTGAACCAGCCCGTGCTGTAGTGGCTGGGATAGATCATGGGCGAGATCACATGTACGTCATTCGAAATTTTGACGAAATCCTGACCGATGCCTTCGGCAGCCGGCACGGATGCCGCGTAACCGAAAATATCGACGGAAACGCGTACGCCAAGCGGCTCCAGCTGTTCGCGAGCGTACTTGACGAATCCGGCTACCGCATCTACGCGGCTTTGCTCCGTCTTGTTAAACGTGAGCGTATCGGCGCGGTTTTCGAATCCTTCCGGGAAACGAACGTAGTCGAACTGGATTTCCTTGAAGCCGAGTTTCGTGGCTTCCTTGGCTAGCGCGACGTTGTATTCCCACACTTCCTGGCGGTATGGATTGACGAAGCTTTCGCCGCGGCCATTTTTCCATATCGTGCCGTCGGGCTGCAGGAACGACAGCTCCGGGCGTTTGACGGCAAGCACGGTGTCCTTAAAAACGACAATACGCGCAATAGGGTAGATTTCATGCTGCTTGAGGGTATCCATAAGACCATTAATATCGGAAATATATTTTTTGGCGGTACCGATTTCCAGCAGCTCGGGCGTCGTTGTCGGGTATGTAATATATCCGTTGTCGTCCTTTAGATCGATAACCATGCTGTTCAGTTCGGTATCGTCAACAAGCTTGAGCAACGATTCCATGCGGGAACCGCCCGCGCTATGCGCTGTGACGTAGATCCCCTTGATAGGCGGCGTATCGGGCTGAGGATCCTGCTTCGCCTGACCGGGCATCATACCTCCGCCTCCCGGAGTCTCCTCTCCCGTTACGATCGGCGCATTCGGCTGTACGATCGTTTCTCCGGCTGATGCATTTAGATAGGCGACAGCAAGCTGTTTGGCATCGCCATGCGCGTCTCCTTGTCCGGTAAGCAAGCCGTAAAGCAGCATAATTGTAGATACAATGATGTCCATTGAGCTCTCTCCCGTCATTTTATAGGATCGTATAAGTAATCCCCATACTTAACCTCTATGTCTAGGAATGAAACCTGGTGCGCCGACAAAGGACGGCGCGGCCGCAAAGCCAACTAAGCTTCACCTTTTGATTCCGATTATAAGCCACTTTGAAGGATGGGTCATCTCTTTTTTGTTCTAATGGGAGACAAAAAACCAGTCGACAACGAGATCGACTGGCAGTGCGGTTATACCGATATCCCATAACCAAGCCTATTCATTGTAACATCGTCTGTTTCTGCCCGTTGCAGATGCTGTGCTGTACAATTTCCATGACGTCTCCCGGCTCAAGAACAGCGAGGCCGTCACGAAGGACGATACGGAGATCCAACTCACGGGAAGTGAGGTAAGGACTAAGCTCCGGGGCAAGCCTTTCGACAATTTGAGACAATTTGACCGTTTCCATATCCACTCAGCATCACCCTTTCATCCTAATAGTCAATTAGAAAGCAAGAAGGGGAAAACGATTGGTAAAGAAACTAACGTTTGGGATACACACATTATAACAGCTTCGCTTTCAAAAACATAGCAATTGTTAACAACTTCCGCTTCCGCGGAGATCAGCTCGGGTTCGGCCTCCGAAAGTCTCCGACGACGCCAACGGTTTCCACAATATTAATGAAAGCGTGCGGGTCGATGGTAATGATGGTTTTGCACAAATCCGCCACTTCGAATTTCGTGCGTACGGTCATCAGCATGTCCCTCTCGGCCGAGGAGTAGGCTCCTCGCGTCTTGATAATGGTAATGCCTCTGGGATGGGACAGCAGCTTCTGGCGGAGCTCCTCCGTCTTCGTTGTAATGATAAATGCCGTCACTTTAATATGCCGCACATGGATAAGATCTACAACCTTGCCCGCGGAAAAAATCGCAATAAGCGAATACAGCGCCAGGTCCCAGTTCTTGGTGAAGAAGATTAGGATCGCGATGACGCCCGCATTTAACAGAAAGATGATCATTCCTACGGGCAGATCGCGTCTCTTTGTAACAATGGAGGCAACGACATCGAAACCGCCGGAGGAGCCTCCGTACCTGAGCGCAAGTCCGCTGCCGAAGCCGACGATGACCCCGCCGAACACCGCGCCTAACAAAATATCGTCAGCCGTATGTATGACGGGAACCACTCTCAGGAAAAAGGTTGCTGCGCCGACGGAGTAAATGCTCCAAATGACGAAGCGTCTCCCTAACATGAACCATCCCCATACCAATACGGGTATATTCAATAGAAGATACAGCCAGGCGACATTGCCGCCGGTGATATAACTGATCATCATGGAGATGCCGGACAAGCCGCCGCTAAGCAATTGGTGGGGAATGAGAAACATGTTGAACCCGATCGCAACTAACAACGCGCCGATCGTCATGGTCGGTATTGTGAGCAGATAACGCCTTTTTGTTGCCTGCAATGGAATCGCTCCCTTATCCAGAATTGAAGTATTATAGCTCCTGGTTAGTATGGCTTTGTTCGCTTAACTGGTATTCGGGGATGTTTCTGTGCTATAATGGTTTGGATATTCTTAAGAAGGCTGTAGATAGAAGGAGTTTGAGAAAAGTTTGAAAACATTTGCTGAATTTGGTTTAGAACCAAAAGTGTTGCAAGCAATAACGGAGTTGGGGTTCGAAGAGTCAACCCCTATTCAAGACAAATCGATCCCATACGCAATGGCGGGACGGGATTTGATTGGTCAGGCCCAGACAGGTACGGGCAAGACGGCGGCATTCGGTATTCCGCTCATTAACAAAATTCCGGTAAGCGAGGATCGCATTGTTGCCTTAATTATGACGCCGACCCGTGAACTCGCTATTCAGGTGGCTGACGAGATCGGGAAGCTCACGCGATACAAGGGCCTTCGTTCGCTGCCAATCTATGGCGGACAAGAAATTGGACGTCAGATTCGCGCGCTCAAGAAGCGCCCGCAGATTATTATCGGAACGCCAGGACGCTTGCTGGATCACATCAACCGCAAGACGATTCGTCTGGAAGATGTACAAACAGTCGTGCTTGACGAAGCGGACGAAATGCTGGATATGGGCTTCATGGAGGACATCCAAACCATCCTTAAGCTTGTTCCGGAAGAGCGTCAAACAATGTTGTTCTCGGCTACGATGCCGATCAACATCCAGAAGCTTGCTCAGCAATTCCTGAAGGAGCCTGAGCATGTCTCGGTTATTCCAAAGCAAGTAACGGCACCTTCGATCGAACAATCGTATATCGAAGTTCACGAGCGTCAAAAGTTCGAAGCTCTTAGCCGCTTGCTGGACATGGAGTCTCCAGAGCTGGCTATCATTTTCGGCCGCACCAAGCGCCGCGTTGACGAGCTGAGCGAAGCGCTGCAGAAGCGCGGATACTCTGCGGACGGCCTGCATGGCGATTTGTCGCAAAACCAGCGCGATAACGTTATGCGCAAGTTCCGCGATGGCAGTATAGACGTCCTGGTAGCAACGGATGTCGCGGCTCGCGGTCTTGACGTATCCGGCGTAACGCATGTAATCAACTTCGACTTGCCGCAAGATCCAGAGAGCTATGTTCACCGGATCGGCCGTACGGGCCGCGCAGGCAAAGAAGGTACGGCATGGTCGTTCGTAACGCCTCGCGAGATCGACCACTTGCACTTCATTGAGCGTATTACGCGTCAGCGCATGAACCGCAAGCCGCTGCCTAGTATCGCGGAAGCAATCGAAGGCAAGCAGCGCATTACGGCCGAACGTATGCTGGAAGTTGTACAGAACGAGGAATTCTCGGAGTACAAGCCTATCGCGATTCAATTGCTGGAGCAATATGATTCCGTTCATCTCCTTGCTGCGGCAGTCAAACTGCTCACAGGCGAGAAGAAGGATGTGAGCATCGAGCTTACGCCGGAAGAGCCGCTTCGCGCGAAGAAACGTCGCCCGGACATTCGCTCCAATGGACGTCCGTTCAACCGTGGGGCTTCCTCCTACGGCGGCAACCGCAGCGGCGGATCCAGCAGCGGCGGCGGTTATCGCGGTCGTGACGACCGTCGTTCGGGAAGCAGCAGTTCGTCGCGCGGCAACTACGAAAGCCGGGGAAGCTACGGCGGCGGATATGGCGGCAAGCGGAGCAGCGAAGGCCGCAGCAACGAAGGCCGCAGCGGCGAGAGCCGTCGTCCGAAGTCCGACGATTACGGCAACAACTAAGCATTCCATATGGTCCGAAGATCATGTCCTTGACTAGCACGAGCAAACAAACCGGGGAAGTCCGTGACGCCTAACGGGCATCCCGGACTTCCCCGGTTATTTGTTAGTCAGCCCAATAAAAATGACTGCTGAAGTATTAGTAGTACAAAATCGATTTCGTTTTATCCGTAGCAAGGTCGCAACTATTACAGCGTTGGAGGCAGATCAGATGGAGCCAAGAGGATTAATGGGGGGATTCTACAGAATCTCCGAATGGATTATGAGGCTTGCCGTAATCAATTTATTGTGGATAGTTTGCTCCATACCATTCGTCTTTTTCGGATTGACGATGTTTATTGCTCCACAATCCGGCGCAACCGAGCAGGATATGTTAGGCAGCCTGTACACTTCGCTCATTTTGATGGCGATAGTAGCTCCGTTCACATTCTTTCCCGCAACGGCAGCGATGTTCGCAGTAGCCCGCAAATGGGTAACAGGCGAGACGGATGTTTCCCTGTTCAAAACGTATTTCCGCGGGTACAAAGAGAATTACAAGCAGAGCATGATAGGCGGAATCTTGTATACGCTTTTATTCGTCATTATGATAGTCGACTTTATCGTGTACAGGGAGCAGCTTAATATTCTGTCGTATATCTTTATCGCGTTCCTTGCGCTGCTTGGCGTATCGATCTTTAATTTCTTCTCGATGCTCGTACATTATCATATGAAGACGTTCCAACTGATGAAGAATGCGATTCTGATCACGATCGGCAAGCCGTTTCGCTCGCTCTCTACGGCTATTATGTGCGGTCTGGTCATCTATATCAGCTTCTTTCAGTTCACGTTCCTCATTCCGTTTTTTATGGGCAGCATCGTGGCGTACTTGGCGTTCTGGAACTTCAATATTATCTACACGAAACTTCAGGAGCAGGCTGAGAAGCTGAAGAAATCGGAAGAGGAAGAAGCCGAGGAAGCCGCGGAGATGGATCGTGAAGACCTCGTGAAGGATGAGTACAAAGAGGCAAACAGAGAAGCGGACAAAGAAGGAAGCAAATAACATTGCCGTTTGACGTTTACTTTTCCCTTACTTAGGACTATAATAGCTTTACATCCTGCGATGTTCGTCACGGTCCTTCGTTGTTTTGAACCAATGGCTGTTTCACGGGAGACCTAAATCGCCAAGCGGCTGTCATGCCCTCGAAAAGGGACTTCAAAAGCGTGGCTGCGGACACCCACCTGCGAGAGCGGGTTCAGAAACATGTGGATCGGACGGCATAGGCGGGTTCCTAACGTAAAAAGAGAGCGATCGTCTGGCAAAATCCGGCGAAAGCTCTTTTTTCATATGTGAAAACATGGTATGATAAATAGTAATGCAGATAGACGCTAGAGGGGGAGATCGTTGTTGTTGAAGCGGACCTTAATCGGGCTGCTGCGCAGTCATGAACAGACAGGCGATAGAGCTAAGGATCCATTGCTGAAATCACATCTCTACAAGCTGTCGAAGGACAAGGCTTGGGAGGAAGTCGTATCCACGCTCAAGAAGATGCAAGGGTATAAGCTGCTTCACGAGGTTCAATCGGTAGGCGAGATTGTACTTGAGAAGCGAACGGCATTCGGCAGGACGATGGATATTACGGTTTCTGTCATCAGCGTGAACCCGCTTACGTCGGCGGTCGATATTTATTCCGCGTCTCGCGGATCGTTAGGCGACCTGGGTTCTAATTATCGCGTCATACTTGATTTGTACCGCACGCTTGACAAGAAGCTCGCCGCGGTTAGGGTAACCTCCTGATCATGCAATCAAGGGCTTCACATTTCTATATGAAAACGAAACAAAGCGAGGAAGGGTCGCCCTTCACTCGCTTTGTTTGCGGAAATCAACTAATTCGTGTAACTTAAAGTCGTTACTTACGTATTATACGAGAGCCTTGACCGCTTCAATCGCCGCTTCGTAATTCGGATGTTCTGTCATCTCCGGCAAATACTCGACGTATTTGACATTGTTGCTCTCGTCCAGAACGAAGATAGAACGCATATCGAGGGCAAGCTCTTTAATAAGAACGCCGTAAGCTTCTCCGAAGCTGTTGTTCTTGTAGTCCGAGAGCATGACAACCTTGTCGATGCCGGCGGCTGCGCACCAGCGCGATTGTGCGAAAGGCGTGTCTACGCTCACTGTCAGTACAACGACGTTGTCGCCGAGAGCTGCGGCCTCTTCGTTGAAGCGGCGTGTCTGTGCATCGCACACGCCGGTATCGATGGAAGGGACGACGCTAATCAATTTTACTTTACCGACATAGTCTTGAAGAGAGACAACCTCGGTAAGCGATTTGTTAAGGGAAAAGTCAGGAGCTTGATCGCCTACCGCGAGTTCGGGTCCAATCAATGTGATCGGGTTGCCCTTTAATGTGGCAACGCCTGTACGTTCTTGTGCCATGTTAACAATTCCTCCTCAGGGGCTTGTAGTTGGTACGACCTTAATTATAATCGCAAAGAAACACCATTGTCCAATATTTGGCGTGTTAGACGAAAGGCGGGATGAAGATGATCTTCCTCCGTTATGAAAGCTTCCGTTCCTATCTTAGAAATTATCCTGGAACGGCCGCTTTGATCGCAATAAATTTGATTGTTTTTCTTATAGCTCAGTTCTATAAGGAGATTGTCAATTACGGTATGTTCATAGCCGTACCCGGCATCGATTCCTTCGGATTCTTGGAGCCGTGGCGGTATATTACATCGCAATTTTTGCACGCGGACTTCGGCCATCTCTTTTTTAATATGTTCGCGCTGCTCGTATTTGCGCCGCCGCTAGAATATTTGCTCAAGACCTTTAAATATATTATTTTCTATTTGCTTTGCGGTATCGGCGGCAATCTGTTCTCGGCGCTTGTCACGAATCTGCAGAATGACCAATACCACTTGGCCATCGGAGCATCTGGCGCGATCTACGGCGTGTATGGAGCGTTTCTGTTTATCGCGTTGCTGCGCAAATCGATGCTGGATGTATCTTCGCGCAAGACGGTATATATAATATTGGCCTTCGGCGTCATCCACTCCATCTTTGTGCCCAAAATTGATCTGTGGGGACATATAGGCGGAGCGCTTGCAGGATTTCTGTTATACGGGTTGTTGGATAACCTGAAGCAAAGACGTCGACGATAAATAACACAAATATGGTAGGGCACGGGAACGGGAGAGTATATCCAGTATGGAACTTCGACAGCTATATTACTTCGTAAAAGTAGCAAAAAAAGAACATGTCACACAGGCGGCCGAAGAGCTGCATGTGGCACAGTCGGCTGTCAGCCGCCAAATTCACCAACTGGAGGAGGAGCTTGGCGTAAAGCTCTTCGTCCAAAAAGGGCGTAATTTGCAGTTGACGCCGGTGGGACAGTTGTTTCTTAAGCGAGCGGAGGCGATATTGGCCGATCTGGAGCGCGCAGTTATAGAAATACAAGAATTTATGGATCCGGAGAAAGGGGAGGTAAGGTTAGGCTTCCCGCACAGTCTCGGTATTTCGTTAATACCGCAGGTCGTGGCATCATTCCGCAAGCAACACCCTAACGTCAAGTTCCGATTCAAGCAAGGGATGTTCCCATCCTTGATTCGAGATTTGGTTAAGGGGGAGATCGACCTCGCCTTTATCTCGCCGTTTCCCAGAGAACATGAGCAGGTTTGCGGGGAAGTATTGTTGACGGAAGAGTTATATGCCATCCTGCCGCCGGGCCACGAATTGTCGAATCGGCATTCGATCGAGCTTATCGAGCTTAAAGACGAGACCTTCGTATTATTCAGTGAAGGGTACTCACTAAGACCAATTGTGTATGAAGCTTGTCAAGAGGCTGGATTCGAGCCTAAAATCGGCTTCGAGGGAGAAGAGACGGATACGATCAGAGGGCTTGTGGCGGCCGGTATGGGCGTTAGCCTGTTGCCTGAGATGGCGTTGTTCTATTCGGGGACTCTTCAGCCGGTCAAGGTGCGGATAAGCGCCCCATCCGTGACGAGAACAATCGGACTTATTCATCGGAAAAACGAGAAGTTGCCATTAGTGGCGAAGGTCTTTCATTCTTTCCTGCTTCGTTACTTCCTGGACTATAACGCTAAGCGTGAACAATAATTGCATAACTTCGAACCAATAAGAAGGCCGTCCCGCATATTGCGAGGACGGCCTTCTTATTGGTTGATCCATTATTTTATTCGCGGTTCTGAGTGAACATCAGAATGTAACGAATTAGCTCCAGCAGGGATAAGAGCGCGGCAGCTACATACGTAAGGGCAGCTGCATTTAATACTTTGGCCACGCCCTTCGCTTCCTCTTGGTGCACGAAACCTTCGGTTATCATCAGGCTTCTCGCGCGATTGCTGGCATTAAATTCGACCGGCAGCGTAATCAGTTGGAAAGCGACCGCGACGGAGAAGAAAATAATACCAAGTCCGATCAAGCCGAAGGCGTTAAAGATAAACCCGCCGATAAGCAGAAACGGCGCAATGCCGGATGCGAAGTTAACGATCGGAAAGATGCGGTGTCTGGCAACCAGGAACGGATAGCTGACCGAGTGCTGGATCGCATGGCCTACCTCGTGACACGCGACGGAGATGGCTGATATCGTGTTTTCGTAATAAACCGGCTCGGACAACCTTACAACTCGGTTAATGGGGTCGTAGTGGTCTGTGAGCGATCCAGGAACGGGCTCAATGGGTATATGGTGGAGGCCGTTGTTGTCCAACATTCGACGTGCGGCTTGATAGCCTGTCAGTCCGCTGGTGGCGGGCACCTGAGCCCACTTCTTGAACGTGCCCTTCACTCGGAACTGCGCCCAAATCGTAAGGGCGAAGGCTGCGATAATTAGAACCATCATAAACATCTCTTCATTCCTCCAGATTGATGTGACTTCATCCGTTACATGAGCGAGCTCTTGTTCATGAGCAACATGAGCGCTTCTATGCACGCCGCTGTCTGAGGCATGATTCGCGTATAAAATCTGCCTGCCTTTCGGGGCCCGAGCTGCTTAATGACGGGCTCCAGCTCCTTTACCTCGCGTTCCAGCCGAGAAAGGTGCTGCTGGATTTCGGTCAACTTCAGCGATATATGCTCGTCGGGCGTCACTTTGCTCCATGAGTCCAGACTCGACTTAATCTCATCTAACGTATATTTGTCTTTTTTCATCTGCTCAATACGTTCGAGGCGCTGCAAAGTTTCATCTCCGTACAGTCTGTAATTTTTTTCGGAGCGCCCCGAAGGTTCAATCAAACCGAGGGAAGTATAATAATCAATCGTTCGAGAGCTTATCTGCGCCAGTTTGGCCAATTCGCCGATACGGTACAATCTCATCTCCATCTTTACCACCGCCCTATATGATTTCAATTTCTATGATAATAGGTAAGTAACCATACAGTCAAACGTATTGCTTGAATCGTATCCCATCTTCATTGGAGTGGAGTTCATTCATCCCGTATTAATGGATCCAAATATCCCTTCATGAAGGAGGGGCGTTGCTGTTTGAATTTATCGTGCAAGTAAATCTGACATGATGAGTAGAATCGGCCTCGAATTATAAAAAGCGAATAATAGATGTCGAGATAACATATTAATAGACAAAAACCCCATCGAATCCTAACGTTCGTACCATATTCACAGTCGAATGTTAGATTTTTTTTGAAAAAATGAAAAAAGCATATTGTCAAATGACCAACTGCTGAATATAATGACAATATGTCTTTCGTGAAATGTCATGAAATATAACATCCAAAGGAGTGGTCGTATTGATTAAGAAAACTTTTCTTGCTCTAGGTTTGATGACAATTTTGTTCCCGGTAGCAGCATTTGCCGAGGATCCGTCGGGTGCAACGCTTGACATGGGACTTAACTCTCTATGGGTTATGCTGGCATTCATACTCGTACTTCTGATGCAAGGCGGATTCATTCTTCTCGAAGCAGGTTCGACCCGGATGAAGAATGCCGGTCACGTAGCGGGCAAAACGATCTTTACGGTTGGCCTTGCGGCACTTATCTACTGGGCTTTCGGTTACGGCATTGCGTTCGGCGGCGACAGCGGCCTTAGCCAATTCATCGGTTGGGGGGACTTCTTCTTCGACCCTCAACTGGCAGGCGATGCTGCAGCAGGCGATTCCTTCCCTAATGGCGTATTCTTCTTGTTCCAGCTGGCATTTGCCGCGATCTCGTTATCCATTGCATGGGGCGGCTTCGCGGAACGTGCGAAACTATCCTCTTACATTGTATTTACACTGTTTTTCGTTGGTTTGATCTACCCGATCGTTGCCCACTGGATCTGGGGCGGCGGCTGGCTGGCCGAAGACGGCGCGCAAGACTTCGCCGGTTCCACGGTCGTTCACTTGACAGGCGCCCTTGCCGCATTCGCAGCAACGGTTCTTCTGAAGCCGCGTATCGGCAAATTCAACAAAGACGGTTCCGCTAACGAAATTCTCGGTCATAACCAAGTATTTACGGCATTGTCCGTATTGCTCCTGTGGGTTGGCTGGTTCGGCTTTAACGCAGGCTCCACGGTAGCGATCGGCGACGGATTTTTTACTTATGTAGCATTCACGACGATGCTGGCTGCTGGCGCCGGCGGTGTAGCTGCACTGCTAATTTCTTGGGCCGTAACGGGCAAAGCCGACATCACGGCTATGCTAAACGGTACGCTTGCAGGTCTCGTAGCAATTACGGCATCATGTGCATTCGTCGATCCTTGGGCAGCTGTCGTTATCGGTCTGGTAGCAGGTATGCTTGTGTTCTACAGCGTGAAAATGTTCGAGAAGCTGAAAGTCGACGATCCGATCTATGCCCTGTCCGTACACGGTATGGCAGGTATTTGGGGCACGCTGGCGAACGGAATCTTTGCAACGCAAGAGCTTGCCGACAAAGTCGGCGTTGGAACAGGCGGGCTTATCGATACTGGCAGCTGGAAGCAGCTGTGGGTGCAATTCGAATCCGTAGTCGTAGTAGGCGCGTTCGTCCTTGTCGCTTCTTTCCTCGTGCTTGGCGTTATGAAGATGATCATGGGCTTCCGCGTAACGGAGGAGCAAGAAATTATCGGTCTTGACCTCAGCGAGCATGGAGCTTATGGTTATCCTGAGCAAATGAAGAAACCGGGCCAAACGTTCGAAGGTTAATGAGAGCATTAGACGGATCGAAGGGGGAGAGCGGCGCATGGGCGATCCGGCACGTTCGCAGCACTTCAAAAAGATTGGCGCCGCCGATCGAGTGGGAGGGCTGCGATGCTTGCGAGATCAAATACACGAGCAGATGGAAGCCCTTCTCCCTGTAAGACCGGTCGAACAATTAAATGAACAATTAAACGAGACGCATGATGCCTTGATAACCAAGGCGATCATGCTCTCCGAAGCGGACATGGCACGGATGGGGAAAGGGTCTCCCCCCGTGCCTTACGCCTATTTATTGTTCGGCAGCGGCGGGCGGAAGGAGCAGACGTTGTCCAGCGATCAAGACAGCGGCGTGGTCTATCGGGATCCGGCGGAGAACGGAGAAGAGGTCAAAGCTTATTTTCTTGAATTATGTCAATTGATTGTAAGCAATTTGATTACCATTGGATATCCGCCTTGCGAAGGCAAGGTGTTAAGCGACAATCCGGATTGGTGCAGCTCGCTGAGCGAATGGCGAGAGCGGCTGGAAGGCTGGTTCAGGGAACCTGCCTGGGAGTCCGTCCGTTATTTGCTCATTATCGCAGACGGAAGATGCGTGTACGGTGACGAGGGCATTGCCGAGGCTCTAAAGGATATTTATTATTCCGATATGTTAAACCATCCCGTCATTATTAGGCGTATGATCGAGAACACGATGCGGCATAAGGTGCTCGTTGGCGTTTTCGGGCAATTGCTGAAGGAACGGTATGGCGAAGATGCAGGCAGTCTCGACATTAAGTATGGCGCTTATATTCCAATGGTCAATTCGATTCGAATGATGGCGATTCAAGCGAATGTAAGGGGAACGTCGACGTTGGAGCGCATACGCAAGCTAATCGACATTGGCAAGCTGTCGCCAGCCGATGGGGAGCAATACGAGCAAGCCTTCCGTTTCATTTTGCGCTTGCGATTAATGACAACGGAACAGAAGGAAGACGGTTTGTATGCTAACAACGGCAAGCTGCATAGCAGCAAGCTGTCCAAAGAGATGACGGACGAGCTCAAGAGCAGCTTGCGGATAGGCAAACGCCTGCAGCGGGCGGTATACCGTCAGGCGATGGGAAGGCTGATGTAAGGTAAGGCGGTGGTCTCAATGAAGGAACAAAAAGGCGTAGGCCGCATGTGGAGTCTATATAAAATGGGGGGTGTCACGCCTGCCATCGCGTCCATGCTAGGCTCTCAGAACGCTCAGCAAATGGCATTTATTCGCAACGCCAATCGGGAGCAGCGCAAGCAATCCTTGCTTGAAACGCCTCTGAGGGAGCTGGAAACCGTCGTTTTTGATTTGGAGACGACAGGTTTTAATCCTAATCATGGAGACGAAATTATTTCGTTCGGGGCCGTCGTCGTGAAAGGCGGAGAGCTGTGCGAGACAGAGACCTTCTACAGCCTCGTCAATCCGCGCCGAACCATACCGAGATCCATTGTGGAGCTTACGGGAATCACCAACGGGATGGTGCAGGACGCTCCGGATCTGATGACGGCGCTTCATGACTTTATGGCTTTCGTAGGCCGCAGATTGCTTGTTGCGCATGCCTCCGGCCATGACAAACAATTCCTCAACGCGGCATTATGGCGAACGTCCAAGGTGAATTTGAACCATCGGGTTCTCGATACGATGATGATTGCGAAGTGGCTGGAGCCAAACCGCGATGGTTATAGTCTGGATGAATTGCTTGCGGGCAGCTGCATTCCGATTACGGTGCGTCATCATGCGCTGGAGGATTCTCTAATGACGGCGCGATTGTGGCTTCATTATTTAGATCAAATCGTTGAGCGAAACGTATTTACGTTAGGCGATTTGTACGCCTATCTAAGCAAACACTAGCTGGGCGGGCATAAATACGCCGTCCTGATGACGATAAGGCTGTACTACCGGAGCAGAGGGATCGGTCAGGGAAATAATCCAATATTGGAAGCCGGAATGAAAATGAAAGCCTTCGCCGTCGCGATTCGATGGAATCGCTGCGGTATTAGGGTGCGAGTGGAAGAAGCCGACAAGCTGTTGTCGGTTTTTTTCCATGGAGAAACAGGCGGCTGTCCATTCCTCCGGATCGAAGTAAAAAGAGTCGGAGGGATGGGGGTGAATATTGCGAATCGGCAAAATGATGTCAATGGAATGCCGCTCTTTTTCCCGGGCGAGCACGCCGCAAGCCTCATTCGGGAGGATGCTTCCGCAATAGTCGAGAAGCATCGAGTAAGCTGCCTTGGTGATGGATGTACGAGCTTCGTTATTAGGGTACGAAAGTGAAAGCGACATGACGTCTCCTCCCGAATTGCAGCAACTTCTTATCGATAAGTAAGTATACCGCGAAACCCAGGGTGTTGTTAAGCTTTGGATTGCCGTTTCGGAGGTTTGATTGTTAGAGCGACGGCGATCAACAGCCCCGCGCTTAAGAGGGTTAGAATGACAAACAAACCCGTAACGGATTTATCGGCCATCCAGCTAAAGAAGGGAGGCCCAATCGCTACGCCAAGAAAACGAAGACTGTTGTATAACGAGGTCACCATGCCTCGATGCGATCGATCGACGGATCCTGTAATAAGGGTATTGAGACAAGGGAGCAGCAACCCTGTTCCAATGCTGCACAAGGTAATAAAAATGATTAAGGCGATAAAAGCCGAATGCCAGATGGAAGCGGCTGTAAGGGACAATGACATCAGACCGATCCCGGACAACATTAGGACCTTCATCCTGTCGCCATTTTTGCGAATTCCCTTCCCTGTCGAGTAGGCCGTAATGACAAGCCCGAGCAGCGGAATGGCCAGCAGTCCGCCTTTGGCAACGCCGTCTATCGATAGGGGAGGTTTTTCGGCCATATCCGACAGATAGAACAAAACGCCGAATAAAATAAACAAGCCGAGCGAACCGGCCAGATAGGCGGTAAACAGCCATTTTCCTTCTTTGGCATAGATCGCCTTCATTTCTTTCCAATACGTTTTGAAAGGCGTGGGTTTGCCTTCATGTTTAGGTTCATGTATCAGCCATAGAACGGCGCAAAATGATCCTGCGCAAAACAGGGGAAACGCGAAGAACGGCGCATACCATGACCATAAACCAAGCAAAGAGCCTAGAATAGGGCTGATGACTTTCCCTGCGCCGTTGGATGCTTCGATAAGTCCCAGCGCTTCGCTTTCTTCCCCGTCTTGATAAAGGTCGCCTACAAGCGCCATGGCGATCGGCGCCGTGCCAGCCGCCGCCATCCCCTGCAATGCCCGCGCTCCAATGAGAATGCCGTAGGATTCCCAAACGGCGCCGAGTCCCGCCAATATCCCGGCACCGCCATAGATCGCCAGCGCGGGCAAGATGACAGCCTTTCGGCTCATCCGATCGGAGATATATCCGATAATGGGTATGAAGAGAGCGGCTGAAACGGAGAATAAGGTAATGACAAGACTGGATTGAAACTTGCTTAGCGACATGGCTTCCGCCATATCCGGGAGAATGGGAACGAGGATGGAATTTCCCAGTACAAGTACGAGCGGTACAGTTGCGAATGCTGCATATTGCAACCACGATGACTTAGTTTCTTTGGTAGCGCTGGATGTTCGTTTTCCATGAGCCTGTGCTCGTGACATACCGTTCCTCCCGTAGTCATGAACGCATTCAGCCTTAGCAGACTGTGCTTATGACGGATTTATGGCTAATCTGCCCATTGTCTTGAGCTTCCATACCTCGCGTGGTACGATGGGAACAATGAATAGGGTTAACGGAAGGAAGGACTAAAGTGAAAAAAACGGCAGCGTGGTTTATCACGGCTTTTTTGTTAGCAGGGCTGGGCATCTTTCAATACATGCAGCAAGGCGCCGCTGCCGCAACGGGGCTGGCGTCGCCAAGCGGCTTTAAGCCAAAGGCGGGATACGAGTCCGCGGCCATATCGCTCCCGGGCATGGACGACGCTATCCATACGATAGGCGGAGGAGCCGGAGAAAAGCTGTTATTCGTCAACTTCTGGGCTTCCTGGTGCGGACCTTGCGTGATGGAGGCTCCCGATCTGCAGAAGCTGCATGAACAGTATGGAGATGTCATGGAAATGTATGGCGTCAACTCTACGAATTACGATAAGGAACGTTCGGCGAGGGAGTTCGTCGAAGAGTTTGGCCTAACGTTCCCAATGTTAATGGACCGGGAAGGCACGATTACGAAGCTGTATAAGGTTAATAATTTCCCAACGAGCTTCCTGATTGACGGCAACGGCGTCATAAGGGAACGGATTAACGGAGTCGTTACGTACGCAGAATGGGAGAGGCTCATTCTGAAGTGGTCGAAGCCGAACGCGGCATAACAAAAAAGCAGTTAGCGGAAGGCGCAAAGCCTTGAACGCTAACTGCTTTATTTGTTTCATCTTAAGCCGTTAATGATTGACGAGCCCCAGTCTCTCCACGAACTCCGATTCCGTACCGTCTCCAGTTGTCTTGGACATATGAAGCAGCGCATAACGGATGCTGTCGAGAAGCGCTTCCCAGCTGGCTTCTATTACGTTGCTGGATACGCCGACCGTACTCCAGGTATTGTCGAGTCCGGTGGATTCCACAAGCACCCGTACTTTGGCGGCCGTGGCGTCTTTCTCGTCGATGACGCGGACCTTGTAGTCGGACAAGTGAATCTGTTCGATGCGCGGGAAAAATTGCACGAGCGCTTTGCGCATTGCGTTGTCGAGAGCGTTGACGGGGCCGTTGCCCTCCGCGGCCGTCAGCACGATCTGACCTCCCACGTTGATCTTGACGATGGCTTCGCAGATCATGCTGGCGTTCGACTTCTCCATATGGATCTTAAACGATTCTACCTTGAAGATTTGGACCACGTCGGTAAAAGCGTCGCGCAAAAGAAGCTCAAGCGAGGCGTCGGCGCCTTCGAATTGATAGCCTTGATGCTCCAGATCCTTGATCTGCTCCATAATTTGTTTCGTCTTCTCGTTGTTGGAGGTGATGTCGAGTCCAAGCTCGGTCGCTTTGGAAATAATATTGCTTTGACCGGCAAGCTCCGACACGAGAATTCTCTGCTTGTTCCCCACAAGCTCGGGCTCGATATGCTCATAAGTCTTGGCATCCTTCATGATCGCGGAGACATGGATGCCGCCCTTATGGGCGAATGCCGCGTTGCCGACGAAAGCTTGACCGACCGGCATATGAACATTGGCGATCTCGCTAACGTAACGGGCCGTTCCTGTCAGCAGGCGAATACGGTCGTCTTCAAGGCAGGAGTAAGCCAGCTTGAGCTGCAGGTTCGGAATGATGGAGCACAGATTTGCGTTGCCGCAACGCTCGCCGTAACCGTTCATCGTGCCTTGCACCTGGCGCGCGCCAGCCTGGACGGCAGCCAGCGAATTCGCGACGGCAAGCTCGCAGTCGTTATGAGTGTGAATGCCGATCGGCGTATTCAGTTCTTCCTTGACGCGGGAGACGATCTCATGGATCTCGTTGGGCATAGTGCCGCCGTTCGTATCGCAGAGCACGAGCCAGTCCGCTCCGCCTTCCTGCGCCTTGCGAAGCGCTGCAAGGGCATATTCCGGGTTGTTTTTGTAGCCGTCGAAAAAGTGCTCGGCGTCGTACATCGCTTCCATGCCGTGGTGTTTAAGCAGCGCGAAGGAGTCGAAGATCATCGCCAGATTTTCTTCCAGCGTCGTCTGGAGCGCCGTATGGACATGGAAATCCCAAGCCTTGCCGACCAGCGTGGCCGCCGGTACGCCGGATTCGATAATCCGGAGCAGGCTGGCGTCGTGCTCGGCGACGCTGTTCTTGCGGCGCGTGCTTCCGAACGCGGTAATCTTGGCATTGAGCTTCATCGTCTTTACGCGCTTGAAAAATTCGATATCCTTGTTGTTGCTTCCGGGATTGCCGCCTTCAATATAATGAACGCCCAAAGCGTCAAGCTTTTGTGCAATCTTCAGCTTGTCATCTGCCGATAAGCTGATCCCCTCGCCTTGCGTGCCATCGCGCAGCGTCGTGTCAAAGATGAATATTTGTGCGGACATTTCTAAATGTGCCTCCTTCACAGAGCCTCTGATGGAATCATAATACATGATTATACCACTTTATCTTCCTAAAGTAGAGAGGGAAGTTGCAATTCCGGCCTACTATCTATATAGGGAATGCGGTATCTTGGCGAACAAACGTTTGTTGTTCGGCATTGACTTGAACCTTGCCTAATTATATGCTGAGGAAACAAGCGGTACAACCCAACATTCTGCAATTGGCGGTGAACTTGTCCATGAGCGGCGTAGAAGAGCATTATCCTGCCAAAGGCAGAGTAATCATCCATCTCGATATGAATGCGTTCTATTGCTCCGTGCACGAAGCAGAAGAGCCTGACGTATATAAGAATAAAGCAACGGCGGTCTCCGGCAGCATCGAGCAGCGCAAAGGCATCATTGTCACCTGCTCGTACGCAGCCCGTGCGAAGGGCGTCAAGACAGGGATGCCGGTGCGTCAAGCCGTCAAGATGTGTCCGGATATCATCTTGATCAAGCCGGACTTCCATCTGTACCGGAAGTACTCCAGAGGATTTTTGTCGATCGCTCGCGCTTATACGCCGATGGTGGAATCCGTCTCCATCGACGAATGTTATATGGATATTACGGGCTCCAAGCTGATGGGAACCCCGCTGCAGATCGCGGAATCGCTGCAGCGACGCATATTGACGGAGTTGGCGCTTCCATGCTCCATCGGCCTTGCCCCTAACAAGCTGCTCGCCAAAATGGCATCGGATATGAAGAAGCCCAACGGCTTGACCGTCCTCCGCATTCGCGACGTGCCTCAAGTGCTGTGGGATAAGCCATGCAATCTATTATTCGGCGTTGGAGGCAAGACGGCCGCCAAGCTTGCAAAGCTGAATATCCATACGATCGGAGAGCTGGCGGCGGCCGATGAGAGCATGCTGATCAAGCAATTCGGAACCGTCGGCGCCTGGATGAAGTCGGCCGCGCACGGCATCGATCATTCACAGGTTAATCCGCATCGGGATCAGAATAAGTCCATCGGCCATACGACGACGCTGCCGCAGGACTTAACGAAGCGGGACGATATATTTCGTGTGCTGCTCAATTTGGCCGATCAGACGGGGCGCAGGCTGCGCAGGCAGAAGCTTGTCGCTTCAACGGTTCAGATCACGATCCGAAGGCCAGACATGACGACCATTACGAGATCCCATACCGTTCCGGCGCCGATCCAGACGACGGAGGAAATCACGAAAGAAGCGCGGGCGCTCTATCTAAAACATTGGATCGATGGGGAGCCGATTCGCCTTCTGGGAGTTACGCTGCAGAATTTAACCCCCATCTCGGAATCCGCTCTTCAGTTGGATCTATTCAGCTTTGAGGAGCAGCCCCGCAAGGAATCGCTAACGAAGGTGATGGACGCGCTTCGGGACAAATTCGGAGAGGACGCCGTTCTGACCGCTGGCATGCTTGGCGACGATCCATCTTCCTTGATCAGAAACAAACGAATTCGAGGTACATCCTTGCAAAAAGACGATACTTTGTTATATATTGATGAGTGAAGGAACGAGCCGTACCGGCATATTTGGATAATATATTATTGGAACGGATTTATCCGTAGATTATAAAGGAGGAGAAAACCATGGCTAAGTTTACATGGGTAGAGAAAGACACATGCATCGCTTGCGGTGCTTGCGGAGCGACGGCTCCCGACATTTATGATTACGACGACGAAGGTTTGGCCGAGGTTATTTTCCAAGGCGACTCCAATAGAGGCATAACCGAAATTCCGGATGACATGTACGACGATCTGCAGGACGCTTGCGACGGATGTCCGACGGATTCTATCAAAATCGCCGACGAGCCTTTCAACGCCGAAGGCTAAATATAGTGCGTGTTCAAAAAGTTCGGTTTTCAGCACCGAGAAGATGGAACGAAAGTAGAAACTGAGGAGCGGAGCGTAGTGGAAGCTACGTGAGCACCGGAAGTTTCGCTTGCGTTCCATATTCGATGTCGAGTAGGCTTCTTGGCATACTTCGTGATCAAAAGCGGACTTTTTGAACTTCCTCATAGACGTAATTTCTAAAGCTCTTCGACCATTATGGTGCGAGGGGCTTTTTTTTGCGCGAGGTTATGCCGATATATTCCAAAAGAAGAGTGGAAATCGTCGTAATCGACCAGGAGGCATGGATGATGGAACAATCAAAATTCGATAAACCCGAAGATATTATATATTTGAAGCAATTCGTCAAAAAACATCCCGACAATAAGATGGGATGGTACTTGCTTGGCAAACATTACCGCGACGCAGGGAAGGAAGGAAAAGCGAATTATTGCTTTATTCAGGCCGGAGATATCTATGACGCCTTCGAACAATCCAGTCATCCGCTAGCCGTATCGACGAATCAATTGGAAGAGCTCAAGGCATGGGAGAAGCGGAAGAAGCGCAAACGTCTTGTTCGCAACGTAACGGTCATAGCGGTACCGCTATTGCTGCTTGCGCTGCTGATCCCATCCATCGGGAATCAGCAGCAAGTACCCGGCGATGATGCCGTTCCGGCTGTCGCCGACGGGAGCCCGGGGCTTGGCGTCGTACTGGTTCCGCGCAAGGAGAAGACCCCCGCCGGGTATGCATTCGGCGAAGTGATGAAGGCCGGCGGCGAATCGCCGCCGAAAGTCATAGCAGCCCATCTCGAGGAGAAGGGGGGCTGGAAGCAATGGAACGGCAATGCAAGGCTATTGATGGAGATGGAGCGTGGCAGCGGACAGGCGCAATTCGAGGTGAGCATGCTGGACCGGAACGTCTGTGCATGCGATCCCGCCGATGCCAAGCCGGCAGCAAGCCGATTTGCCGAATGGAAAAAAGAGCAAGAGCAGCATTGGACGTTATCCAGCGCTATTGTGCAATATCGAAATTTGTATAAGAAGTGGCCGGAAAATCTGGATGCGCTTGTACGTCCCTACCCGCACAACGTATTGTCCGGAGAAGGAGAGGGGATGGCTGAGATGTTCCCCGATCTGCTCGCCAAGCTGAAGTTATCGGCATCGCAAGCGGAGAATGCGAAACCTCAGACCGGCGGACAAGGCACCAAGGATGCGGCTGCTCAGATTGCAGGCGCAACGTCTATCGGCTCCTACGGCTTGTTCCAACCGGATTGGAGCAAGCCGCTGGAGATCGTAATCGATGTGTCGAACCATACGCTTGCCGTCGTGCATAACGGCTTGATCGTCCGCAGCTACAGGGTAGGACTTGGCGGTTCGAAGACGCCGGAGGGCAGCTTCTTTATCAGCGAGAAGGTGAGGGATCCCAACGGCGGAGACGGGATTTTTGGCTCGAGAGGCATGACTTTGTCCAACACGCTGTACGCCATTCATGGCACGAACGACAAGGACAGCATCGGCAAGGACGAGTCGCTTGGCTGCATCCGATTGGGAGAAGCCGACGTCGAGGAATTGTTCGACATGGTGCCGCTCGGGACGCCGGTGCAAATTAAAAACGGGACGCTTCCACCCGATGCCAAGGCGCCGCAGGAACGATTCCGGCTTGCGCCCAAGCAGGACGAAAGCAATCCCGCGAAGGTATATCGATGGCTGACATAAGGTAGTCGTCAGCAGCTTAGGAGAAGACGATAAGAAGGACGGATACGGCTACGATTACGAAGCCGACGATGGAGCCGATCCAGACCAGCGCCTTCTTGTTCACTTCTTCCTTAGGTTTAACCTTCATTGTAGCCGGTTTGCGTTTAGGTGCGCTCATGGGAATCAACCTTTCTAATAATAATCACTTATATGCTTGTATTGTAATCGTTTTCCGCGGATGCCGCAATACAAGGAGATGGACGGAGCCTCGGGCACATGGTGCAAGGCTCTTTTCTTTTTGATTCAAAACGGATAAACTGTCTGATAGAGCACATACTGCGGAACGGAGTGAACTTCTTGCTTTATTCATCTCTTCTTAAACCGATTTTCTTTAAAATGGACCCGGAGAAGGCGCATCACCTGGTCATCGACGGCATGGCCGCATGCGGCAAAGTACCCGGACTCGGAGCGCTTATGAACGCGATGTACGGCGTACCTGACATTCCGGAGCTGCGAACGAAGGTACTCGGCATTTCTTTCCCTCATCCCGTGGGGCTGGCCGCCGGGCTGGACAAGAACGGAGTCGCCGCGGACGGCTTCTCCAGCATCGGTCTCGGCTTCGCCGAGGTGGGTACTGTAACTCCGAAGGGGCAGGCGGGCAATCCCCAGCCAAGGCTGTTCCGGTTGCCTCCGGACGAAGCGCTGATCAATCGGATGGGCTTCAACAATCACGGAGCGGACGCAATGGCGGCATCGCTCGCGCGCCGCAGGATTAACCGAATTCCGATCGCGGTCAATATCGGCAAAAACAAGGATACGCCGAACGAGCTGGCCCATGAGGATTATCAAGCCTGTATTCGAACGCTGTACGATTTTGGCGACTTCTTCGTCGTAAATATCAGCTCGCCGAACACGCAGGGCTTGAGGGATCTGCAGCATGGCGATGAGCTAAAGAAGCTCTTGGACGCCGTTATGACGGAGATGGACGCGCAGGCGAGGAAACGCGGCAAGGAAACGAAGAAAGTGCTGGTCAAGATCGCGCCGGATATGTCGGACGATCAGCTCTCCCATACGGTGGCGACGATAATGGACAGTCGGGTATCGGGCATCATCGCCACGAATACGACATTGTCGCGCGATGGCTTGTCTCACGCCCATGCGGGAGAAACTGGCGGCTTGAGCGGAAGGCCGCTTACACGGCGATCCACCGAGGTTATCGCGGCCGTATATCGACAGACTGGCGGAAGATTGCCGATTATCGGTTCCGGCGGAATCTTTACGGCGCAAGACGCATACGATAAAATTCGCGCGGGAGCTTCGCTTGTTGAGATCTATACGGCATTAATATATAAAGGACCAGGATTGCAGCGCGAGCTGACAAGCGGGCTTGTCGAATGCTTGCGCAAGGATGGCTACCGCAACATTGCCGAAGCAGTAGGCGCAGATCATCGTTAGAAACAGGAGGCGGCCGGATGGACGGTAGAGACTGGAGTCTTTTTCTACAGCCTTATGAACAAGCGGTTGAGGAATTAAAGGTTAAATTCAAGACGATGCGCGTAGAGCTCAAAATTAGAGAGGCCTACGCGCCTATAGAATTCGTAACAGGAAGAGTAAAACGGATCTCCAGCATTCTGGAGAAGGCTCGGCGGCTTGGCGTAGCGCCGGATCGGCTGGAGGATGGGATCGAGGACATCGCGGGCATTCGGATCATGTGCCAGTTCGTGGACGACATCCATCGGGTGGCAGCGCTGATCCGGACTCGCAAGGATCTGGAGCTTGTATACGAAAAAGATTACATTACGAACTACAAGGACAGCGGATACCGAAGCTACCATATTATCGTCAAGTACCCCGTGCAGACCGCACTGGGCTTCAAACACGTATTAGCGGAGATTCAAATCCGCACGCTTGCGATGAATTTCTGGGCTACGATCGAGCATTCGCTTAATTATAAATTTAAGGAAAGTCTGCCCGAGGATGTGCGGAACCGGCTCAAGAAGGCGGCCGAAGCGGCCTTCTTGCTGGACACCGAGATGACAAGCATCCGCGAGGAGATTCTTGACGCGCAGACGGAGTTCGAAGAGCAGTCCAATGCGGTATCCCGCGTGCTGAACGGAATACAGGATTTGTATTTCTACCATCGCGTAAGAGAAGCGGCGCAGTTCCAGATCAAGTTCAACGAATTATTTGAACAGCAGGACTATCATGCGCTGCATACCCTGTCGATCGAAATAGGAGCGGCCATCGCGAAGGCCAAAAAAAACAATCAATCTTAAGCGGCGGAGTTACTCCGCCGAGCGAATAACCTCCAGCTCGCCGGCATGGCGTTGCTCGGAGGTTATTCTATCCGGGAAGCGGCAGCCTTAAAGCAGCGGGAGGAAACATTAATGAAGGTGGATCTGCCGACACGGTTTATCGACAAAATGAAGCAATTGTTAGGCGAGGAATTCGATGAGTTCATGGCTTCTTACGAAGCGCCGAGAGCGTTCGGCCTGCGTCTAAATCCACTCAAAGTAACGAAAGAGGAATGGCGCGAGCTTAATTATCTACAAAATCCGGATCGTCTTATCCCTTGGACGGAGAACGGCTTCTATTACAAGGAAGAGGAGCGACCCGGCAAACATCCTTTTTACCATGCGGGGTTGTATTATATTCAAGAGCCGAGCGCGATGCTTCCCGCCGAGCTGTTGGACGTAAAGCCGGGACATCGGGTGCTCGATCTGTGCGCGGCTCCGGGAGGCAAGTCGACCCAGATTGCCGGGATGCTCAAAGGGAGCGGCATTTTGGTAGCGAATGACAACGCAAGCGAGAGAACGAAGGCGCTGGCCAAAAATATCGAGCTCGCAGGCATCAGAAACGCAATCGTTCTAAACGAAGAACCGGCAGCCATCGCCAAATCGTTTCCGGAATGGTTTCATCGCATATTGGTGGATGCGCCTTGCTCCGGCGAAGGAATGTTCCGCAAGGCTGATTCTATGGTCGGCGATTGGGAGAAACATTCCGTGCAGAAGTGCAGCGCCATGCAGCGCGATATTTTGAACCACGCCGCGAAGATGCTGGCGCCAGGCGGCTTGCTATTGTATTCGACCTGCACTTTCTCGCCGGAAGAGAACGAGTCGCAGATTGCTTCCTTTCTGGAGGAACATCCCGACTTCGTTGTGGAGCCGATTCAGCATGAATGCGGACTACGAGCCGGCCGTCCGGATTGGGTCGATGAAGCGACTGCAGCAAGTGCGGGGCCAACCATCGTAAGCTCCTTGAGCGGGACCGCGCGGTTATGGCCGCATGTAATCGAAGGCGAAGGGCATTATGCCGCGTTGCTCCGTAAAAAGTGGGGGAGCGGGGCGACGGAGATCGAATTAGAGCGTCCAAAGGTTTCGACGACCGCGATTGCAGCAGCTGCGACTCCTGCCCTTGCCGGCAAGATGAAAGAGCAGCGCCTACGTAAAGACGGGAAGGGCAAAGGAGCAAAATCGGGAAGCTCGGCTTCCGATCAAACTCCGGTCGAGCTGTGGGAGGCGTTTTGCAAGCAGCAGCTCATACTCCGGGAGGGGGATTGGGGCAGCGTTACCTTCTCCTACGGAGAGCGTCTCTATATGCAGCCAGCGGGCGTGCCTTCTCTGGACGGGCTTAAGGTTGTCCGTGCAGGCTGGTACGTTGGAGAGGTCAAATGGAACCGCTTTGTGCCGTCTCAGGCGCTGGCGATGGGGCTTCATAGGGATGAAGCGTCTCTGGTATTGGAATTGGATGGCCTGGACGGAGATGAAGTTATCCGTTACTTGCGAGGCGAGACGTTATTCGTGGCAGAAGATCGCATCATCAAAGGGGCAGGCGATAAGAAGATAAAAGGTTTCGTACTGGTATGCCTGGCGGGTAGACCGATCGGTTGGGGCAAATATGAGAACGGCGTGCTCAAAAATGAGCTGTCGCCGGGATGGAGGCGAACATAAATGGGAGATAAGCTGAGACTGGACAAGCTCCTCTCCAACATGGGATACGGTTCGCGGAGCGAGATCAAAAAGGCGGTCAAGGCAGGCAAGGTGGCAGTGGACGGCGTCATAGCAAAGGACAGCGGCCTTATCGTCGACGTATCGTTGCAGGAAGTGACTTGCGAAGGGGAGCGCGTCGAGTATCGCAGCGTTATCTATCTCATGCTGAACAAGCCGGCCGGCGTCGTCTCGGCGACGGAAGACAAACGGGACAAGACGGTCATCGACCTGCTCCGTCCGGAGGATACGCGGCTTGCTCCTTTCCCGGTCGGCCGGTTGGACAAGGATACGGTAGGTCTGCTGCTGCTGACAAACGACGGCGTGCTCGCGCATGAGCTGCTGTCGCCCCGCAAGCATGTCGACAAGACGTACGAAGCGCTGGTAGCCGGTAAAGTGGACGAAGACGATGTCAATCGCTTTGCCTCCGGCGTAACGTTAGATGATGGATACGAGACGATGCCTGCCGAGCTTGTCATCGCGAGCGTCTACGAGACAGGGGTAGACGGGGAAGGACGGTCAGGAGGTTCGGAGTTCCGCTCGCTTATTACATTGACGATTCGCGAAGGGAAATTCCACCAGGTTAAAAGAATGTTCCAAGCCGTAGGCAAAACCGTTCTGACGCTTAAGAGACTCTCCATGGGGCCTCTCACGCTTGACGAATCGCTGCCAGAGGGCGCTTATAGAGAGCTCACGGACGAAGAAGTAGAAGGATTGAAGGCGCATCGCGGAAGCGAACGCACGTCTCGGCTATAGAGTTCGACAATCGAGAGAGACAGGATGGTGGAGACATGCAACGCAAATTTGATTTGATCGCGCTCGACGTTGACGGTACGCTGCTTACGGACGAACATCTTTTGCCTGAGAGGGTGAAGGAAGCGGTAAGAGAATGCGCTCGGCAGGGCGCAGAAATCGTGCTTTGTACGGGCAGAGGGCCGATGGGCGCATTCCCCGTGCTGGAGGAGCTTGGTCTGAACGGCACTTTAATTACGCATAACGGGGCCGCAATCGTGGAGTTCGAGGATCGGTCCATTACTTTCCAGTTCGACATTGACGGGGAGCTGCTGGAGCCTTATTTGGTTTATTGCCGGGAAAAAGGGATTCATTTTGATTTGAATACGGCTTATGACATGTTAGTAGAGAGCGTTTCTGAGGCTGCGGAGGCGATGTATTTGCAGCATAAGACTGTTCCGACGGTGCTTCCGGCTGGAGGCGAACTTCCGGAAGGGCTGGTGAAGCTGTCCGTATTCGGGTCGAAGGAAGAGATCGACATGGTGCAAGGGGATTGGGAGCGGGATGAACCCGGACTTCAGCTTATCCGCAGCGGCGATCTGTTTATCGACATCCAGCATCCCGAGGCTAGCAAAGGCAGCGCTTTGCGAAGACTGGCAGAGCAAAAGAATATCCCTTCGGAACGGATTCTCGCGATTGGCAATTATTTTAACGATATATCGATGCTGACTTTCGCGGGACTGGGGATTGCTATGGATAATTCCCCGGATGGCGTCAAGGAGGCAGCCGATGTTGTCGTTGGGACTAATAATGACGGCAGCGTGGCAACTGCGCTTAGAGAATATGCAATCAATCCTCAGCATTAACGGGTTAGAATCAAGAATCGCTTATAAGAAACGGCGGAGCGGGATTAAAGTCCCGAACTCCGCCGTTTTTTTGCTCATATCAGGCATCAAGAACTCCGTCCGTTAGAACGGAGCTTTAAGCGTTATAGATGCAAGTGCTTCTTAATACCAGAATACCTTCGATATGATGACCAGAAGGATGAACAGAACAAGGATTGTACCTACCGACGAGTAGCCTCCATGCACACCAGACATTTTGTTGCCTCCTAAAAAAGGGATTACCGAAGAAGGACGAGTTTGTTCAAATAGAGGAGAGTATCGCATACTCCTCTATTTCTCGGAATGAAAGTTGCCGCTCGCCAGAGGACGATGCAGCCATTTCATCTTGAGAGGTGGGAATCTCCAACATTCGGCTTACTGTATTGTATGAATTACCCCTAAAAAGGATTGGACGCCAGTCTAGTCGGTTCGAAAATGGGCTACACGCGCGGAAACGCAATTATCTGCCTCGTCCTCCAGGTTTGCCGGAGCGGCCGCCCGGGCCCCCAGGAGACTTTACTCCGCGCGATCCGCCGCGTCCGCCTGCACCGCCGGATGGGCGGCCTGCACCGCGTCTGGACGAATCCGTTCCTTGTCCGCTCCTGGCGGACAAAGCGGTATTACGTTTGCCGCCGCGCTCTCCGCTAGCCTTGCCCCGTCCGCCGGCATTTCTGCCGCTGTCATTGCGACCGCCGCGCTCATTGTTGCCGCCTCTGCCCGATACGCGCTTATCACTGCTGTCTCGTCCTGCTTCCCAAGGGTTGGAGCTGAATTCGTCAGTCGAACCCGCAACAGCCGCCCGCCCGCTTCCCGAGCGACGGTCTTCGCCGCGTCCGGAGGCTCCTCTCCGCGCTTCCGCGTCACGTTCGCGCCCGCCGCCTGGGCCGCGCGTCTTGCCGGCTGCCGATCCGCGCGCGGAGCCTTGTTCGGCCCCGCGTCCGCGCCCGCCGCGTCCGCCCGAGGCGACGCCGCGTCCGCCATCTCGTCCGCCGCGTACGCCGCGTCCTCCGCTGCGTTCGGAGGATTTGCGACCTGCCGCTTCGCCGCGTTCGCCGCCAGATCGAGCGCGGCTGCTCTCGGTCACTGAACCTTCGCGATCGATGGCTCTATGCTCCAGCCGCGCTTGAATGCCTTTTTCGATGAGGACCAGCTTGGAGCCGTCGTAGGGGGTTGCCAACGTAATCGCCATACCCTTGTGGCCCGCGCGGCCCGTTCTTCCGATTCGGTGGATATAAATTTCGGAGTCTTGCGGCACATCGTAATTGTAGACATGCGTAACGCCCTCGACATCGAGACCTCGCGCCGCGACGTCGGTAGCGACCAGCATCTGCAGCTTCGCATCGCGGAACCGCTTCATCACTTGCTCACGCTTCGCCTGGGTCAAGTCGCCATGCAGCTCGTCGCTTTCGAAGCCTGCATCCTGAAGCTCTTTGTTCAGCTTCTTGGCCCGCACCTTCGTTCGGCAGAAGATAACGGCAAGATAGGGGCGGTGCTGCTCGAGCAGATGGATCAGCGCTTGCTGCTTGCCGCGGTCCGTCGTCTCGATGACTAGCTGGCGTATGTTGTCGAGCGTCACATTCGCGCTGCGAATCTGTACATCCTCCGGCGCGTTCATATATTCCGCCGCCAATTTGCGGATGGCATCCGGCATCGTGGCGGAAAACAGCATCGTCTGACGCGACCGCGGCGTTTGCGTAATAATGCTTTCCACCTCCGGCAGGAAGCCCATGTGAAGCATTTGATCCGCTTCGTCAAGGACCAGCATGGACAGCTTGCCGAGATTAATCGTGCCGCGCGTCATATGGTCAATGAGACGTCCGGGCGTGGCGACGACGATATGGGGAGAGCGCTGCAGCTTGCGAATCTGGGCGTCGACGTCCTGGCCGCCATAGGCGGCAAGCACCCTTGCGCCGACGACAGGGGCAAGCTTTTTGATCTCTGCCGTAATCTGGATGGCCAGCTCGCGCGTCGGTGTCAGAATAAGGGCTTGTACCTGCTCCTTCTCAACGTTAACGCGCTGGAGCATTGGAAGAGCGAACGCCAATGTCTTGCCGGTGCCCGTCTGAGCCTGCGCAATAACGTCTTTATCCTGGAGCAGCATGGGGATCGTCTGACGCTGTACCGGCGTAGGAGCCGCAATTCCCTGTTCCTTCAATAATGCAGTAAGCTCCGGCGTAATGCCTAGAGAGCTGAATGTTGTGGACATATTCCATAATTCCTCATTTCATCTATTCGTATGATGCCTAGTATAACAGTTCGGAGGGTCGAGTGCATCTTGAAACTTGCTATGATAAAATGAGGCGAAGATAAAGGAAGCGAGGAAAACGCATCATGAATGGAACGATCCGGGCCAACGTCAAGCCGGGGCTTGAAGTCAATATCGTGCTGAAGCAAGACCAGAGAACGGGCAAGCTGACGAAGGGCGTTGTCAAAGAGCTGCTAACGAATTCGCCGAACCATCCTCATGGCATCAAGGTCCGGCTGACGGACGGGCAGGTTGGCAGAGTGAAGGAAATATTGACGAATCCGTAATATCAAATTTCAGATCGGGGAGGCGCGGCGGTTGGCGTTCGGCATAAAAAGAGACGAGATGAAGCAATGGAAGGCGGCCGTCGCCCGCGGCGAAATCGCCTTCTTGACCCATTATTGGCTGGATCCCAAATTTCCATGGATGACAACGGTCACGAAGGTCGGCTGTTCCGATTTGGACAAGCTGTCCCGCTGGTGCGTGGAGAACGGTCTTCCGCCGCAGCATATCCATGCCCGCGACGACTATCCTCACTTCGACCTCATAGGAGGCAAACAGGTCGAGATCCTAACCAAAGAGAAATTATACGATCAGCTTGAACGGTTCCGGCTGTTGGAGGGGGAGACGAAGGAATGGAAGCGATAGCGGCGGAATACAAGCGGCTCGAGGAGATCAGCCTTAATGGCTGGCCGGCGCTCCAGACCGTGCTGCTTGGCGGCTGGCTGGTTCGCTTCGCGGACGGCTACACGAAACGGTCCAACTCCGTCAGCGCGATCTATGACGGTTTTACGAAGGCGGACGAGAAAATCCGGATATGCGAAGCGTTGTATCGCGCGAGAGGGCTGGCGCCGGTATTCAAGGTGACGCCTTTCGTGCATCCCGGGGATCTGGACGACAGGCTGCGGAGCAGAGGGTACGGGAAGATTGACCATACGCTGGTCAAGACGGCGCCCTTGGCCGGTATCGAGGCTCCCTCGCGCGAGGACTTGACCTTGACCGAGGAGATAACCGAGGTATGGCTGGACGCCGTTACGGAGCTCCAAAGGCTGACCCCCAGCCAACGGGAGACGACGCGCCGCATGTTCGCTAACCGCCCTCTGAAGCAAGGCTTCGCCATGCTGGAGGAGAACGGGAGGCCTGTCGCCTGCGGCCTCGCAGTCATAGAGGATGGCTGGGCGGGACTGTACGATATCGTGACGGCGCCAGAAGCAAGGGGGCGAGGTTTCGGAGAAGCGATAACGCGGGGGTTATTCCGCTACGCGCATAAGCTAGGGGCGAGGATGGGGTATTTGCTCGTCGTGAGGGACAATGCCGCGGCGAATGGGCTGTACGACAAACTCGGCTTCGAGACGGTGTACGAGTATTGGTATAGAATCGGCACGAACGGTAAAGCTTGACACTGCCAAGGCGTACCTTATATAATTTGATTTAATTGATTTGCCTTATATGAGAGTTCAAAAAGTTTCTAGGCTTCGTGATCAAAAGCGAACTTTTTGAACTACCTCTGTATGAAGCGTTGAAGAGGAACAGTACTTGCGTAGCGGGGCCTAGAGAGCCGGCGGTTGGTGGAAGCCGGACCCATGCGCGCGGGGAAGCTCGCCTTGGAGCTGCGGGATCGTTAATCGCGAAGTCCGCCGTAATGTCCGCGTTAAGGACATCAAGTGAGCGAACGGCAAAGTATGCCTTCGCTAACTAGGGTGGTACCACGGGAGAATGACCTCTCGTCCCTAGCGTTAATCCGCTGGGGGCGGGAGGTTTTATTTAGTTTTCAGACCTGATTAGGAGGAAGTTACATGAGTCAAGAGCAGCAGCGCCATGGCTACAATCCATTGGAGATCGAGCCGAAGTGGCAGCAATATTGGGACGGCAACAAAACTTTTCAAACGAAGGAAGACAGCGGCAAGCCGAAATTCTATGCGCTAGATATGTTCCCTTACCCGTCCGGGGCAGGCTTGCACGTCGGCCATCCGGAAGGTTATACGGCGACGGATATCGTATCCCGCTACAAGCGGATGAAGGGCTACAACGTCCTGCATCCGATGGGCTGGGACGCGTTCGGCCTCCCGGCGGAGCAGCACGCGCTCGATACCGGGCAGCATCCAAGAGATATCACGTTCAAAAACATCGACAACTTCCGCCGCCAGATCAAATCGCTTGGTTTCTCTTACGACTGGGACCGCGAATTCAGCACGACGGATCCCGACTACTACAAATGGACGCAATGGATTTTCATCCAGCTGTATAACAAGGGACTGGCTTACGTGGCCGAAGTTCCGGTCAACTGGTGTCCGGCTCTCGGAACCGTGCTGGCGAACGAGGAAGTCATCGACGGCAAAAGCGAACGCGGGGGCCATCCCGTTATCCGCAAGCCGATGCGTCAGTGGATTCTGAGAATTACCGAATACGCGGAGCGACTGCTGGAGGATCTGGAGGAGCTCGACTGGTCCGAGAGCATCAAGGACATGCAGCGGAACTGGATCGGCAAGTCGACAGGCGCCGAAGTGACGTTCGACATCGAGGGGCACGACTCTGCGTTGGTAGTCTTTACGACGCGTCCCGACACGCTGTTCGGCGCGACGTATTGCGTAGTGGCGCCGGAGCACGAACTTGTCGCCGGGATTACGACAGACGAGCATATGCAGGCGGTTAAGGCGTATCAGGAAGCTGCAGCCCGCAAGAGCGATCTGGAGCGTACCGACCTGGCGAAGGAGAAAACGGGCGTATTCACAGGTGCCTATGCGATTAATCCGGCAAACGGCGAGAAAACCCCGATCTGGATTGCCGATTACGTGCTTGCAGGCTATGGCACGGGAGCAATCATGGCTGTTCCGGGCCACGATACGCGCGACTGGGAATTCGCGAAGCAATTCGGCTTGCCGATCATCGAGGTTGTTTCCGGCGGGGATGTGGAAAAAGAAGCGTATACGGGCGAAGGTCCGCACGTCAACTCCGACTTCCTGGACGGTTTGAATAACGAAGACGCTATTAGCGCGATGATTAAACATTTGGCTGAGACCGGCAAAGGTCAGGGCAAAGTGACATACCGTTTGCGCGACTGGCTGTTCAGCCGCCAGCGTTACTGGGGCGAGCCTATTCCGATTCTCCATCTGGAAGATGGCACGATGAAGACGGTGCCGGTAGATCAATTGCCGCTGCTGCTGCCGGATGTCGACGCGATCAAACCGTCGGGCACAGGCGAATCTCCGCTGGCGAACGTGACGGACTGGGTGAACACCATTGATCCGGAGACGGGGATGAAGGCTCGCCGCGAGACGAACACGATGCCGCAATGGGCGGGCAGCTGCTGGTACTATCTGCGCTTTATCGATCCGAAAAACGACAAGGAAATCTGCTCGCCGGAGAAACAGAAAGAATGGCTGCCGGTCGATCTGTACATCGGCGGAGCCGAGCATGCGGTGCTTCATTTGCTCTACGCGCGCTTCTGGCATAAGGTGCTGTACGACCTTGGAGTTGTTCATACGAAGGAGCCGTTCTACAAGCTGGTGAACCAAGGCATGATCCTGGGCACCAACAACGAGAAGATGTCCAAGTCGCGCGGCAACGTCATCAACCCCGACGATATCGTAGGCGAATTTGGAGCAGATACGCTGCGTATGTACGAAATGTTTATGGGTCCGCTGGAAGCGACGAAGCCTTGGAATACCAACGGCGTGGAGGGGACTTACCGCTTCCTGTCGCGCGTATGGCGACTGTTCGTTAACGAAGACGGCAAGCTGAACGCAAAGCTGACGGATAACGACGAGACTAGCGACGCGTTCAAGCGGACATGGCATCGCTCCATCAAGAAGATCACGGAGGACTACGAGAATCTCCGCTTCAATACGGTAATCAGCCAATTGATGATCTTTGTCAACGAAGCTTACAAGACAGAATCGCTTCCGAAGGCGGCAATGGAGCAATTCCTGCAGATGTTGTCCCCGATCGCGCCGCATATCGCGGAAGAGCTGTGGGCGCTCATTGGCCGCAGCGAATCGATTACGTACGCGGCATGGCCGGAGCATGACGAAGCTTGGACAGTCGACCAAGAGGTTGAGATCGTCGTACAGGTTAATGGCAAAATTGCCGATCGCATCTTCATCGCGGCGGATATGAACGAAGCCGATATGGAGGCGCTGGCGAAGGGGCAAGACAAGGTTCAGGAGCTGATCGCCGGCAAGACGGTGCGCAAAGTAATCGCCGTCAAGGGCAAGCTGGTTAACATCGTGGCGAACTAACCGCGAACAAGGGTCGGAGTGAAGAATGATAATCCGGACTTAACTGTATAAGTGCGAGTTCAAAAAGTTCGGTTCTCAGTACCGAGAAGATTGGATGAAGCTAGGACCTGAGGAGCGGAGCGTAGTGGAAGCTACGTGAGCACCTGCAATGTTTCCGGAGGAAACATACTTCGTAAGCATATGCTTGGGTTCGGCAAACCTCGGGCCCCGCGAAAGTAATCGGAATTGACATCGAAGCTTCCCTTCACTTTCGTGGGTATCAGGAAATATTCGATGTTGAGTAAGCTTCCAGAATTGCTTCGTAATGGGAAGCGGACTTTTTGAACAACCTCTATAACGCAAACCCGAAGAGGTGAGCGGGCATTAGCTGAAGAACAGCTATTGTCCGTTCACCTCTTCGCCGTAGAACAGGGAGGATACTCGCACCAGATCTTCCTGGTACTTGTTATGAGTCGTTCGAATGACTTGATTAAAGATGCCGTCCGTTTCCCGTTGGAGCAGCTTGAGCGCCTGTGCCGTTATGCCGCCCGGCACGGCGACCCGCTGCTGGACGTCTTCCATCGTCAGGCCGCTTTCCGTCAACAAAAGTCCGGTGCCAAGCAGCATGTTGGCGGCTACCTGCTGCGCGGCGGAGCGGGGGATGCCCGTCTCTTCTACGGCCGCATCCACGAATTGCTGCAGGAGAAAAGCGATAAATGCGGGGCCGCAGCTCGACAGGTCCGAGACGATCCGCGTATATTGCTCATCGATGCGAAGCGGCTCGCTGATATGCGCGAATAGAGACTCCAATCGTATTCGGTCCTGTTCCTCCATTCGGCTTCCATAGATACAGAGCGATGCTCCGCTCCAGACGAGATTGGTTATGCTGGGGATGATTTTTGCTATTTTGCAGTCCAGCTCTCCTTCCAGATGAGAGACGAGGACGGGGCTTGTAATCGAGATAACGGTCTGATGCGGCAGCAGTACTGGCTTAATATCCTCCACGACATAAATGAACTCATGCGGCTTCACGCACAAAAAGACATAATCGGATCCACAAGCAGCATCGGCGTTAGTGTTGACGGCTCTCATGCCGGGATATCGTTCGGCCAGCGCTTTCGCTTTCGCGTAGGTGCGATTGCTGACGGTAATATCGTTCGGCGCCAAAGCGCCTGACGAAAGGAAAGATTCGATCAGCAAGCTGCCCATGGAGCCCGTACCGATAAATCCAACGTTCATGCTTAGCCCTCCTATACCGGCGATTCCAAATATCATGCTCTTACAATGTATTCAGAGAGACTTGTTTGTTATGTCAATAAGATAAATTGAATTCTAAATACTAGTTGGATGATTTATTAAAAAGGCGGAGGTGCAATCCCGATTGACTGGATTTTTGCGAAACGGAAGGACGATATTCGTTGCGGCATGCTTGTTGGGAGCCGGCTTGCTGTCAGCGGCGGCACTGCTAGGCGAGTCGTCGCGAGCGGAAGAGAAGTGGATACCCATGAACGAAATGATGGAGGCATCGCTCTCGGGAATGGGGGACGAGAATGGAGCGGGAGTGACCGCCGATAACGAAAAGAATCCGGCCGAACAAGGCAGCGCGGATGGCGATGAGGTATCGGGCGGTTCAAATGGAACTGCAGGAGCTCCGGGAGCTGAAAAGAAAGGAAACGATAATAACGGAGATTCTGTAAGCGAAGCTGCAGGAGCAGCCGACACAGGCGCTTCCTCTTCGGAGGAGTCTGCGGGAGAAGTAAAGAGCGGTGACGGCGGAGCAACCAATGCTGGTACGCTTGGACAATCGGCATTTGCATCCGACGGCAGACTCGATATTAACAGGGCGGATGCCGGGCAACTGGATGGGTTAAAAGGGATAGGACCTTCCAAAGCTCAGGCGATCGTGGATGACCGGGAACAGAACGGTCCGTTCCGCAGCGTGGACGACTTGCTCCGCGTGAAAGGCATCGGCGAGAAACTTTTGGCTTCTATCAAAGAAAGCGTTGTCGCATTACCGTGAATATGAGAGAATGGATAGGATATCCTGCATTTACATGTCAACAAGGAGGAGTAAGGAATGTCTAAGGAAAACCAGCTTTCGCTAGACACGATTGCCGTACACGGGGGACAAGCCATTGATCCGACAACGATGTCCCGCGCCGTACCTATCTATCAAACAACTTCATACGGATTCCGGGATACCGACCATGCGGCGAACCTGTTCTCGTTGCAAGAATTTGGAAACATCTATACTCGAATCATGAACCCGACATCGGATGTATTCGAAAAGCGGGTGGCAGAGCTTGAGGGAGGAGCAGCCGCGCTTGCCGTTGCATCCGGCCAAGCCGCCATTACGTATTCGATTCTTAATATCGCAGGAGCGGGCGATGAAATCGTATCCGCGACCAGCTTGTACGGGGGTACATACAATTTGTTCTCCACGACGCTCCCCAAGCTGGGCGTGACGGTGAAGTTCGTCGACCCCTCGAATCCGGAAAATTTCAGAGCGGCAATTACGGAACGCACAAAAGCCGTATTCGTCGAAACCATCGGCAACCCCAAAGGCGACATTATCGATTTGGAGGCGGTAGCTGCCATCTCGCATGAGAACGGGCTTCCGCTCATCGTGGACAATACGTTTCCGAGTCCATACCTGTGCCGTCCAATCGAATATGGGGCAGACATCGTCGTACACTCCGCGACCAAATTTATCGGTGGACACGGCACGTCGATCGGCGGCGTTATCGTAGACGGCGGCAAGTTCGACTGGAAGGGCAGCGGACGCTTCCCGGGTCTGACGGAACCGGATCCTAGCTACCATGGCGTAGTATACACGGATGCGGTTGGTCCTATCGCTTTCATTATCAAGGCACGAGTTCAGTTGCTCCGCGATATGGGCGCGGCTTTGTCGCCTTTCAACTCCTTCCTGCTGCTGCAAGGACTCGAGACGCTGCATTTGCGGATGGAGCGTCACAGCTCCAACGCTCAGGCGGTTGCAGAATTCCTCGAAGGCCACGAAGCAATCGAATGGGTGAACTATCCGGGCTTGCCAAGCCATCCATCCTACGACCTGGCGCAGAAATATTTGCCTAACGGCCAAGGCGCTATTCTTACTTTCGGCATCAAGGGCGGTATTGATGCAGGCAAGAAGATCATCAACTCCGTCAAGCTGTTCTCGCATCTGGCGAATGTCGGCGACTCCAAGTCGCTTATTATCCACCCTGCCAGCACGACGCATCAACAGCTGTCGCCGGAGGAGCAAGCTGGAGCGGGCGTCGCTCCGGGCATGATCCGCCTGTCGATCGGTACGGAAGGCATCGCCGATATTCTCGCCGACCTGAAGCAAGCCATCGAGGCGAGTCAGGCTTAAAGATAGGCCTTTCACCAGAGAGGCAAAAAAAGGGCCGGCTCACGAACGTGAGCCGGTTTCTTTTTGAAGAAACGCCAACCGATCTATCTTGAAATTTTCGCAAGTTTATGTTTTATTTTAAGTGCGTGATCAAAAAGATGGTTACCCGTACAATGGTGTATTATCAGGAAATATGCGTAATAAGGCGCTTTCCATGTCAACCTGAGAAAAGACTTGGCGGAATGCCCAGGATGCAGCAACGAAAGAGAAGGAGAGAACGACATGAGTAATCCGGCTTCCTCCAAGGACGCGATCCGGAAGGATTGGGACACCTATTTCATGGATATAGCTTATATGGTTTCGACGAGGTCGCGTTGTCCAAGAAGGCATGTTGGCGCGGTTCTCGTACAAGGCAAGAAGTTGCTTGGCACGGCCTATAACGGTGCGCCGATGGGCGTGCACGACTGTCTCGAGGCTGGCTGTATGATTGCCGAAGAAATTGAAGTGAAAACGGTGGATGGAGTCGAGCAAGTCTTTCGGAAACAGAGATGCATCCGCACGATTCATGCCGAACAAAATCTGCTGTTGTTCACCGACCGGGCGAATCGGGAAGGCTCCACCGTATATGTAACGGACCAGCCTTGCTGGACCTGCGCCAATATGCTGGCGAACAGCGGCGTAGTGGAAGTCGTTTATCATCGCGGTTATCCAAAGGATAGCGACAAGGTGTACGAGCTGATGGAGCAGAAGGGGATTGTATTTAGACAAATCGGTCCTTACTCCGCACCGGAACAGGCAGAGATGACCGTAACCTCTTAAATAGTTTAATACCCGGAGGAAGAACCTCCAGTTACATGCGCGATGCATGTGGCTGGAGGTTTTTTTGCTTTTGCGGCAAGGGGAAGGGCAATTGGCAGACTGTTGTAGTTTACTTTTATGGTTCGTTTGGTGGAACGGGCGCATGGTGGACCAGGAAGCAGCGAGATAAAGCTACAGTGTCTGGCGCTTTAATATGGGAAGGAATGGGGATGAGGCGTAGATGTTGAGAATGATGAATCGAAGGCCGCTCGTCTGGTTCGCGGCTTCATGGGTTGCCGGCAGCGCCGCGGCTGCGGGACTCGGACTCCGCGGCGCGCTGCTTGCAGCCGGAGCGGCCTTGCTGCTCGCCGCGGCTTCCCTCGCCGGCAGGCTGGCGACGGCAACGCTCGCCGCGCTTTGCCTGCTGGCGTTCTGCCTGGCGGCGGGACAGCGGCTATGGGCGGACGAGCGCAACGCGACGTCGCTGGTGCCGCTGCTTGCCGCCGCCGAGGCGTCCGGGCCGGGAGCCGCGTTCGGCGCCGAGGCGAGCGGCACGATCGTTAGCGCGGTCGAAGTCGACGGCGACCGCGCGATGTTCCGCATGAAGGCGGACGCCGTCCATGCGGGAGGGGCAGCGCAGCCGCTGAAGGGCGGCGGCGAGCTGCTGCTTGTGCAGCTCCGGCTTGCGACGCAGCCGGAGCAGGACATCGCCGCGGCGTGGCAACGCGGCGACAGGGTCGCTGTAGCGGGCGAGCTGGCGCGGCCCGCCACGGCGACCAATAGCGGCGGATTCGACTACCGCCGCTACCTGGGCAGCCAGCGAATCCACTGGCTGCTCAAAGCCAAAGGCGCCGCCGCCGTCACGGCTGCTCCGGCGGCGGGGCCGAACGCGGCCGTACTGCTGGGCCGCGTCGACGCTGCGCGCGAACTTCTCGGCGCGCGCTTCGGGGAGCTATACCCGTCCCATCAGTCCGGGTATATGCAAGGGCTTATTCTGGGTCTGCGCACGAGTCTCGCCCCCGAGCAGTTCGATCAGTTCGCGAGGCTGGGGCTCACGCATATTCTTGCCATATCGGGCCTTCACGTAGCCGTCTATATGGTCATGATGGGCGGCCTCCTGCGAATATGCCGGATGAGCCGCGAACGAATCCAGCTGTCGCTAATGATTACGATCCCGCTCTATGTTTTATTGACGGGAGCTTCGCCCTCCGTGCTTCGTGCCGGAATAATGGCGATTCTGGGGCTGATCGCGGCCAGACTGGGCAAGTTGAAAGACGGCTTGCATCTCCTGGCGGCAGCTGCCGTAGCTATACTCGCCTATGATCCCTATTATTTGGATTCCGTCAGCTTCCAGCTGTCGTTCGTCGTCACGCTCGGGTTAATATGCGGCGTGCCCCCGCTAAGACGTTTGATGCCCCGGCGACAAAGAGTGGCCGGCTGGCTTTGCGATCTCGCGGCAGTGACGATTGCGGCGCAACTGGTATCCTTTCCATTAACCATTTATTATTTTAACGGCTTCCATCTATTGTCGCTTGCCGCCAACTTCGTGCTGGTTCCTTTCATCAGCTTCGTTATCATGCCGATCGGGACGATCGCGCTGCTCTTGTCACCCGTTTGGATGGGAGGCGCAAAGATGTTGGCGGGATTGTCCGTTACGTTAAACGATTGGACTTTTTGGATCGTCGATGTATTGGCAAATGTAAGCTCTATGAGGCTCATTTGGGAGACTCCGTCGTTATGGTGGATTGCGAGTTACATGCTCTTATTGTTCCTGCTCTTTCGTTATTTGAGACAGCTAGCCCCCTTGCATGGCGAACAACTCTCTAAGGAGAACACGGATTCCGGCGGCTTCGAGATCACGGAACCTCTCCCTATGCATTCTAATGTCATCCAGCCGGCTGGCGCTAAGAAGTCAATCCTCTCATTAATGAAGGTTAACTTGAAATGGCTGCCCGGTCATCGCGCGTTGCTTGGACTAACGACAGGTCTGATTGCGTTGATCTTCTATGCCTATTACCCCAATCTCCTGGATCGCTCCGCAGTCGTCAGCTTTCTTGATGTCGGACAAGGGGATTCCGCTTTGATCCGCACGCCAGGCGGCAAACATATTCTGATCGACGGGGGAGGTACAATGACGTACCGGAAGCCGGGAGAGGAGTGGCGGGAGAGGAGCGATCCGTTCGAGGTGGGGAAAAAGGTCGTCTTGCCGCTGCTTATGAAACGAGGCGTGAAGGAATTGGACGTGCTGGTCATCTCCCATCTGGACAGCGATCATATTCGAGGCCTGAAGGCCGTAGTTCAGGGAATTCCGGTTCGTGCTGTTTGGTGGAACGGCACAATGAAGGCATCGGAGGATGTCGAGGAACTCATGTCTCTAATTGTGGAGGCGGGAATTCCGCTATATGCGCCTCGATCCGGCGATTACGCCAAGATTGATGGAGAGACGAAAATCCAAATTTTATGGCCGCCGGAATCCGATGAGACGGGCATCCAATCCGCAAGCGAGCAGAACGAAAGCAGTCTGGTCATGACGCTCGAAATCTATGGTCATCGGTTTCTGTTCGCGGGAGACGTCGGCATGGAAACGGAACGTGCAATAATCGCGCTACACACTAGGGCGGAAGATGCAAATGGAGAAAGCGGCCGTAAGAACCATACGGCCCCAGTCGACATCATGAAACTAAATCACCATGGCAGCCGCCATTCCACGGGAGAAGCATGGCTTGCCTATTGGGCGCCTCGAGGCGCGGTCGCATCGGTTGGCGCGTCTAATACGTATGGCCACCCCCATCCCGATGTGCTGGGGCGTGTTCAGCGTGCCGGCGCCAGACTGTGGCGTACGGATACGGACGGCGAATCCATGTTCCGATTAACGCCGCAAGTTCTCTCTTATCGGTCAAGATAATCTCTCTATACGGAATCGATCGAACATGATATTCTATAGTGTGGGGTTATCCGACGTAATCATACCAGAGACCCATTGAAACACAATCATGATCTTTCATTCTAATAAAAATATAAATGATAAAAGTTGCATGCAACTTTTAATGCAACCGATCCGTCTGTAAGGTTGCAAGAGAGGAGGATCCTTCGTGGTGGAGCCCGGCCTGATCAAAGCCGCTCAATCGGGAGATCGCGATGCGTTAATTACTCTATTGCGAGAGATTGAAACCCATGTTTATCGGACAGCCTATTATATATTAAACAATGAACAGGATGCCATGGATGCCTCCCAGGAGGCGTTGATCCGAATTTACACCAAGATTGGTTCCTACGAAGAGAAGGCGCAGTTCAAGACATGGATTCAACGGATTGTAACGAATATTTGCATTGACAAGTTCAGGCGCAACAAGCCGACGATATCCATCGACGAGCATGAGCTTGTATTCAGGGAGAAGCAGAACGTCGAAGAGGAAGTGTTGTCCGCTTACGCCCTGCAGGATATTCGAAGCGCGATCGAGCAGCTTCCGGAGAACCACCGGACGGTCGTTGTGCTGCGATACCTGCAAGATTTTTCGTACAACGAAATTGCCGAATCGCTTGATTTGCCTCTCAACACGGTTAAATCCTATCTGTTCAGAGCCAGACAGCAACTACAGAGTTTACTTCAAGATTATCAGAAAGGTGGTGTCCGGGGGTGAATTGTCAAGAGGTGACGGAGCTTATGCAGCGACAGCTAGACGACGATCTGCGCGAGAGCGAGATGGAAGTCTTAATGAATCATACCAGACATTGTCCGGACTGTGCCGCCATGTTCGAACGACTTACCAGATTATCCGCCGAGCTTAATAATCTGCCCAAGGTAACGCCTGCCTACAGCCTGGTCGATGCCATTATGCCAGAGTTGATTCGGATCGATAACGAAACGAAGCATGCGGAAACATTGGCCGTTCCTGCAACAACGTATGATCAGGGATCGTTGACGCGAAGAACGCAACGTACGCGGCGCTGGCCATCCTGGAAGTCGATCAGCGGCGTTGTAGCTGCGGGAATTGTGGCAGGTATATTCCTGGTGACGTATCCGCCGCAATCAAGTTTAAACGATCAAGACAAGGCTTCCTCTATTGGCCAATCAGCCGCCGAGATGGAGATGAAGGAAGATACCTCGATAATGGATGTCTCGCCACTCAGCGCCAAGAAGGATCCAGGCGGAGATGCCGCCGCCGATGCGCCAGTTGACGGACCGGAAAATCTCAAAGGGCCATATGGCTTGACGGAACAGAACGGCAATTCCATGGAGCCGGAAAGCGGCTTCAATTCCGGCGGGTCCGAGGCGCTCCCTAATTCGGCGCAGCGCAATAGCGATGTTACAAAGCCCATTGAGGAAGAGACGAGCGGTGGTTATGAAAGCACGTCAAAGCATGAGCCTGACATGGGCATTACGGGACATGCGATGCTGCCATCGCCCGACGGACAATATATGGCGAATGTGGACGGGTTTTCTATTGTCATCCTGTCTGCCAGTGACAGTTCGACGTTGTTCCAAACGGAAAGAAAGAACGGCCTGCACGTTAATCTGGTCTGGGCGCAGGACAGCGCTTCGCTTACTTATGAAGTAAGCTTGGACCACGGCGCGGCACAGAAGTATGAAATTGCCATCCCGTCTTTTGAGGAACGGAAGGCAGACTGATTTTTGGCGAATGCACTCCCAGTCGCAGCACGCTTTGGAGTAACGGTATGGTGCAACCCATTTTTTTGAGGGGAAATAAGCACATATGCCGATGCCCCTGAGTATGATAAAGCATGAGATTCGTCTACGACGTGGAGCTGGACGTCGTAAGACCATTCATGTACGGCGGCGCCATGGAGCCGCCTGTGAATGTTAATATAAAGACAAAGGGATGCCGCCCTGTATGGGGCAAGCATCCCTTTGTTGCTTCCGGCGCCGTCTGCTGGTAATGTTAAAGGGAGCATGGATCGCAAGGGGAGTGGCAAGTTGGATATTCGCGAAGCATTTAAAGAAATCAAAGCCGATAAGTTCCGTCCGGTATATGTTTTATATGGAAAAGATCGTTACCGAATGGGACAATTCATTGATGCGCTGACCGGCTTTATGTTTGCGCAGGAAGAACGCGAGATGGGGATCGTTAAGTTCGATACGGCGGAATCCGCGCTTGACGAGGCCGTGTTGGAGGCAGAGACGCCGCCTTTCTTCATCGAACGGAAGCTGGTTCTTATAAGGGATGTTAGCGTAATGGCAGCTGGCGGCAAAGAGAACGCGAAGCTGGAGCACCGTCCGGAAACGCTGCTGCGATATATGGATAACCCGCTCCCATCGTCGGTTATCGTCTTTGCCGTTCATGCGGACAAGCTGGACGAACGACGCAAGCTGGTTAAGGCGCTAAAGGACCGCGGTTCTATTGTCGCATTTCCTGAGATGGAGATTCAGGAGCTGAAGCAATGGCTTGTGAAGCGGGCGGCCGAACAGAAGCGTACGTTGACGGCGGCTGCGGCCGAACTGCTTATAACGCGAGTCGGTGTGGGGACGGGGCAGCTGTCCCAGGAAGTAGACAAGTTATGCCTTCATGCAGGTGAAGGAGGAGTCATAGATGCCGAACAAACCGCATTATTGACTGCGGCTACCGTCGAAGAGGATGTATTTGCCTTGATCGATGCGATCGCTGAGCTTCGTATCGACAAAGCTCTAGGCATGTACCACCAACTGCTTGTCCGCCGGGAGGAGCCCATCAAGATCGCCGCGTTGATCGCAAGGCAGCTTCGTATTATGCTGCAGATTAAGGAGTTGGAGGGGCATCACTATTCGCCTCAGCAGATGGCAGGACATCTGGGTTTGCACCCTTATGCAGTGAAGCTGGCTGCCGAAAAGGCGAAGAAATTCGCGACAGGAAGATTAGGAGCGCTGTTAGCGGCACTTGCCGAGCTGGATTACAATATGAAGAGCGGTTTAATCGACAAGGCGCTCGGATTAGAACTGTACTTGTTATCACTGGGAGTCAGCAAGGGCGCGTAGCTCTGCTGGCTTTTTCTTTTTAAACCACATACAAATAAGCTTCACCGGCCTTAGTAGGTCAGCAAAGCTTATCGGAATCGCATCGTCGAGCTAATGGATCATCCTTCTTCTTGTCGCAGCAGCTTACGCTTGAGCGGACAGGGAGTTTAGACGTTTCGCAAGACGGGATTTTTTGCGGGCAGCCGCATTTTTATGAATCAGGCCTTTTGTTACTGCTTTGTCCAATTTTTTCGTTGCAACGAGCAGAGCAGCTTTAGCTGCATCTACGTCCGTTCCAGCGATAGCTTGGTCAGCAGATTTAACGGCCGAACGAAGTGCGGATTTTTGGGAAGCGTTTAGAGCACGGCGTTTCTCGTTAGTCTTAACGCGTTTAATCGCGGATTTAATGTTTGGCATGGAATTCACCTCCTACGTAATTCTGTGCATCGCACGTAACACAACTTAAAATATATTATCATGCGACTGCCCAAAAAGCAATAGTAACCATTTATGTCGAAGCACATCCCATTTGATGGCCAAAAGCGGAAGCAATCGTATGAAATAACCGACTTTGCAAACAATAACGAAAGTACATGGTGCGAAAGGAGCGGCATAATGATGAAGGAACAAGCGCGCGAAGAGCTCGATCTGCAGCAATTCAATGTACGGACTGACCTTGCCCTGGAGGCAAGGGAGCTGGCCAAGCCCGACGGAGGACCCATTCCCGGCATTCATTCGGAGGTGACGGAGGATGACGGCATTACCATCACGGTCCTTCATGTCCAGAACGAGCAAGGCTCGCAGGCGATTGGCAAAATTGTAGGGCAATACGTGACGATCGAAGTGCCAGAGCTTAGAAATGGCGATACGACGTTGCAGGATCGAGTGGCGACTCAATTCGCCAAACATTTTGAGTCATTCCTGGAGCGTCTCCAAATTAATAAAATGGCAAAGGTGCTGATCGTCGGTCTGGGCAACTGGAACGTGACGCCGGATGCGCTTGGCCCGATCGTAGTCGAAAACGTGATGGTGACGCGGCACTTCTTCGAGTTGATGCCGGATCAGGTAGCGCCGGGCTACCGCCCGGTCAGTGCGGTAGCGCCTGGCGTGCTGGGCATTACAGGCATCGAATCCAGCGAAATCGTGCGCGGCATCGCCGAGCAATCCAAGCCGGATCTCATCATCGCGATCGATGCCCTCGCTTCCAAGGCGCTGGAGCGGGTAAATACCACGATTCAGATCGCGGATACCGGCATTCATCCGGGCTCCGGCATCGGCAACAAACGTAAAGGACTTACAAAAGAGATTTTGGGCGTTCCCGTCATCGCAATCGGAGTTCCGACGGTCGTCTATGCATCCACAATCGTAAACAACGCATTCGAGATGATGAAGAATCATCTGGAAGAGCAGAAGGGCGATACGAATCAAATATTCGGCCTGATGAACAGCATCCCGGAAAATGAGCGATTGCAGCTCGTTAAAGAAGTATTGGGTCCCGTCGGTCATGACCTGCTCGTAACGCCAAAGGAAGTCGACCAATTCGTCGAGGATATCGCCAACATCATTGCGAGCGGCTTAAATGCCGCCTTGCACGAAGCGGTGGATACCGATAACGTTGCCGCTTATACCCATTGATGCAGCAAAGAAGCCAGGCGCAACAGCCTTGCAGTCCGAATCCGGGCTGCAAGGCTGTTTTTGCAAACTGTCATTCTTCCCAGTTTCTAGCAATCTATTATTTTGGCCAATTTTCTAGTAGTTATGGTTCTATCAACTCTCCCATGTTCATAGAGTAAAGTACAAGGCTTGATAAGAGTCTAGACTTTGCTAAACGCGCTGTGCCTACAATTGAATGCGACATCCGTTTCGTCTTGGGAGGGTGTAAATCATGTATGATCTACGAAAAATGTTGTCCGGATTACGTTATTCCGCAGCACGCGGTGAGACGGGTCCCGTCCGCGAACTGCTTGTGACGGGCAGAGCCTTCGCAGCCATGGCGCTCAGCTCCGCCATATTTATGATATTGCTAGGACTTGCGGCGATGCTTTACCAGCATTCGTCTGCCGTGCCGTCTGTGTCCATGAGAGGTTTCGCAGCGTCTGTGTCCAGCGGCTTGTTCGGAAACATGCTGGAGATGGAGATGCCGGCGTTCGCGAGCAGCCTGCCTTCGGATTCGCTGACTGGCAAAGAAATCAGCGTGTTCCTCATGCGGTCGCTGACCGATATTAACCCCGCCAATCCCGGCAGTCTGTTGGCCAGCGAGTTGCCGGGAATGCCGCAAAGCGACGCATTTCTTATTCGCAAGGGCATCGGCACGGATACGGCTGTCGGTCCGCAGGATCATTCGCCGATCTTCGAGCCGGCGCCGGAACCGAAAACGCCGTCAGGCTCCAACGGCGAAGACGATGGCAGCGGCAACGAAACGGATCAGCCTGACGGGAACGGGGGTGAAGACGTAGGCTCGACGGATCCGAAACCTGACGGAGGACAACCGGCCGAAGGGAAGAAGCTGGCCTTCATCTATCATTCCCACAACCGGGAATCCTGGTATCCCGAACTTGAACCAGGCACTAAAGATCCTAGCTCCAGCACGACGAATATAACCTTGGTCGGCAAGCGGCTTGCCACGAAGCTCGAAGAGCATGGCATCGGATCTGTGTTGTCCGAGACGGATTACCCGACGGCAATTCAGGATTACCGCTGGGAGCTCAGCTACAAGTACTCCATGAAGACGGTCAAGGAGGCGCTGGCGGCAAGCAATGATCTGACCTATTTTTTCGATCTGCATCGCGATTCCCAGAAACGCAAATATACGACGGTCGATATCGGCGGAAAGAGCTACGCGCAGGTTTATTTTATTATCGGGCATCGCAATCCGAACTGGAAGGAAAATGAAGCGTTTGCCACAAAGATCCATGACGCGCTTGAGAAGGAGTATCCGGGTATTTCGCGGGGGATATGGGGGAAGACTGCTGCTACAGGCAATGCCGAATATAACCAGTCGCTTGCCTCCGAGAGCGTTTTGATCGAGGTTGGCGGCGTGGACAATACTTTGGAGGAATCCTACAGGACGGCAGACGCGCTTGCAGAAGTTATTGCGTCGATACATTGGAAGGAACGACAAGCGGAGGAAGCATCGGGCAAGGAGGTGAAGCAATGAAACGGAAAACTTGGAAGCTGCTTCTGCTGGGCGGAGCGCTAACGTTTATCGTATTATTCGGGATCGAGATGTCTACTACAGGTATCGAGCGGATCTACGGACCGATGGACGGTTCGGAGCCGTACGCAAACGGCGGAGATCGAGCATATTATGCCAACGAGACCGACCGCAGGATCGCGGAGCTCGAAAAAGAGCTGGACGACGTTCGCAGAATCGCATACGGGGACGCTTACGGCAGGGACAATAACCGTCTTCCCGGCATGCCTGTCGAGGAGGATACGGCAGCCGTCAATCGAATCGCGGATTCCACATCCGGCATCCTTCAGACGGCATCGAGCAAAGGCATCCGGTTCTTCGCTTCGCTGTTCGACGGATTGCTCAACTAACTTTCATTGATGTGTCCCCCTGTTGCTGATATAATAGGAAGAATGATTGGATTATTGGAGTGTGGGGGCTTGAAGGATGTCTGATGTTCTTGAACGACAGAAGAAAATAAGAAATTTTTCTATTATCGCACATATTGACCACGGCAAGTCGACGCTGGCGGACCGGATTCTGGAATCAACCGGCGCGTTGACCAACCGCGAGATGCAGGCCCAAGTGCTGGACAACATGGATCTGGAGCGCGAGCGGGGCATTACCATTAAGTTGAAAGCCGTGTGTCTCAGTTATCGCGCGGACGATGGCGAAGAATATTACCTTAATTTAATCGATACACCCGGGCATGTCGACTTTACATACGAGGTATCTCGCAGCATGGCTGCCTGCGAGGGCGCCCTGCTGGTCGTCGATGCCGCGCAAGGCATCGAAGCGCAGACGCTTGCCAACGTCTACCTGGCGCTGGACAATAACCTCGAGGTGCTGCCCGTTATTAATAAGATCGATCTGCCGAGCGCGGAGCCCGATCGGGTAAAGCAGGAGATCGAGGATGTTATCGGTCTCGACGCCAGCGAAGCGGTACATGCTTCCGCCAAGGCCGGAATCGGCATCAAGGAGATTCTGGAGCAGATCGTGCACAAAGTGCCGGCGCCGAACGGCGATCCGGACGGGCCGCTGAAGGCGCTTATCTTCGACTCGCATTATGACGCCTACAAGGGCGTTATCGTCAATGTTCGCGTCGTCGACGGCAGCATCAAGGCGGGCAAAAAAATTCGCTTCATGGCAACAGGCGCTGAATTCGAAGTTATCGAGGTCGGCGTATTCAAGCCGAGAATGACCATTGTGGACGAGCTCGCGGTAGGCGACGTCGGGTTTGTAGTCGCCGGCATTAAAAATGTGAAGGACACTCGCGTCGGCGATACCATAACGGAAGCAAAGCGTCCCGCGCCAGAACCGTTGCCAGGTTACCGCCGCATCAATCCGATGGTTTACTGCGGTTTGTACCCGATCGAGACCCAGGATTACAATGACCTGCGCGAGGCGCTCGAGAAGCTGGAGCTTAACGACGCTTCGCTTCGCTACGAGGCGGAATCCTCGACAGCGCTGGGTTTCGGGTTCCGCTGCGGCTTCCTCGGCTTGCTTCACATGGAGATCATTCAGGAGCGTATCGAACGCGAATTCAATATTCCGCTCATCACGACGGCACCAAGCGTTATCTACAAGGTTACGCTGACGAACGGCGAGCAGCTTAATATTGATAACCCGTCCAATTATCCGGAATCGGGCAAGCTGGACTTTGTAGAAGAGCCATACGTCAAAGCCGACGTTATCGTGCCAAACGATTATGTCGGGGCTATTATGGAGCTTTGCCAGGGCAAACGCGGCGAATTCGTGAACATGGAATACCTGGATTCGAACCGCGTGACATTGACCTATGAATTGCCGTTATCGGAAATTGTCTACGATTTCTTTGATCAATTGAAGTCCAGCACGAAGGGTTATGCATCTTTCGATTACGAATTGTCCGGCTATCGGAAGTCGAATCTCGTAAAGATGGACATTATGCTAAACGGCGAGCAGGTCGATGCGCTGTCCGTTATCGTCCATCGCGATCGTGCATACAATCGCGGCCGGGTCATCTGCGAGAAGCTTAAGGAACTGATTCCGCGCCAGATGTTCGAGGTGCCGGTCCAGGCATCCATCGGCACGAAGGTTATTGCGCGCGAGACGGTTAAGGCGATGCGCAAAAACGTCCTTGCCAAGTGTTATGGCGGCGACATCAGCCGGAAACGCAAGCTGCTTGAGAAACAGAAGGAAGGCAAGAAACGGATGAAGCAGGTCGGAAACGTTGAGGTACCGCAAGAAGCGTTCATGGCGGTCCTCAAGATTGACGAGGATTAGGCTGCATTCCGGTTGAATGGATGATCGAACCGTTCTTCGAAAGACTGAAGTAAGACGGAGGAGAGCATTTGCTCTCCTCTGTTCAATTTTCAAGATATACAGAACTTCAATCTGTTGTTGGAAATGGCGATAGGGAGGGAAGACGTAATGACGATGCAACTCGCGACAGCGCGGGCGCCGCGCTCGCTCTATATACACATCCCGTTCTGCACGAACAAATGCCACTACTGCGACTTCACGTCGTATGTGCTAAGGGGACAGCCCGTCGATCAATATCTCGACGCGCTGGAGCAAGAGATGATTACAACCGTCGAGACGCTGCGTCCCGAGGTGATAGACACGGTATTTGTTGGCGGAGGGACTCCGACGGTATTGACGCCGCCGCAGATGGAGAGATTCCTGCAAGCGGTATCGACGCATTTCCCGCTTGCGGATAACGTGGAGTTCTCCATGGAGGCGAATCCCGGCACAACCGATATAGACAAGCTTGGCGCCATGCGGGCAGGCGGCGTGAACCGGATCAGCTTCGGCGTTCAATCGTTCGATAATAGCTTGTTGGAGCGTATCGGACGTATTCATAATGTAGACGATGTTTATCGGAGTCTGGAAAATGCGCGTCAGGTGGGCTTCGATAATTTGTCGATCGATCTGATGTTCGGCTTGCCAGGTCAGACGCTGGAGCATTTGTCGGACAGCGTCGACCGGGCAATGGCACTAAAGCTGCCGCATTATTCGCTGTACAGCCTTAAGGTGGAGGAAAATACGCTGTTTCACAAGCTGTACGAGCGCAATGAATTGCCGCTTCCTCCCGAAGAAGAGGAATACGAGATGTTTCTTCTATTAATGAAGAAGCTGCAAGAGGGCGGCTATCGCCACTACGAGATCAGCAATTTTGCCAAACCGGGGTTTGAGAGCAGGCATAACTCCACCTACTGGCGCAATGAACCGTATTATGGTCTTGGCGCCGGAGCTCACGGGTACAGCAATCGTACGCGGCATATCAATCTGAAAGGCGTACAGCCTTATATCGACGCTGCCGCAGTCAAGCTCCCCAGACTGGAGACGTTCGAGGTTTCGGAACGTGAAGCGATGGAGGACTTTATGATGGTGGGGCTGCGTCTGCTTGAAGGCGTTCCGGTCTCGCGCTTTCAGGAACAGTTTCCCGGACAACGGATGGAGCTCGTGTTCGGCGAGACGCTGGAGAAGCAGCTTGCGAACGGTTTGATGGAGCGGATTGAGAAGAATGGAGATACCATCTACCGTCTGACCGATCGAGGCATTCTGCTTGGCAACGAAGTATTCGGTGCATTTATAACGACATAGACGAAACGTGCCCGTTTCAGCATATACTGGCTTAAATAGGCGACCCTTCCAGTGAAAATAGCTATTGAGAATTAATTCGTTTTGATGTATATTTATTCATATTCCAAATGTAGCTTAATCGGGGATTCGTGGAGGTGCAGGCAGATATGCAAGCAGTGGAAGTATTTTGCAGGAAAGCAACGACGGAAGATGTAGAGAAGCTGTATGAATTGATTCAAGGCTACGCCGAACAAGGCATTATGCTGCCGCGTACACGCGAAGCCCTGACTCGAATAATAGATACGTTCGTCGTGGCGGAGATCGGCAGTGAAGTGGTCGGCTGCGGCGCGCTGACGAAGCTGGGAGACAATCTTGTCGAGATCCGGTCACTTGGCATTACGGATGGATACAAGAGCCTCGGTATTGGAAGCAAGCTTGTAGAGAAACTTCTGGAGCAAGCGAAAGCGCAAGGCATCACCAAGGTCATGGCGCTGACCTATGCGGACAAATTTTTTGAGCGCAATGGCTTTACGATCGTGGAGAAGGAGATTTTTCCCGAAAAGGTATGGACGGATTGCGTCAATTGCCCCAAGCAAAATGCGTGCGACGAGATCGCCGTGCTGAGGGAACTGGACTAATTCAATGATTGAATCATAAGCTTCGCGACCGGGTAAGCAGCCGGTCGCGGAGCTTTTTTTGTGTGCGCGGGAGGGACGGCGAGGCCGAATGAAGTGAAAAAGTTTGTTTCGTTCAGCCGAACTTCAGGTAATCGCCGCTATTGACTCATGAAGCGTATGCGAGACAATTCGCCCAAGGTTGTCATATTTTCAATCGTATAGGAAATGTTATGAAGACGTGGCTCCTGCAACGCGACCAATCCAACAAGAGGTGAACGTCATGAACGCGTACGAGTCGAAGGGTGACGATCCCGATCTTCGATTGCCCGAATCATTGAACGAATTTCAGGATGCCATCATCGAACTGATGGGCGACAGCTCGGACATCGTATACAGAGAGGTGCAGTTCGCGGGAATTGGCGGATTGGTCGTTTATGTCGAAGGATTGGCCGATCCCAGCGGCATTCTTGATTCCTTGATGGAAGCGAAAAACGACGACCGGACTCGGGAAGGACAGGATGGCGTTTCGCCGGGTCAGGCTCTTCGGGAACTCAAGATCAACACTTTGTCCGAAGGACGTATCATGGAGATCGATTCTCTCGGCACCGCCTCCGTTTGTTTGCTGGCAGGAGGAACCGTCGTCTATTTGGACGGCCTCTCCAAAGCGCTTGCAGCGGGAACGCAAAATTTGAAACAGCGAGCCGTGCAGGAAGCGACCTCGCAATCGGTCGTGCGAGGTCCGAGGGAAGGGTTTACGGAGTCGATCTCCGACAATACCGCGCTCATACGTAGACGGATTCAGAATCCGTCGCTCCGCATGCGGTACTTCCGCATGGGCGAGGAGACGCGAACTTCCGTCGTGGTCATGTACATGAACGGCAAGGCAGATCCGAACATCCTGCGGGAGCTCTACGATAAGCTGGAGAAGGCGGATCTGCCCAGCATTCTGGAGAGCAATTACATCGAAGAGATGATTCAGGATCAAAGGTACAGTCCATTCCCCACGGTGTACAACTCGGAGCGTCCGGACGTTATCTCGTCGGCCCTTCTGGAGGGACGGATCGCGATTCTGGTTGACGGCAGTCCGTTTGTCCTTGTCGTTCCCGCTTTGTTCATGCATTACTTCCAGTCCAGCGAGGATTATTATCAACGCGGCGATTTCGCGAGCCTCGTGCGGCTGCTGCGTTATTTTTGTTTTGCGATCGCCTTGCTTACGCCATCCTTCTATATTGCGATTACCACGTACCATCAGGAGATGATCCCGCCCAATCTGCTTCTCAGCCTTATCGGACAGCGGGAGGGCATTCCGTTCCCGGCGTTCATCGAAGCTTTGATCATGGAGATCACGTTCGAAATATTGCGGGAAGCGGGCATCCGATTGCCGAAGTCGATCGGACAATCCGTCTCCATAGTGGGCACGCTCGTCATCGGGCAAGCTGCCGTAGAAGCGGGGTTAATATCGGCCGCAATGGTCATCGTCGTGTCGATTACGGCTATCTCGAATTTCGCTTTGCCGGCGTTCAACGTCGGCATATCGGCGCGGCTCCTTCGATTCCCGTTCATGGTGTTGTCGGCCTTGTTCGGCCTCTATGGCATAATCGTTCTCCTCATCATGCTGGGTCTCCATCTGTGCAAACTGGAGTCCATGGGCGTGCCTTATATGACGTCGTTCGCCCCGTTCCGGCTGTCGGACCAAAAGGATGCGCTGGTCCGATTGATGAGGCCTTTCGCCCGCAAATACTTCGGCAGCCTTAAGAAGCAGCCTGATCCCGCAAGACCTTCCGAGGGTTCGTCATGAAAGAGCGGCTGCGGGGCCTGATGCTTGCGGGGTTGCTGCTGCACGCGTCGCTGCTGACCGGCTGCTGGAACAGGCGAGAGCTGAACGATCTAGCCGTCGTCGTCGCGTTAGGCGTGGACCTGGAAGAAACGGGTTATCTGGTGACCGTGCAGGTCGTGAATCCCAACGAGGTCAGATCGCAGCGGAGTTCGTCCGGCTCCGCGTCGGTCGTTACCTACACGGAGAAGGGAGTATCCATTCCGGACGCTCTTCAGCGCATGCTGGGCAAGGTGCCAAGGCAGCTGTACCTGTCCCATTTGAGAGTGATGGTATTCGGCGAATCGCTTGCCAGGAAAGGATTGATCGACGTTTTGGATTACGCAGCCCGCGAACACGGTCTTCGCAACGACTTCTACATGTTGGTGGCCAAGGGCTCGAAGGCTAGAGACGTGCTCAGCGTCGTGACTCCCTTCGAAAAGATACCCGCCGAATCGCTGTTCTCTTCGATCATGGTGTCTAACAAAAAATGGGCGGCGACGGGCCGAATTAAGCTGCAGCACTTCATCACGGTCCTGGACCGCGGCGGTTCCAATCCCGTCTTGTCCGGCGTGAGGGTCGAAGGCGACAAAAAAAAGGGGAGAAACAACGACTTCCTGCGCGAGATTCGTCCGGAGACGATGCTCAAGCATGAAGGGTTGGCCGTGTTCCGCAAGGACAAGCTCGTAGGCTGGCTTGGCGAGGATGACAGCAAAACCGTCAATTACATGATCAACAACGTATCCGGCACGACGGGGTTCGTTCCGTGTCCCGGAAGGGGCAAGGGGAGTATCGGCGTAAGCATTGTGCAGTCCAAAACATCCATCAAAGCGGTAAAGGGAGAAGACGGCAAGCCAGCCTTCAAGGTCAGGCACGTCCTCGAAGCGAACGTGGATGATGTGCAGTGCGAGCTGGATCTGTCGGATCCGGGCTCCATTACTTTGATCGAGAAGGAGCTGGAGGATCTGGCGCGCGGCAATACGGCCTCCAACATCCGCGAAGTCCAGCGCAAGTTCGCATCGGACATCTATGGTTTCGGCGAAGCGCTTCACAGGCAAATGCCCAAGGAGTGGGCCAAATACAAAAGCGAGTGGGACAGCTACTTCAAAACAGCGAAAATCGAAGTCAACGTGGAAGTGGCCTTGCGCAAAGTCGGCTCTATTCTTCAGCCTTTGAAGAAGGATATGGAGGGCCGATGAACTGGAGCATGACGCTTACGCTGCTAATGCCTCTCGTGCTCTTGCTGGAATGGCCTCAGCTTAAAGCTTTGAAGTCCAAGCGGGACAAAGCTTGTTTTGTCGCCGTCTGGCTGGTCGCTACGGCCGCCATGGGCGCGGAATGGGCAGGGTTGCAGCTGCCGAAGCCAATGGAAATCATCAGGGTGATCTGCGCGCCAATCAATGCCATGCTGCCATAAGGCGAGATCTGAGAGGTGAGAAGGTGGGCAAATCCGGAGTGGGCAGCAGACAGTTTTTTATATTGACATTCGGGTTGACGGTCGGTACATCCATATTGGTTACGCCTTCAGGCCTTGCGGCGACGGCCAGGGAAGACGCGTGGCTGGGCGGTTTGGCGGGCTACATGATAAACATAGGCATGGCAGCCATGTATATCGGCCTGGTCAAACTGTTCCCCGGACAGAATTTGTTCGGCATGTTCGAGAAGGCGTTCGGCAAGTGGGCGGGGAAAGCCGTGTCCCTCCTCTATTTTGTTTATTTTCTGATCCTTGCGGGCACGCTGCTCGGCAATCTCGGTTTCTTTGTGACAAGCGAGGTGCTGCCCGATACCCCTATCGACATCGTGCAAATTCTGTTCCTGGCCGCTTGCGTCATGTGCGCCAAGACGGGCATCGTCGTTCTGGCGAGGCTGGGAGAATTGATGTTTCCATGGATTATATTTTTTTTTATGGTGCTCATTCTGGCTCTTCTTCCCCAGATCGAGTGGGATTACATCGCTCCGGTGCTGGAAGGGGGGCTTGGTCCCGTATTGACGGCTGGCTTCCATGCGTCCATGTTCCAGGAACTTATCGTCATGGTCGTATTCGTGCCGCAGCTTGCAAGCCTTCGAAATTGGAAGGGGGCGTTTCTGGGAGGCCTGACCTTCGGCCATCTGCTGCTGGTGTCCGTCGTGCTGTTCAGCGTCCTGATTCTGGGCATCGAACAATCCGCCAACAGTACCTTCCCGGCCTATGCTTTGGCGAAGACGATCAGCTTGGGCAATTTCCTGCAGCGGGTAGAAGGCATACTCATCGCTTTATGGATCATGACGTTTTTCCTGAAGACGATGATGTTGTTTTTCTCAATGTTGCAAGGAATGAAGACGATACTGGGACTAAAGAGCGCCAGCTATGCCGTCTATCCGATCGCCGTCGTCTTGCTGCTCGTCGCATGGAACACTTACGTGAACAGCGTCTATATCGGCGAGGTCATCCAAAAGGTATGGGGCGGCTATGCCATGATCCATCTCGTCGCCATTCCGCTCTTGATGGGAGCTTCCGGGCTGCTGCGCCGCCGCATGAAAATATTATCCGAAAATGCCGAACCGACTTGACAATCGTCAGAGCTGTTTGGTATTTTTGTAATAGTGATTAGCACTCATTAGAGTTGAGTGCTAACGAGGAAGGGGAACACTCCTTCCCGCGAAGAGAATCGGAGGAGGGTTTGGATATGTTGACGGAACGACAGCGCATGATATTAAACGCCATTGTAGACGACTATATCCGTTCGGCAGAACCAGTAGGCTCGCGCAGCATCTCAAAGCGCGGAGATGTCGGATTCAGCCCGGCCACGATTCGCAACGAGATGGCAGATCTGGAGGAGCTCGGATTTCTGGAGCAGCCCCATACATCCGCCGGACGCGTACCTTCCACTAAAGGTTATCGTTATTATGTCGATCATCTGGTCAAGCTTGGCGAGGTGAACGTCAATGAGCTGGGATTAATGAAATCATTCGTTGCGGATAAGCTGAATCAGATGGAGCAGGTTATTCAGCAAACGGCCATGATTTTGTCGAATTTGACGAATTATACGTCGATATTGCTCGGTCCAGAATTGTTCCATACGTCGCTTAAGCACTTTGGACTGGTGCCGCTAAATGCCGAATCGGCAGTTGCGATCATCGTTACGAATACGGGACATGTGGAGAACCGCACAATATCGATACCGCCGAATCTGGATATGGATGATATGCAGAAGGTTGTCAATATTCTGAACACGAAGCTGGTAGGCGTGCCGTTGATCCGCCTTAAAGCCAAGCTCCATTCGGAAGTCGGACAGGAGCTCGAGCGCCATATCGATCATTACGAAGAGCTGTTGTCGGTGCTCGAAAGCGCGCTTCAAAACGACGAGGAGCAGCGAGTCTTCATGAGCGGAACGACGAATATGTTGACACAGCCGGAATTCAAGGATGTCGACAAGGTTAAGACGATTCTAGATCTTCTTGACGAGACCCCTACCATCATGAAGATGTTTTCTTCTCTCCCGTCGGGTATCGGGGTTCGTATCGGCACAGAAAATGACCATAAGGCCATCAGCGATTGCAGTCTCATTACGGCCACTTATTCCATAAACGGAGAAGCGCTCGGGACGATCGGTATTCTCGGACCTACCCGAATGGATTATGGCAAAGTGATCAGCTTGCTCAATCTGATTTCAAAGGATATGGGGACGCTGTTAGGCAGATGGTATAAGTAAAAGCCAATAGGCAGGAGGCAGTCACAGGCTGCCTGCGTTCATTATACGAAGGAGGTGATAGGGTGAGTACCAAAGAACAACATAATGAAACAACAGATACAGCAGCTGAGGAAACTCTGGAACAGACAGCCGAACAAACGGAATCGGAATTCGCCGATCAGAACGAGGCTGGCGAGAACGCCTGGGAGGATGCAAGGTACGTCGAGCTCACGAAGCAAGCGGAGGAGAACCAACAGCGATACTTACGCGCGCAAGCGGATTTCGACAACTTCCGCCGCCGCACAATGAAGGAAAAAGAAGAGCTGGCGCAATACGCTTCCATGAAGCTGATCGATCAACTGGTTCCGATCGTCGACAACTTCGAACGGGCGCTGGCAGCCGCTTCGTCCAACAGCGATTACGATTCCTTGGCTAAGGGAGTCGACATGATCTTCCGTCAGCTGTTTCAAACGCTGGAAGCCGAAGGACTCAAGGCGATCGAAGCAGTAGGCCAACCATTTAATCCGGAGTTCCATCAAGCCATTATGACGGTGGAGTCGGATGAATACGAGGAAGGCATTGTCGTTGAGGAAGTTCAGAAGGGCTACATGCTGAAGGAGAAGGTCCTTCGTCCCGCGATGGTGAAGGTAAGCGGTTAACGCTGCGGACTGATTGATACTAACAGAATGATGGTTATACAGGTTTACGAGAATAATTTAACCCTTTGAGGAGGCCATTTACAAATGAGTAAAGTTATCGGTATTGACCTTGGCACCACAAACTCTTGCGTTGCCGTAATGGAAGGCGGCGAAGCCGTCGTAATTCCGAATCCGGAGGGCAGCCGCACGACTCCTTCCGTCGTTGGCTTCAAAAAGGACGGAGAGCGCGTCGTCGGCGAGACGGCTAAACGCCAGGCGATTACGAATCCGGATCGCACGATCATTTCCATCAAGCGCCATATGGGCACGAACCACAAAGAAAAAATCGATGATAAAGAATTTACGCCGCAAGAAATTTCCGCTATTATTTTGCAAAAATTGAAATCCGATGCGGAAGCTTACCTTGGCCAGACAGTAACTCAAGCCGTTATTACCGTTCCGGCTTATTTCAACGACAGCCAGCGTCAAGCGACCAAGGATGCGGGCAAAATCGCAGGGCTGGAAGTGCTGCGGATCGTCAACGAGCCAACAGCAGCCGCACTTGCTTACGGCATGGAAAAGTCCGAAGACCAAACTATTCTGGTCTATGACCTTGGCGGCGGCACATTCGACGTTTCCATCCTGGAGCTAGGCGATGGATTCTTCGAGGTAAAAGCAACGAGCGGCGACAACAAACTGGGCGGCGACGATTTCGACCAAGTCATTATTGATCACCTCGTAGCGGAATTCAAGAAGGAGCAAGGCATTGACCTGTCCAAGGACAAAGCGGCCGTGCAACGACTGAAGGACGCAGCGGAGAAAGCGAAAAAGGAGCTCTCCGGCGTTCTGACTTCGACGATCTCCCTTCCGTTTATCACAATGGTAGACGGCGTTCCGCAGCATTTGGAGATGAACCTGACACGCGCGAAATTCGAAGAGCTCTCCGCAGGGCTTGTTGAGCGTACGCTTGGACCTACTCGTCAAGCGCTGAGCGATTCTGGCTTATCCGCAAACCAGATCGACAAAATCGTTCTTGTCGGCGGTTCGACTCGTATTCCTGCAGTCCAGGAAGCCGTTAAGAAGCTGACCGGCAAAGAGCCGCACAAAGGCGTTAACCCGGACGAAGTCGTAGCTCTCGGAGCAGCCGTGCAAGCGGGCGTTTTGACAGGCGACGTAAAAGACGTCGTATTGCTCGACGTTACGCCATTGTCCCTTGGCATCGAGACGGCGGGCGGCGTGTTTACGAAAATGATCGATCGCAACACGACAATCCCGACAAGCAAGTCGCAAGTGTTCTCCACTTATGCGGACAATCAGCCGGGCGTTGAGATCCACGTGCTGCAGGGCGAGCGCTCCATGGCGAACGGCAACAAGACGCTGGGCCGCTTTACGCTGAGCGATATTCCGCCTGCTCCTCGCGGCGTACCGCAAATCGAAGTTACGTTCGACATCGATGCCAACGGTATCGTTAACGTATCCGCGCTAGACAAGGGCACTGGCAAGAGCCAGAAGATCACGATCACTTCTTCCGGCGGCCTGAGCGAGGCTGATATCGACCAAATGATGAAGGACGCCGAGCTGCACGCGGACGAAGACCGCAAGCGTCGCGAGCTTGTGGAAGCGAAGAACGCGGCAGACCAGCTTGTGTACTCCACGGAGAAGACGATTAAAGATCTTGGCGACAAAGTAGATCCATCCGAGATCGAAAAAGCGAACGCGGCCAAAGAGAAAGTGACGGCGGCGCTCGCTACCGAAGATCTGGAGCAGATCAAAGCGGCAACGGATGAGCTGACGGAGATCGTGCAACAACTTTCCGTTAAACTGTACGAGCAAGCCGCTCAAGGTGCCGAAGGCGCGGATGCAGGACCTGAAGGGGATGCTGGCGGCTCGAGAGCCAGGGACAACGTCGTAGATGCCGACTATGAAGTTGTAAATGACGATAAGAAGTAATAACGCGGGACAGGGGTCAAAGAACGGGCTCGCCCTTCTTTGACCCTCTTTCACGGTTTATAAGGAAGTCACGCGGGATCGGAAACGGTATCGTCAAATGTTCATTGACGGCACCGTTTCTTCTCGTGTTAAGATAGAGGATGTTGTGATTTCATTGCGGAGGTGAGAATCGGATGGCAAACAAACGGGATTATTACGAGGTGCTTGGCGTCGGCAAGGATGCCTCCGCGGAAGATATCAAGAAATCTTATCGGAAGCTGGCCCGGCAATATCATCCCGATGTCAATAAGGAAGCGGACGCGGAAAACAAGTTCAAGGAAGTGAAAGAAGCGTACGACGTCCTTAGCGACGACGGGAAACGATCGACGTACGACCAGTATGGACATGTAGATCCGAATCAGGGAATGGGCGGCGCGGGCGGCGCCGACTTCGGAGGCTTCGGCGACATCTTCGATATGTTCTTCGGCGGCGGCGGCGGAGGCAGGAGAGATCCTAACGCGCCCCAACGCGGCAACGATCTGCAATATACGATGACGGTAGAGTTCAAGGAAGCGGTGTTCGGCAAGGAAACGGAAATTACGATTCCGCGCACAGAATCCTGCGATACATGTTACGGATCGGGAGCCAAACCAGGCACGAAGCCGGAAACTTGTTCGACATGCCGTGGCACCGGACAACAGGAGGTCGTGCAGAATACGCCATTCGGCCGTATGGTTAACCGCCGTGCTTGTACGAACTGCAGCGGCACAGGCAAGATCATTCGCGACAAATGCGGAACCTGCCATGGCGCCGGCAAAGTGAAGAAGCAACGCCGGATCAAGATCAATATTCCGGCCGGCGTGGACGATGGAGCTCAAATTCGGATGACCGGCGAGGGCGAAGGCGGTACGCGGGGAGGTCCGTCCGGAGATCTCTATATCGTGATTCGGGTGAAGCCGCATGACTTCTTTGAGCGCGAGAACGATGATATCTATTGCGAGGTGCCGCTAACGTTCGTGCAGGCAGCGCTGGGCGACGAGATCGAAATTCCAACGCTGACGGAGAAAGTTAAGCTTAAGATTCCTGCAGGCACGCAGACGGGCACGTATTTCCGCCTTAAGGGCAAGGGCGTACCGAAGCTGCGCGGTTACGGCACGGGAGATCAGCACGTCAAGGTGACGGTCGTGACGCCGACCAAGCTGTCCGACGAACAGAAGGATCTGCTTCGCCAGTTCGGCGGATCGAACGGGGAGCCCCCGGCCGAGCAAAGCGAACATCACGAATCCATATTCGAACGTATGAAAAAAGCATTCCGCGGAGAGTAATCCGCGGTGTGCTTTTTTGCATATTTCAGACCAACGAGGTGCACGCTATTGCTGTTCCTATACGCGAACGACAATGGTTGCATACGAGGAGGATTTAAATATGACTGAACATCTCGACAAAAATGTCAATGGATTGGGTAATAGTCTGGAGAAGGTGAACTTCGGAGATTTGCCAATCGGACAAAACGAGGACGTGGAGTTTTCTCAGGAGCTTGCGGACGAGGCGGACATAAAAGCACAAAAGAGGGCTGCAGAGGCTGATCGCCGCGTGAAGAACGGTGAGTAAGCGATGAGCGTGATCGAAATTCAAGCATCGTTCGGGAACGCGAGCGAAGCGAAGGAAGCGGCGCGCAAGCTGCAGGCATTGCGTGCCGCCGAAATTGGCGGCTACAGCGAAGGCGGAATGGTGACCGCGTCTGTTGACGAAGCCGTGGCGGACCGCGCCATTCATTTGATCCGCCAGATAGGCGGCAAGATCGATTCGGACATTTCTATGATTTAAGGAGAGCAGCGTGTTAGCCGGAGATGGCTTCACGCTGTTTTTTTGTACACAGCAGGCAGTCTGTTGTACAATAGAGGGTAGGTTTTGACGATAAGAGGTTGTTCACACGCATGATAATTGGGAGGCAATACATATGAAATGGCATGAAATTACGATCTCCACAACGGAAGAAGCGACAGAGATGATCAGCAACTTCCTGCACGAGCTGGGAGCCGGCGGTGTTTCTATTGAAGAATCCGGTACGCTTAACAAGCCTCGCGACACGTCGCTGGGACAATGGTATGAGCTGCCGCTTAACGATATTCCGGAAGGGCAGGCCGTTATTAAAGGTTATTTCGCGGAAGGCACGGATCTGGAAGGTTTGTTGGAAGAGCTGAAGCCCCGCGTCGAGGAGCTGCGAACCTTCGAAATCGATCCAGGAGAGGTTTCGTATGCTTGGCAGGAAGTAGATGACGAGGATTGGGCAACGGCCTGGAAACAATATTTTAAGCCGATTCGCATCTCCGATACATTAACAATCAAGCCGACATGGGAGGATTACACTCCTGAAGAAGGCGAACGGATTATCGAGCTTGATCCCGGTATGGCATTCGGAACGGGCACGCATCCAACAACAGCGCTGTGTTTGCAGACGCTTGAGTCCGTCGTTCGCGGCGGGGAGGAGATGATCGATGTCGGCACGGGCTCCGGTATTTTGGCCATTGGCGCGTGCAAGCTCGGGGCAAAGAGTATTCTCGCGCTAGATCTGGACCCTATTGCAGTCTCCAGCGCGACGGAAAATGTGAGTCTGAACGGATTGTCGGAGAAGATCGAGGTTCGTCTTAGCGACTTGTTGGGCGTTCTACGCGACGGCGGAGCTGACTCGGGTTCTGCGTCCTCGCTGCAAGTAACGGTTCCCGTTGATCTTGTCGTAGCCAATATATTGGCCGAGATCATTTTGTTGTTTATCGACGACGTCTACGAGGCGCTTAAGCCGGGAGGCATCTATATCGCTTCGGGCGTGTACAAAAACAAGGAAGACGACGTGGAAAAAGGACTTAAGGCTTCCGGGTTCGAAATCGTGGAGAAACGGCGCGACGAGGACTGGATCGCGTTTGTGGCGCGTAAGCCGCAGGAGGGCTAATGGAACGTTTCCTATGGTATCCGCTTGAGCATCTGCCGTTTATTGTTCTCGTTATTATGATTGTATTTACGGTGCACGAGTTTGCTCACGCGTACAGCGCCTACAAGTTCGGGGACGACACGGCTTACAAGGAAGGCCGAGTGACTCTCAATCCCATGGTCCATCTTGACTTGATGGGCAGCATCCTGCTGCTTATCGCGGGTTTCGGATGGGCGAAGCCGGTTCCCGTCAACGCCAGCCGCTTCAAGCATCGCAGAGTCATGAGTATCGTCGTGTCGGCCGTCGGCCCTCTGAGCAATTTATTGATGGCCGTCGTAGGCATGTTTATTATTTACGGATTGGTCGCATCAGGTGTCGTGCATGTAGCGTCGACAGGCGTTCAAGATGCGCTCATCGTGTTTTTTTCTTATTTTATTATGATCAATATTTTGTTGTTCGTCTTTAACCTGATCCCGTTGCCGCCGCTCGACGGATACCGTATCGTTTCGGAATTTCTACCGCTTCGGCTTAGATACAAAATCGAGCAAAACATCCATTGGGCGATGATTCTATTTTTGCTTTTCGTTTTCATTCCGCCGCTCAGGGCCGTGACGCTGGATCCGATTCTATCCTTGCAGTATCCGTTGTTCAACGGGTTAAACGATTTGATGCAGTCCATCTTCGGATTTAGGATTTGGTTGCCGAGGTAGGCGGTTGGTACTAGATTCAAATGGATTTTGTCCGGTCAAACGTGCTAATATGAAGGTTGGATAATAAGTAAGGTGGTTAGTTCTACATGCAACGATACTTTGTGGCGCCGGAGCAATTTAACGACGGTGTCGTTACGATAACGGGCGAAGATGCCCATCATGCCGTTCGCGTCATGCGCATGAAGCCGGGCGATGAGATCATCGTCAGCGACGGAGCGTCCAGGACGGCGCTGGCGGCAATTTCCGAGATGGAAGCTCAGGAAGTGAGAGCTGATATTAAGAGCTTATTGCCGCAGGACAGCGAGCCTGCCTGGCTCGTTACGATTGCGCAGAGCTTGCCGAAGGGCGACAAGCTGGAGCTTGTCATTCAGAAGGGGACGGAGATCGGCGCAGCAGCCTTCCTGCCCTTCCAATCGGAGCGCAACGTCGTGCAATACGATGCGAAAAAGGAGGCCAAGCGGCTCGAACGGTGGGGAAAGATTGCCAAGGAAGCCGCGGAGCAGAGCCACCGGCATCGGATACCGCCGATCGCCGCCGTGAGGAGCTGGAAGGAGCTTCTGGCGCTCATTCCCAGGTTTGATCTCGCCATCTTCTGCTTTGAACGCGAAGGGCATGCCGCGCACGGCGTCGGCATCCGTACGGTTACGGAGCGATTCCGGAGCACCAAGCTGGGGGCGGTGGCGGAAGGCGAGCAGCCGACCGTCTTGCTCATCGTCGGACCGGAAGGCGGGTTCTCGGAACGGGAAGCGGCGGAGGCCGAAGGAGCCGGCGCAGTCATTGCGGGACTCGGAAAACGGATATTGAGAACGGAGACGGCGGGAATCGTCGGATTAACCTGCCTATTATACGAAGCTGGAGAAATGGGAGGAGAATGACCATGCCAACGGTCGCCTTTTACACGCTGGGCTGCAAAGTGAACTTCTACGATACGGAAGCGATCTGGCAGTTATTTAAAAACGAGGGATACGAGCAGGTCGATTTCGAATCGACGGCTGACGTCTATCTCGTCAACACTTGTACGGTAACGAATACGGGGGACAAAAAAAGCCGCCAAATTATTCGCCGCGCCGTACGACGCAATCCCGACGCCATTATTGCTGTTACGGGCTGCTATGCGCAGACTTCCCCCGCGGAAATAATGGCGATCGAAGGCGTCGATCTTGTTATCGGCACGCAGGATCGCGAAAAAATCATGTCGTTCGTAGGTCAGATCCAAGCCGATCGCAAGCCGGTCAACGCCGTACGCAACATTATGAAAACCCGTTCCTTTGAGGAGCTTGACGTACCTGACTTCACAGAGCGCACGCGTGCCTTCCTCAAGATTCAAGAGGGCTGCAACAACTTCTGCACGTTTTGCATCATCCCATGGTCGCGGGGGCTGTCCCGCAGCCGCGAGTCGGAAAGCGTCATCGAGCAAGCGAAGGCGCTCGTCGCCTCCGGGTACAAGGAGATCGTCTTGACGGGCATCCATACCGGCGGCTACGGCGACGATATGGAAAATTACAATTTGACAAGCTTGCTGTGGGATCTCGATAAAGTGGAAGGTCTGGAGCGTATTCGCATCAGCTCCATCGAGGCGAGCCAAATTGACGACGCCATGATCGATGTCCTGAACCGTTCCAGCAAAATGTGCCGCCACCTCCACATCCCGTTGCAAGCGGGCGAGGATTCCGTGCTTAAACGGATGCGCCGCAAATATACGACGGAGCAATTCGCCGCGAAAATCAAGCGGCTGCACGAAGCTATGCCTGGCGTGGCCATTACGACGGATGTGATCGTTGGTTTCCCAGGCGAGACGGATGAGATGTTCGAGAGCGGATACCGCTTCATGGAGGAGATGGGTTTCGCCGAAATGCACGTATTCCCTTATTCCAAACGTACGGGTACGCCTGCTGCGCGCATGGAGGATCAGGTCGACGAAGAGCTGAAAAACGAACGTGTTCACAAGCTGATCGATTTATCCGAGAAAATGCAGCTGAAGTATGCAGAGCAGCATGTCGGAGCCGTGTTGGACGTTATTCCGGAGCGAGATTACAAGGGAGCTCCGGGAACGGGTTCTGTAATGGGATACACGGACAACTATATCCAGGTCGTATTCGAAGGATCGGAAGATCTGATCGGTCAGCTATGCCGCGTAAAGATAACGGAAGCCGGCGTCAACGAATGCCGTGGACAGCTCGTCAGGGTCCTGGAGCCGCGTCGGGGAGATGCCGTTGAAGCTTCCGCCGAGGACAAGGATCATGAATTCCGTTATGATCGTCCGGAAGCGCTGAGAGCCTAAGTGTTTGCAAGGGCGGCTTCGTTTTGACAAGCCTAAATCAGGATTCCGATTCTATCTCGCGTCAGAAGGCGGAGAAGATGAAGGAATCCTTTGCTGCATATAATAATGGGTAAAGGGTGCAAGGGGGAAGGATCATGTTGGAAATCTCTGCCGGCGGGGTCGTATTCCGCCATAACGAATCCGGACAGCTTCAAGTTCAGCTTATTCAGGACCGCTACGGGAAGGTTTCTCTGCCAAAGGGGAAGATGGAGCCTGGAGAGACGGTCGAGCAGACAGCGCTAAGGGAAATTCGCGAGGAGACGGGACTGAGCGGAGAGATCGTGGCGCCCATCGCCCAGATCAAATACCAGTATGAGCATGCCAAACATGGCACGGTCAATAAGGAAGTTCACTATTATCTTGTGAGGGCGATCGGCGGCACGCATCAAGCGCAGGTCGAGGAGATTCGCGGCGTTGACTGGTTTGAGCCCCGGGAGGCATGGCGGAAACAGAAGCAGTCCGGCTACGACAACAATCATCGTATCGTCGCCGGAGCTTTGCAATTGCTTGGACTTAACGTGAATTAACCAAACTCATCAACTCGACTCGCGATTGTCCAGTCTCCGCCAGAATTTAGCGTAGCAGAGAGGAAGGGCGATCAGCGAGCAAACGATGTTGAAGATGGTCTGCGCATGCGCGATCTGGGAGGATGGCGAATGCGCAATCGCGCCGGACACAGCCGTCAATTCGCCGATAAACGGCTGAAAGAGAAGAGCCCCGCCCACATTCAAGACGATATGGGAGAGCGCAACGAACTTGCCTCCTCGCGAACCGCCGAGCGAGGCTAAGAGCGCGGTTACGCAAGTGCCTACGTTGGCGCCGACGACAATAGCAACCCCGATCTCGGCCGGCATGCCGTTCATCGCGACAAATCCCATGACCATGCCGATGACCGCCGCACCGCTATGAACGGCGGCGGTAATGGCGGCGCCGGCAGCCATTCCCCACCATAACGAGTCGCTGGCATGTCCAAGGAACCAGTCGAACATGCCGCTCTCCTGCAGGTAGGGGCCGATAGACTGCATCATGTTTAGGCCGGCAAGCACGAGACCGAAGCCGCATACGGCGACGGAAGCGGAGCGGAGCGGCATAAGCCAGCGAAGACGATCCAGTCCGGGCCATATCTTAATCTCGCCCAGCAGGGCGGTGAGCAGCCATGCCAAAATGGATGAGACGAGCATTGGAATCGCCGCTTGGCCAATATTTAGACCTATGAGCTCGGTAGTCAGGCATGTGCCGATGTTGGTGCCCAGTATGATGCCTAGCGTGCGAGGGAACGACAGCAGGCCGGCATTAACGAACCCAATCGAAATGACGGTTACGGCGGTACTGCTCTGGAGTACGGCGGTCGTAGCCGCGCCGACGGCCATTCCGCGAAGCGGAGTGGCCGTTGATCTCTGCAGCATGGCGGTCAAGTGGGGTCCTGCCATTCGGTGGAGGGCAAGCTCCATCAGCTTCATGCCGCTTAGAAAGACACTGAATCCGATGAATACCGGCAATAGAAGGTTCTGGATCATGGGTTTCTCCTTGTCTTAAAGATCGGTTTTCAGCACGTAGCTATTCGTAGCTATATGTATGCGAACGAGAAGACAAGCATGACAAGCCCGTCAATAGAATAAGAGTGCGAGAGAGGAAGTTGAGACGTGAGCAGGGCGACGATAATATTGCAAAAGGCGCGCAAGAAAAGAACGGAACAAGGACATCCCTGGGTTTTCGCAAGCGAAATCGACCGGATGGAGGGTGAAGCCGCGGGAGGCGATCTCGTAAATGTGACGACGGCGCAAGGAAAATATTTGGGCACGGGTTATTGGAATCCCAAGTCTCAAATTACGGTGCGCATCGTCTCTTACAAGCCTGACATCGAGATGGACGAAAGTTTTTTTGTCATGCGCTTCCGTGAGTGCGCAGCACATCGTGCGCGATTTGTAAACGACTCCGACTGCAGGCTCGTGTACGGGGAAGCGGACTTCTTGCCTGGACTCGTCGTCGACAGATTCGGCGGCGTTCTCGTCGTTCAGCTGTTGACGCTGGGCATGGACGCCAGACGCGACAGCATCGTAAAGGCGCTGGTTCGGGTGTTCCAGCCTGCGGGCATCTATGAGCGGAGCGATGTTGGCGTAAGAGCGCTGGAAGGACTGGAGGAGCGCAAGGGAGAGCTATACGGCCAATGCCCGAGAATCGTCGAGATCGAAGAAAACGGCTTGAAGATGGAAGTGGATATCGTGGAAGGGCAAAAAACGGGCTACTTCTTCGATCAGCGCGAAAATCGCGCTGCCACTGCGCCGCTCATGACGGGCTGGGGCGGCCGTTCCGGTATTGCGTTGGGTCCCGATCCCGAAGGCGGTTCCGGCGACCTTGTGCCGCTAAATGCCAACGGGAAGGTCGTGACCTTCTCTTATTGGGACGGCGCCACGGTGTTGGAATGTTTTGCCCATACGGGGAGCTTCACCCTGCATGCCTGCAAGTACGGCGCCAAGAAGGTGACATGTCTGGACGTATCCGACCATGCGATCGAGACGGCGAGACGGAACGTGGAGCGCAACGGCTTTTCGGATCGCGTCGAATTTGTTGTCGCGGATGCCTTCGATTATTTGCGGTCGCAGGCGAAGGGGCTGGATGAACGTAAGCTGCGAGCGGCAGGCGGTGCGGATACGTCGAAGAAGCTGACCGATGCGGGGCGCACCTGGGATGTCGTTATTCTTGATCCGCCGGCTTTCGCCAAGACGAAGGGCGCTGTGGCAGGGGCTTGCAGAGGCTACAAGGATATCAATCTGCAAGGATTAAAGCTTGTAAATGAAGGCGGCTATCTTGTTACGGCAAGCTGCTCTTACCATATGGCGCCGGACTTGTTCCTGGAGACGATTGCCGAGGCGGCCGTCGATGCCGGAAAAGCGCTCAGGCTGATCGAATGGCGGGCGGCGGGCAAGGATCATCCGCAGATACTCGGCGTCAAAGAAGGCCATTACTTGAAATTCGCCATATTCGAGGTGCGGAGCAAATAACGCGCCGCTTCCGGGAGAGGGGAGGAAGCCATTATGCCTTTGCAATTCGTAATCGGCCGTTCCGGCTCGGGGAAGACGGGATATTGTCTGGAGCAGATTCGGAATGGTCTCCGCGAGAATCCTGACGGACCGCCGCTTATTATGCTTGTTCCCGAGCAGGCTACATTCCAGACGGAATATGCCATGCTGAGAGGCAGCGGGCTTCGAGGCACGATGCGCGCACAGGCGCTCAGCTTTAGACGCCTTGCGTTCCGCGTCATGCAAGAGACGGGCGGTACGGCGCTTGTCCCTATTGGGGATACGGGCAAACATATGCTGCTCTACAAAATCGTGCACCGCGAAGCCGAAAAGCTAAAGTTGTTCGGCAGCGGCGCCGGACAACCGGGCTTCATCGATCGGCTGGCTGAGCTATTGACGGAATGGAAGCGATACGGCATATCTGCCTCGGAAGTAGAAGAAGCGGCAGCTTCGGGGGATATCGTTCGCACCGCGATGCTGGACCGGAAGCTGCATGATGTCGGTTTGATCTACGATCGGATGGAGACGGAGCTTGCAGGCCGCTATATGGATGCCGAGGATTATTTGCGTCAACTGGAAGAAGGGTGGCCAGTAGCTTCTTCCATGAACGGCGCACGGATATGGATCGACGGATTCTACGGCTTCACGCCTATGGAATATCGGGCGTTGGCCGCCCTGATGGGCTCCTCGGCTCATATTACTGTCGCTCTTACGCTGGACAGGCCCTATGAGCTCGGCGAAGCGCCGCACGAGCTGGATCTGTTTCATCCGACCGCCGAGACGTACGCCACACTGCTCGGTCTTGCCGAAGAGAGAGCCATTGATGTGCTGCCTCCCATCAACTTGAATAATGGCAGCGTCGCATCGGCCAGGTTCAGGGATAATCCGATGCTGGGGCATCTGGAACGGAATTATGGCGGTAAAAGAAACCCGATGCCCCTGCCGGCCGGCGAACGAGGCTTGTCGCTCCAAGCTGCCGCAGGCAGACGTGCCGAGGTCGAGGCTGTAGCCCGCGATATGCTGCGCAGGACAAGGGAAGAAGGGCTTCGCTGGCGGGATATGGCGATTATGGTTCGCAATGCGGAGGACTACGCCGATTACGTCTCTCTGGTGTTCTCCGATTACGAAATTCCGTACTTCGTCGACCGGAAGGAGAAGGCGCTGCATCATCCGCTCGTTGAATTTATCCGCTCTTCGCTGGAGTCGGTCTTGTTCGGTTGGCGCTACGACGCCGTATTCCGCTGCATCAAGACGGAGATGATGTTCCCTGTAGATCGAAGCATGCCACGCGAATGGTTCGACCGTCTTGAAAATTTCGTGCTCGCTGCCGGCATCGACGGCTGGAAGTGGCTCGACAACGGCAGTTGGAAACCGCAAGCGCCGGTATCGCTGGAAGAGGACGAGGCCATGGCGACAGTGAGCGCCGGCGCCCAGCGGGAATTCGAACTCGTTATGGCGGCGCGCGAGGTCATAGTGCCGCCGCTTCGACGCTTCGGCGAGAAGCTGCGCTCCGCCGGCACCGTTCGCGATATGGCGGAGGCCATGTACCAATTGCTCGCGGATACGGATGCGGCAGACCGACTGGAGATCTGGAGCGGGGAAGAGATGGCTGCGGGGTTGCCCCTGCGGGCAAGATCGCATCGCCAGCTCTGGGACGGCGTCCTGGCGCTGCTGGATCAGCTTGTCGAGCTTGCTGGCGACGAGAAGATGCCGCCGGAGCTGTTTGCGGGCATGGTGGAGTCCGGGCTTGACAGCCTGACGCTCGCCGCGGTCCCCCCTGCGCTGGACCAGGTGCTGGTGGGAAGCATGGATCGTACCCGCTCGCGCGGAATCGCAGTCAGTTACGTGTTAGGCGCCAATGACGGGGTCATTCCCATGCGCGGCAAGGAGGACGGACTGTTGTCGGAAGCAGAGCGGGAGCTGTTGGCAGAAGCAGGGCTCTCCATGGCTCCTAGCGCGAAGCGTCGTCTTCTTGACGAGCGCTTTATGGTATATAACGCTTTGACGACGCCTAGCCGTCATCTCTGGATCAGCTGGACGATGGCGGACGAGGAAGGCAAAAGTCTGCTTCCCTCGGAGCTGATTCGTCAGGTGCAAGGCATGTTCCCTGGACTGGCCGTAAAGGAAATCGCCGCAGAACCTAATCTCGCGATGCCGGAGGTTCATCAAAAGGAATTTCTCGTACATCCGCGCAGAACTTTATCCCATTTGATCGGCGCATTGCGTCAATCGAGGGTAAGTGGCAAGGAATTGGCATCTTTCTGGTGGGATGCGTACAACTGGTACGCCGCCCGTCCCGAATGGCAGGACAGGCTTGGCATGCTTCTTTCTTCCTTGGACTTCCGCAATATTGAGAAAGAGCTGCCGGAGGTGCTCGCGCGGGAACTATACGGCTCTCGAATGCAAGTCAGCGTCTCGCGGATGGAACGATTCGTCTCCTGTCCGTTCCAGCACTTTGCCATACACGGCCTCAAGCTGCGGGAGCGGAAGCTCTACCGTCTGGCTGCGCCGGATATCGGTCAGTTGTTCCATGCCGCTCTCAGCGCGCTGGCCGGCAAGCTTGGCGGAGGCTGGGGCAGCACGCCTCGGGCGGAAATCAAGGAAGCCGCTGCACGTACCGTGGATGAGCTTGCGCCCAAGCTTCAATCGCAAATTCTGCTCAGCAGCGGCCGGTTCGGCTTTGTTGCCCGCAAGCTCAAAGCCATCGTCGCCCAAGCTGCAGTCATGCTTGGCGAGCACGCCAGGAGAGCGGATTTCCAACCTGTCGGATTGGAGATCGATTTCGGCCCGGGCGGCAAGCTGCCGCCTATGGTGCTGCAGCTTCCAAGCGGAGCGCAGATGGAGGTGATCGGCCGGATCGACCGCGTCGATGCTGCGGAGACGGAGGACGGCTTGCTGCTGCGCGTCATGGACTATAAGTCCAGCTCAACCTCGCTTAGGCTGGAAGAGGTCGTATACGGCCTGTCGCTCCAAATGCTGACGTATCTCGACGTGCTCGTCACGCATGCGAACGAATGGCTGGGTCAGCCGGCTTCTCCGGCCGGCGTGCTCTACTTCCATGTTCACAATCCCGTAATGACGCTCTCCAACCGGACATCGGAAGAAGAAGCGGACGGCATGCTGCTGAAGCGCTACAAGATGAAGGGTCTGCTGACGGCCGATGCGGAGGTGGTGCGTCTAATGGATGGCGACCTGGAGCAAGGTTATTCGGAGGTGCTGCCAGTCGCGCTCAAAAAGGACGGCAGCTTTTACAGCAGCTCCTCGGTCGTGACGAATGAGCAATGGTCGGCATTGCGCCGTTCGGTCAGACGGACGATTACGGGGATCGGCCATTCCATCCAGCAAGGAAATGTTTCCATAGAGCCCTATCGGCTCGGAGACAAGACGCCGTGCCAATTTTGCGATTACAAGCCGGTATGCCAGTTCGACCCGCTTGTCGAGGGGAACGAATATCGCAAGCTGACGAAGACGTCCAAGGAAGATGTCTGGCGTTTGCTGGAGGAGGTGTAGCTCTATGAGTAACGAGTTTAATAAGGTTGTCGCGACGCTTCCGCCCAAGCCGGAGAACAGCACCTGGACCGACGATCAATGGAAGGCTGTCGTGACGGGAGGGCGAAACGTGCTGGTAGCGGCCGCGGCCGGCTCCGGCAAAACAGCGGTGCTCGTCGAACGCATCATTCGCAAAATATCGTCCGATACAGACGTGGACAAGCTGCTGGTCGCCACCTTTACGAAAGCGGCGGCGGCGGAGATGAAAGAGAGGATTACGCTGGCGCTCGAGAAGGAGCTGGAAGCCCAGCCGGACTCCGATCACTTAAGGCGGCAGCTGGCGCTGATGGGAAGGGCGTCCATTACGACGCTGCATTCCTTCTGCATGGACGTCATTCGCAGACACTACCCGCTCATCGGTCTCGATCCGGGCTTCCGCATCGCGAACGAGACGGAGAGCGAGCTGCTTAAGCTCGACGTCATGGACGAGCTGTTCGAATATATGTACAGCGGAGAAGGCGAGGGCGCCGCGGCATTTCTGGAGCTGGCGGAGCGTTACGGCGGCGAGCGGGGCGATGAACCGCTCTATCGGCTTGTAGGCCAGCTTCATGAATTCGCCCAAAGCCATCCGTGGCCAGCTTACTGGCTCCGTCAAACGGCAGCGGCCTTCGAGATAGGCAACGCCCGGGAGCTGGAGGCTTCTCCCTGGGTGCAGAGCATGCACCGGGACGTTCTGCTGGCGCTGAGCGGAGCGGAGTCGCAATTGGAGGAAGCGCTGGGCATCACGCGGCTTGCAGGGGGGCCAGCGCCTTATGCAGAGACCTTCGATGAAGATCTGTCCGTCGTTCGCCATATTCGGCAAGCGGCGGAAAGCGGTTCCTGGAGCAGCCTGGGCGATGCGTTCCGCAGTGCGGCGTTCGGCAAGCTCAAGGCGCTTCGCGGCGACGGCTATGACAAGTCTCTGCAGGAAGAGGCGAAGTCGCTGCGGGAGGATGTCAAGAAGTTGATCGGCTCCATCGCCGAAGAGCTGTTCGGCCGTACGTCGGAGCAGTTCGTGGAGGAGCTGCGGGAGCTGGCGCCGCTTATGGGGGCGCTTTCCGAACTGGCGGTGTCGTTTGGACAGCGCTACGAAGCCGCGAAGCGGGACAAAGGACTGCTCGATTTCGGGGATCTCGAACATTATTGCCTTCGCATTTTGCGCGACGAGAGCTCCGAGCCGGGACATTTAGTGCCTTCAAGTGCCGCAGAGGAATACCGCGTACAGTTCGACGAGATTTTGCTGGACGAGTACCAGGATACGAACATGGTGCAAGAAGCGATCGTCACGTTGATCGCGCGGGAAGGGCGAGGCAATCTGTTTATGGTAGGCGATGTCAAACAAAGCATCTATCGCTTTCGTCTCGCCGAACCGAATTTGTTTTTGACCAAATACAAGTCCTATGACACCGGAAATGCAGGCGAGCAAAGCTCGGAGAACGGCCCGAGCGGCGAAGAGGGGGACGGCTCGGGCGGCCTACGTATTGACCTGGCACGCAACTTTCGCAGCCGTGCCGAGGTGGTGGACGGCGTCAACGCGGTCTTTCGGGCGATGATGCGGGAAACCGTCGCGGAGATGGATTACGACCGCCGGGCGGAGCTTGTATGCGGAGCGGCTTACCCGGAGCCGCTGGAACCTGGCAGCTGCCGCGTGCAGTTCGCGGTGCTGGATCGTGCGGCTGCCGACTCCGACGAGGGCGAAGCTTACGGCAGTCTCGCCGAAGATGACGAAGGGGAGGATGGCGCCGAAGGACCGCGAGCTCAAGATGATACGGCTGAGCTGAAGGTAGCTCAGTTGGAGGCCCGCTGGATCGGCGGCCAGCTGCGAGAGCTGATGGATCGCGGCTTTCAGGTCTACGACGGCAAGCGCAAGCAGTATCGAAGTCTGCAGTGGAGGGACGTCGTCATTTTGCTGCGCGCGACGCAGGCTTGGTCTCCGATCATCATCGAAGAGCTTCAGAGCATGGGCGTACCCGCTTATGCGGAACTGAGTACGGGATACTTCGAAGCTACAGAGGTCGAGACCATGCTGTCCCTGCTAAGGGTCGTGGACAATCCCTATCAGGATATTCCGCTTGCGGCCGTGTTGCGGTCTCCTTTGTTCGGACTCAATGCGGAGGAGCTGTCCCTCATTCGGATCTTGTCGCCGTCAGGACCGTATTACGATGCCGTTTTGCAAGCGGCCGGAGACGAAGCCATGCCAGGGGAATCCAGGCTAAAGCTGTCCAGATTTCTGGAAAAACTGGATGCATGGCGTCAGGAAGCCAGACAAGGGGCGTTGGCAGACTTGCTGTGGCGCATGTACCTGGAGACGGGCTACTATGACTTTATGGTCGGTTTGCCGGGAGGAGCGCAGCGTCAAGCGAATCTGAGGGCGCTGCATGACAGGGCGAGACAATACGAGGCGACTTCGTTCCGGGGACTGTTCCGGTTCCTTCGTTTCATAGAGCGAATGCGCGATGGCGGCGGAGATCTCGGAACGGCCAGGGCGCTTGGCGAGCAAGAGGATGTCGTGCGGATCATGTCGATTCATAAGAGCAAGGGGCTGGAATTCCCGGTCGTGTTCGTGGCGGGGCTCGGCAAGCTCTTTAACCAGCAGGATCTGCGAAGCCCGTTCCTTAAACATAAGGAGCTTGGTTTCGGGCCAAGGTACGTGGATTCCGAGCTGCGCATCAGCTACCCGTCGCTTCCTTATCTCGCGATCCGGCGAAAGCTTCGCATGGAGATGCTTGCGGAGGAGATGCGCATCCTGTACGTCGCATTGACCCGTCCCAAGGAGAAAATGTATCTTGTCGGCACAACGGCGGATGTCGGCAAGAAGCTGCAGCGATGGCTGGGCTCGACCGACTCCGAAGGGCGCTTGTCGGATTTCCGGGTCGCAACGGCTCGTTCGTTTCTGGATTGGCTTGCTCCTATGGCGGCCGCTCAATTGTCCGGCTCGGAGCAAGGACGGCCCGAACAACATGCGGAAGCTGGCAACTCTTTAGAAGGAACGTTGCTGGAACAAGGAAACGTTTATCCCATTGGAGCCAAGCCCCAATGGGAAGCAGCCGTCGTTCCAGCCGCATGGCTCGGCATCGAGGCGGCAGCAGCACAAGAGATCGTTGACGAAATGACGGACGCAGGGAATTCTTTAAGAGACGCGGCGATCGCTTCTCTTGCTCAGCTGGAGGAGGTTGAACAGGACCGGGAGCTGCGGTCTCGCCTGGATTGGCGGTATCCCTATGAGGTCGCATCCAAGCTGGCAGCCAAAACGTCCGTCACCGAGATGAAGCGACTTCACGAGGAAGCGGATGCCTATTCCGCCGACCTTGGCGGAAGCGATGGAAGCGGACATGCCGACTCCCAAGACGATGAGGCCGCTCCTGCTGACTTCGGCTCAAGGATGGCCGATCGGCATTCCGAAGCGTTTCAGTCAAGCGGCGGGGCTGCTGAAGCGTCTGGTGGAGCTTCCTTTTCGCTGCGGCTGCGAAGACCGGCCTTTATGGAGGAAAAGTCGCTCACCGCGGCGGAAAAAGGTTCTGCCAGCCACTTATTGATGCAGCATGTGCCGCTGGTCGCCGAAATTGGCGCAACGGAGATTGCGGCTACGTTAGCGGATATGGTGGAACGACGACTGCTGACGTCGATGCAAGCTGCATCTATCGATATCTCCGCCGTCGCGGCTTTCCTGTCCGGCGAGCTCGGTCAGCGAATGAGAAATTCGCCTTGGGTGCGCCGTGAAGTACCCTTTAGCGCGATGTTGCCGGCAAGCCGTGTCTACGCGGGGGGAACCATAGAGCAATTGACGGAAGAGCCTGTATTGATTCAAGGGGTTATCGACTGCATGTTTCGAGGCGATGCCGGCATCGTTCTTGTGGATTACAAGACGGACCGAATCCACTCCGGTGGATGGGAAGCGGCGGCGGAGAGGCATAGATTCCAGTTGGAGCTGTATGCGGAGGCGATTGCGTCCGTGCTGGGAGAACCCGTTGCAGAGACCTACGTCTATTTCTTTGACGGCGCTTCAACGATTAAATTGTAGCCGCATTTGGCAAGCTGGCCAATAAAACGGATAACGCAATTATAACGCTTTGTGATGGAGGGAGAAGCTTGACGGAGAAAGAGCAATCGGGCAAACGTTCGCTCGCGCTGCCCATTACCTTGCTGTTGCTGGTAATGAGCGTGATGGGTAACGTATTGTTGTCTACCAAAAATATCGGATATACCAGAGACCAGACTGTGGATGAAGGAAGAGCCGTTTTTACGCAGCTGGAGAAGGGCAAGTCCGATCTTGCTTATTGGAGCCGTCTTGCCGGCGAGGCCGTTGCTTCTCCGGCTGCAGAAAACGGTATCGGACGAGTGACCGCAGCCTACTTAAGCGAATCGATCGCAAGAGGAGAAGCGCATCTCGGCAGCCTGCTGGAAACAGCCGAGAAGCTGGATGTTTCGGCTTTCGAAGGGGCAGCGGGAGCTTATGCGGATTTTATGGCTGATCGCAAGGAAAAGCTGGCTGCGATCGGAGCGGGCTCCGGCCCCTTGGCGGATGCCGAGCGAGCGGCCCTGGAAGGTTCGAAAACATCTTTTGAGGAGATGGAAGAACTGCTTACGGAATTCCATTACGCGGGTTCGGACAATAAAAACGTTCTCATCCGGCTTGCCGGCGGCCATGACTGGCTGCCAATCGCGGCGAAGCTGAGAGACGCCGTTTTAAAGTAATTGCATGAGAAGCTAAGGCCTTCAGTAGCCATTCGCCTATATCTGCATAAGATGAATGGATAACAGGAGGCTGATGAACGATGGAAAATAAAGCGTATGACCAAGTCGACGCCAAAAGCATGTGCCAAGCGCATATGTATCGTTACGTGATGGTGCAAACGAACGACGGTTGCTGCGTAGATGGGTTTGTGGAGCATGTGGACGACGAGCATGTATATTTGGCCGTTCCGCATTGCCCCGGCGATTGGGAACGAGCGTTTCTGCCTTATGGCGGGTATGGCGGTTTTGGCGGAGGTTTCGGTTATCCGTTTTATCCGCCAAGAAGATTTTACCGCAGAGCGTTCCCGCTGGGTTCGCTGCTCGCGATTTCCCTGTTGCCGTTTTTTCTATAACAATAATGGAATTACGATTCTATGCGAACAGCATGGACAGCATGGCGCGGCTTTTTGCCGCGCTATCTTGCTTTCCGCATGATTGGCGTATAAAGGGATCGGGGATTGGACTAGACAGGAAATTTTCGGTATTATAGAGAAAGCATGAAGGGATTGGAGGTTGTGTTGTAGTGGATTGCATTTTCTGCAAGATTATCGAAGGCTCTATTCCGTCCAAGAAAGTGTTCGAAAACGATCGCGTTCTTGCGTTCCAGGATATTCAGCCGGCCGCGCCTGTACATATTCTGATCATTCCTAAGAAACATATTCCCACGATGAACGATATCGGTTCCGAGGATCTGGAGCTTGTCGGAGAGCTGTTTGCGGTTGCCCGTCAAATCGCGAAGGAGCAAGGGATCGATGAAGCGGGATACAGGCTGATCAACAATGTGAACAGCGACGGAGGACAGGTTGTTTATCACCTGCATATCCATCTGCTCGGCGGCAATAAGCTTGGCCCGTTATTGGCAGTCTAACAAAGTTGACACTGGGATTTGCTTTGCCGTATAATGAAGTTTGATAAACCGTGTTATAGCTCTGGACGGTCTGTTTCGGAGGGAGGGAAAACTGGTGTCTGAAACTAAAGTTCGCAAAAACGAAACCATCGATGCTGCGCTTCGCCGCTTTAAACGCTCCATCGCTAAAGACGGTGTTTTGGCTGAGGTGAAAAAACGCAAGCATTACGAAAAGCCAAGCGTTAAACGCAAGAAAAAGTCCGAGGCTGCTCGCAAGAGAAAGTTTTAGGAGGATCCTTCCATAATGAACCTGAGCGAACGATTGAACGACGATATGAAGCAAGCCATGAGGAGTCAGGACAAGTTCAAGCTCACGACGATTCGCATGATGCGCGCGTCCGTGAAGAACTTGGAAATCGACCTTAAACGTCCTCTTGACGATAACGAAGTGCTTGATATTCTAAGTCGCGAGATCAAAATACGTAAAGATTCCCTCCAAGAATTTAAAAAAGCCGGCCGCGACGATCTGGTAACAGGTCTTGCAGCAGAAATTGAAATTATTAGTCAATACCTTCCCGAGCAGCTGACCGAAGAAGAGATTCAAGAGATAGTAAGGCAGACCATCCAAGAACTCGGTGCTTCTTCTAAAGCCGAAATGGGGAAAGTGATGAGCGCCCTGATGCCTAAAACAAAAGGACGCGCTGACGGTAAACTAGTAAATCAATATGTCCAACAATTTCTGCGTTGATATGCGGACTCCCGAAACACCCCGAAAGGGGTGTTTTTTTGTTATGGCATCTTCAAGACTTGTGAGTCCCGCTTATTTTCCCTCCTCATATTTCCAGCCGCGAACGCATAATTTGGTATAGTACGGAATTATAGCGATACCTTCGTTCGCTGAGGAGGCCGAGACGGCAATGCGACAACTGAAAAAAAAATTTCGCAAACTCACCGCCGAATTGCTCGATATGCCGCAGGATGTCGTCTATGATCTGCCGCGATTGACAATGATCGGCGACCGCCAGCTGTACATCGAGAATCATCGGGGCGTCGTTCATTTCTCCAGCGACAAGCTAAGGCTTGCGCTTAGCAAGGGGCAACTGGAGGTTACGGGGAGCGAGCTGGTCATACGCACGATATGGACCGAGGAAGTATTCGTTGAAGGCATCATTGCGAATATACAGTTGATTCCATGAATCCGTCGGGAGGGAATTTACGATGAAAGGTCAAGGCGTAACGTGGCTGCAAGGAGTCGTCGTCGTTGAGGCAAGAGGGGGACGGCCGGAGGAGCTTGTCAATCGGGCGCTGGAGGGCGGACTGTCTCTCTCTGCCATATCATGGACAAGCAACGGAAAATTAAGGTTTGAGGTGTCGGTTGGAGACTTTTTTAAGCTTCGCCCGTATTTAAAGCAGACAGGCTGTCGCGTTCACGTCGTGAAGCGGAACGGCCTGCCGTTCTGGATGGCAAAGGCGGAGAAACGCATTTGGTTCGCAGGCGGCCTCGCGTTGTTTTTTCTCCTGATTTTCCTGCTCTCTTCCTTGGTTTGGAGGATCGACGTTGTCGGCAATGAAAGAATGCCTAAGGAAGATATTTTACAAGCGGCCAAGGCCGAAGGGCTGTATACGCTGCAATGGTCGTTCAGGCTGCAGGATGCGGACGTCATCTCCAAGAAGCTCGTGACGGCATTGCCGGGTACGACATGGATCGGAGTGGAGAAGAAGGGGACGAAAGTAACCATCCGGGTCGTGGAAATGTCGCTTCCCGAGCAAGCCGCGCTAAATAGTCCCAGACATCTGATTGCATCGACGGACGCGGTAGTGACGCAGATCGTGGCGGAAGCGGGTAAGCCGTTGGTGAAAAAAAATACGCGCGTAAAAAAAGGACAAACCTTGATCTCCGGCATCATCGGCAATGAGACGTACAACAAAACGGTCGTGGCCAAGGGGAGCGTGCGAGGACTGGTCTGGTACGAATACGAAATTCTGTCGCCTATGACGCAGCAAGTGAAGGTGTATACGGGTGAGAAAAAAACGAAGTGGCATGCCGTGATCGGCTCCAGAGCGCTTCAGATCAGCGGCTTCGGTGACAACCCCTTTGCCAAGTCCGAAACGGTAACGCATGAGGAAAGAGTGTCCTGGCGCGATTGGACGCTGCCGTTCGGAAGGATGAAAGAGACGATTTTGGAGTCCGAGATGCAGGAACGTACATTGACGGAAGAAGAAGCGCGCGAGGCAGGCAAGATGCAAGCGAAGGCCGAGGTCTTGTTGAAAGCCGGAGCGGATGCGGTCATCCGGGACGAAATTGTTTTGCATGAAAAGGCGGACAATGGTAAAGTTTATATGAAAGTTCTTTTTGAAGTAGAACAATCCATCGTAGAAGAAATGCCATTAGTCCATATGCAGGGAGACTGAGAATTGTTGCAAAATGATCAAAAATCAGCAAAAGTACATCTAGGCAACGCCGCGGAGGGACTAGCTGTATTCGGTCCGCAGGATAAATTCCTACGGCTCGTCATGGAACAGTCAGGAGCTTCCATAAGCTCGCGTGAGGCGGAGATCGTCATTACGGGGCAGGCGAAGGAAGTAGATTCGTTGGAGCAGCTGTACACCGTCTTGCTGCAGCTCGTCAGAGGCGGCTACGCGCCAACGGAGAGAGATATCATGTATGCGCTCGATTTGGCTCGCAATATGCAAGCCGAAGAGCTGCTCGATCTATTCAAGAAGGAAATTGCATCCACGTTCCGCGGGAAGAAGATCATGGTCAAAACAATTGGCCAGCGCCATTATGTAAAGACAATCAAGAAACGCGACATCGTGTTCGGTATCGGACCCGCGGGAACGGGCAAAACCTATTTGGCCGTCGTTCTGGCCGTCGTAGCGTTGAAGGAGGGGGCCGTAAAGCGGATCGTGCTCACTCGGCCAGCCGTGGAGGCGGGCGAGAATCTGGGTTTCCTGCCAGGCGATCTGCAAGAGAAGGTCGATCCTTACTTGAGACCGCTGTATGACGCGTTGCATGACGTGCTTGGCCCCGAGCAGACGGCCAAAGCGCTGGAACGCGGATTGATCGAGATTGCCCCGCTCGCCTATATGCGCGGAAGAACGCTCGAAGATTCCTTTATTATTCTGGATGAAGCGCAGAACACGACACCGGAGCAGATGAAGATGTTCCTGACGAGACTTGGTTTCGGCTCGAAGATGGTCATTACGGGAGACGTTACGCAGATCGACCTTCCGCGCGGCAAGTCGTCGGGTCTCGTAGAGGCTCAGCGCATCTTGAAGGACATCGAGGAGATCGGCATGATCTTCTTCGCGGAGCAGGACGTCGTAAGGCACTCCCTTGTCCAGAAGATCATCGTAGCCTACAACCACGACGCAGAAAGCAAATCTTGAAATTAAAATAGAAGTTCAAAAATCCGCTTTTCAGTACCGAGAAGGTTGGATGAAGCCGGAATCTGAGTAGCAGAGCTACGTGAGCAACGGAAGATCCGGCTGAATTCAAGATTCGAAGTCGAATAGGCATCCGAGTGTTACTTCGTAATCAAAAACGGATTTTTGAACCTCCTTTGAAAGGAAGGGTTGCGTGCATGGGGCAGGGTGAATCAGCTAAGCCGATCGTCAAACCGCCTGCTAGATCGACGCAAGGTTGGAGGCAGAGTCCTGCTGTCAAGTGGACCTTGATGGCGATGTTCGTGCTGCTCTTTTATTTCAGCCTGGCGCCGCATGTCATTCCGGAGACATATGATATTACCGAAGGCGTGGCCAGCGAAAAAGAAATCAAGGCGCCCTTTCAGATCCGTGACGAGAAGGCGACTCGACAGGCGGAAGAAGATGCGGCCGCGAAGATCGATCCCATCTATTCGATCGTACCGCTAAGCAACGCGACGCTCGTCGAACAACTATTTTACCGAATCGAGCAGCTTAACCTTGACGATCAAGTTACGACCGATAACAAGGTTGCGATCTACCGATCCGAGATTCCTGGGAAATATGATGCCCATATAGATGCATTTATCACCGCAAATAAGGGCAAAGGAACGTTCAGCGATTCTCTTGTGCAAGAGATGGAAAATGTCGCCAAAGATCAGCGGTATACAATACCGGAAGAAACTTTCTACAAGATGCCTCAGCTTAAATCCGAGCAGCTGTCCGAGATGCGGTCGGTGGCAAGAGAAATCGTCCGCAAGCTGACGCTAGAGCCGCTTCGAGAAGCGGAGACGGCTCGCACCCAGGTCGCCGAGCTCGTTAATGCGAGCACGCTGTCCAATCGGACGGAACGGGAGATCGTGCAGGAGCTGGCGAGATTCGCCATTATGCCGAATCGTTTTCTCGACACGGATGCAACGGACGAAGCCAAAGCGCTTGCCAAGCAGAATACGCAGCCGGTCGTCTTTAAGGAAGGCGACGTCATCGTAAAGCGGGGGCAGACGATTACCCCGGATCTGTACAAGCTGTTGTCGGACTCCAATCTCTTGCAGGACAAGACGTCGTATTGGCCGCAAGCGGGGCTGCTCATTCTGTCGCTGATGGCCGTCATCGTACTTTTCGTGTATTTGCACCAATCCGGCGGTTTCGGGGGGCTTCGGCCGAAGTACAGCAATACGCAGCTGCTGATGTTGCTGCTTATTTTCCTGATCAACATCATCACGATACAGATCATCGCGCTGATTCAGACGGATTCCGTACCCTATGCCGGTTATTTGGCACCCGCGGCTCTCGGAGCGATGCTGATTACATTGCTGCTGGATATGCATTTGGCGATTATTTCGTCATTTATTTTCACCATCATGGGAAGCATCATCCTGAATCCGGCATCGAATACGCTTTTTGATTTCAAATACGGCTTCTTCGTGATCGTGGTCTCGCTTGCCGCCATCTTCTCTATCCATCGGGCCAGCCAACGATCCGCGATTCTGAAGGCAGGCATTATGGTCAGCTTATTCGGGGCTTTATCCGTGATGGCCGTATTGCTGATGACGGAGCAGCTCGAGCGGATGCCGTTCATCTATTCCGTATCCTTCGCATTCGCCAGCGGCTTGTTGACGGCGGTGCTTGTTATTGGATTGATGCCGTTTTTCGAAATTACGTTCGGCATTTTGTCGGCTCTTAAGCTGGTCGAGCTGTCAAACCCGAATCACCCGTTGCTGCGCAAGCTGCTGACGGAGACGCCGGGCACCTATCACCACAGCGTCATGGTAGGCAATCTTTCGGAAGCTGCCGCCGAAGCCATCGGCGCAGACGGCTTGTTGTGCCGCGTCGGCTCGTATTATCACGATATCGGGAAGACGAAGCGGCCGAACTATTTTATCGAAAACCAGTCCAATATGGAGAATCCGCATGACACGATCGATCCCAAACTCAGCAAGTCGATCATCGTTGCGCATGCACGAGATGGCGTCGAGATGCTTAAGGGCCATAATATACCGAAGCCGATCCGCGATATCGCGGAGCAGCATCACGGCACGACTTCGCTCAAGTTTTTCTATCACAAGGCGGCGAAGCAAGCGGAAGAGCAGGGCATCGTGCCGACGTTTACCGAGGACGATTTCCGTTATCCGGGACCGAAGGCTCAATCCAAAGAAGCGGCTGTCGTCGGCATCGCCGATTGCGTGGAAGCGGCAGTGCGGAGTTTGCGCAATCCAACGGTGGAACATGTCGAGGCCATGATCGCCAAAATCATCAAGAGCCGCCTCGACGACAATCAGTACAACGAATGCGACTTGACGCTCAAGGAGCTGGACAAGATCGCGCAATCGTTGAAGGAGAGCATCATCGGCATCTTCCATTCCCGAATCGAATATCCGGAAGATGTCAAGACGAAGGAGTGAATACGGCAGGATGACTTTGCAGCTGGATTGGAATAACGAGCAAGACAAACACGATATACAAGATGCATGGATCGTCAAGCTGACGGAGCTGCTGCAGCTGGCAGGCGAGGCTGAAGGCTTGACGGAGGGAGAGGTCGCGCTGACGTTTACGGATGACGAAGGCATTCATGCCCTCAACCGGGATTATCGGGGCATCGACCGTCCGACGGATGTACTGTCGTTCGCGATGCAAGAAGACGGCGCGGACGAGCTTGACATCATTTTCGAAGTAGAGGATGAGTCCGAAAGCGATCCCTTGTCCGGCATGCTGGGCGATATTATCATATCGGTAGAACGGGCTCAGCTGCAGAGCGAAGAGTACGGCCACTCCCTGGAACGGGAGATCGGTTTTCTGTTCGTGCACGGCTTCCTGCACTTGATCGGTTACGACCACCAGGACGAAAGCTCCGAAGCCGAGATGACGGCGAAACAAGAAGCGGTGTTAAGCCAAGCAGGTTTAACGAGATAGATGGCGAAGTTCGTCCGGAACGTAGGGTTCGCGTTGTCGGGGATCGGACTTGCGATCCGTACGCAGCGGCATATGCAAATTCATTGTGTAGCAGCCGCTATCGTGGTTGGACTTGGACTGTTTCTATCGCTGGACGCGATTCGCTGGAGTCTGATCGTATTCGCGATAGGATTGGTCGTAAGCGCCGAATTGATCAATACAGCCATTGAGCAGGCCGTCGATCTGGCCAGCCCCGAGCGGCATCCCCTGGCGAAAGCGGCCAAGGATGTGGCGGCAGGCGCTGTGCTGGCGGCGGCCCTTGTTGCCATAACGATTGGACTGCTCGTACTGGGTCCGCCTTTATTGGCGCTCTTCTCCTAATACAGAGATTGGAAGGCGGTTGTCAGACATATGCTGATGGAATACACCGGACTTAAGCCGGAATACTCGGCCATGCTGAAACAAGCTTATGAAGCGATGGCGCGTGCGTATGTGCCGTATTCGGGATTTCAGGTTGGAGCCGCGCTGCTAGACGCGGAGGGACAAACGCATTGCGGTTGCAATGTGGAAAATGCGGCTTATGGTCCTACGAATTGCGCCGAGCGTACAGCTTTGTTTCGCGCGATCGCGGATGGACGGTCTGCCGGCGAATTCCGGGCAATCGCGGTTATTGGCGATACGGATGGCCCCATTGCGCCATGCGGTATCTGCAGACAAGTGATGGTTGAATTATGCGCGCCCGATACCCCGGTCATTATGGGCAATCTGCGCGGAGCCTGGAGTATTGCGACGGTAGCGGAATTGCTTCCGGGCGCCTTTACGCCAGCGTCGTTAAACAAGGAGGAGCATAAACAAACATGAGCGAACAAGATAAAACGCGCGGCGCAAAAAAATTTAAATCGGGATTTGTGGCCATTATCGGCAGACCGAACGTAGGCAAGTCGACGCTGATGAACCACTTAATCGGGCAAAAAATCGCGATTATGTCGGACAAGCCGCAGACGACGCGAAACAAAATACACGGCGTATTTACTTCAGACGATTATCAGATCGTCTTTCTGGATACGCCGGGCATCCATAAGCCGCAATCCAAAATGGGCAATTACATGAACCAATCCGCGGAAGGCGCGCTTAAGGAAGTCGAAGCCGCGTTATTTCTCGTCGATGTTTCGGAAGGGCTCGGCGGAGGAGACCGCTTCATAATCGAAAAGCTGAAGTCGCTCAAGACTCCTGTTTTTCTCGTCATGAACAAGATCGATAAGATAGAACCCGAAGCGCTGCTTCCGATGATCGCGCAATACAACGAGCTGCACGAGTTTGCCGAGATCGTACCCATCTCCGCTCTGCAAGGCAATAACGTCAATACGCTTCTGGAGCAGATTACGAAATATTTGCCGGAAGGGCCGCAATATTACCCGGCTGATCAAATTACGGATCATCCGGAGCAATTCGTGTGCGCCGAGCTCGTCCGCGAGAAGATTTTGCATATGACTCGCGAAGAGATTCCGCACTCCATTGCGGTGACGATCGAAGATATGCGCGTGCAAGAGAACGGCGTTGTTTATATAGGAGCCGTTATTTTCGTGGAGAGGGATTCGCAAAAAGGCATCATTATCGGCAAACGCGGCGAGCTGTTAAAGGAAGTCGGCAAGCAGGCTCGAAGAGATATTGAAGCGCTGCTTGGCTCGCGGATCTATCTGGAGCTTTGGGTTAAAGTCAAGAAGGACTGGCGCAATCAGGAGCGTGTCTTGAAGGATTTGGGCTTCCGCAACGACTAACGCCGGATGCAGTTTTTTACGTTTTTTGCTAAGGATACCGAAGCGACTATTATCGCATCCTATAACCGTCTGGAGCTACATTTCCTAGGCGGAAAGGATGGATACGAATGCGAGATTTTTCGTGGAAGTATTTTACGTTGACCGGAGACGTCGAGTCCTTCATGCTGTACAAGGAAGTGAATCAATACGGCACGACCGATGAAGCTACTCCGCTTGTTCTGCAAGACGAGGAAGCTGTAAGGATGGATGTACAAGAATAAGCGACATAGCGGTATTATGTATGAATAGTGCGTGTTCAAAAAGTTTTTTGGACAATAGGCTTATGGTTCGCGGGGGAGAAGCCGGCATGTTGCATCGCGTGGAAGGAATCGTAATCCGCTGTATGGATTATGGGGAAAACAACAAAATCGTTACTCTTTTGACGAAGACGGGCGGAAAAGCCGGAGTGCTCATTCGCGGCGCGAAAAAGGTGAAGAGCCGGCATTCCTCGCTTGCCCAGCCGTTTACGTACGGAGAATTTCAGTTTTTTCGAAGCACCGGCTTAGGCACGCTTAACCATGGTGAGATCATCGCTTCTCACCATGGTTTGCGCATGCAGCTCGATCTGTCTGCTTATGCCTCTTATGCGGCGGAGCTGACTGATCGCGCTTTGCAGGAGGAAGAAGCAAGCTCCTTCCTGTTCGAGCAGCTTTTGGCGTGTTACACGGCTCTTCAGGAAGGTAAGGATCCGGCGATCGTATTGCATTTGTACGAGATGCGCATTCTCGATCTGGCGGGTTACGCACCGCAGCTGGAACAATGCCTGCATTGCGGCAACGTAATGGGCCCCTTCAAGCTGTCGCCGGGCTCGGGCGGCGTTTTATGCAGCCGTTGCGAGGGGAGAGATCCTTATGGCATTCCGCTTGGCGAAGGGGTACATAAGCTGCTCCGATTGTTTAAGGGCATGGATATGCGCCGCTTAGGAGCGATTACGGTTAAGGAAACTACGAAAGCAGAGCTCAAACGGTGCATGCGGGCTCTGATGGACGCGCAGTTGGGGTTACATTTGAAGTCACGCAACTTTCTGGATCAATTGGACAAATTGGTTTGACATTTGACAATCGTCCCTATTACGCATAGAATAGTGGAATATGAATATGGGATGTTGATGGAGAAAGTAACCGTAAGAAATCCGCTAAGCGAGTCGGGGAAAGGTGGAAGCCCGATGCGGTTATTATGGCGAAGGGCGCTCCGGAATCCTTTGAACGAAAGCGGGTTGTTCTTGCGGACTTACATTCGCAAGGTCGGCCAAGTAGGGTGGAACCGCGGGAATTATACTCTCGTCCCTATGTCTGGAAGCAGACGTAGAGGCGAGGGTTTTTTGCGTGCTTTGCGGATCGTGCTTCTGCAACACTAAACATATAGAAGGAGTGTAACGGCATGAATTTTCAAGGCATGATTTTGACGCTTCAACAATTCTGGGCGGAGCAGAACTGCATTCTCGTGCAGCCGTACGACGTGGAGAAGGGAGCGGGGACCATGAATCCTATGACTTTCCTGCGCTCTATCGGACCCGAGCCGTGGAACGTGGCTTATGTTGAACCTTCCCGTCGTCCTGCCGATGGAAGATATGGCGAAAATCCCAACAGGCTGTATCAGCATCACCAATTCCAGGTCATTCTTAAACCGTCGCCCGACAATATCCAGGAACTTTATCTGGAAAGCCTGAAGCGGCTTGGCATTGACGCGCTCGACCATGATATCCGGTTCGTCGAGGACAACTGGGAATCGCCGACGCTAGGCGCATGGGGACTTGGCTGGGAAGTATGGCTGGACGGCATGGAAATTACGCAATTCACCTACTTCCAGCAAGTTGGCGGAATCGATGCGAATCCGGTAGCTGTAGAAATCACTTACGGCATGGAACGTCTTGCTTCCTATATCCAGCAGAAGGAGAATGTCTTCGATCTGGAGTGGGTAGAGGGCGTAACTTACGGAGACGTGTTCCTGCAGCCGGAATACGAGCATTCCAAATATACGTTTGAGACATCCGACACGGCGATGCTGTTCACCCTCTTTAACATGTATGAAGAAGAAGCCCGGAAGACGATGGAGCAGCATCTCGTATTTCCTGCTTACGATTATGTGCTTAAATGCTCTCATGCGTTCAATCTGCTTGACGCTCGAGGCGCAATCAGCGTAACGGAGCGCACGGGTTATATTACTCGTGTACGGAACCTGGCCCGTCAATGCGCGGCTACCTATTACGAGGAGAGAGAACGGCTCGGATTCCCGATGCTGAAGAAGGGAGTGGAGCACAATGGCTAAAGATTTGCTGCTGGAGATCGGGCTGGAGGAAGTGCCCGCTAGATTCGTTCGCGCGGCGATGAATCAATTGAAGGAAAAGACGGCGAAGTGGCTCGCCGAGAACCGGATCGGCCATGGAGAGGTTGAAGCCTACGCAACGCCAAGAAGACTTGCGGTGATTGTGCGCGAGGTAGAGGAGAAACAGGCAGACAGCAATGAAGAAGCGAAAGGGCCTTCCCGCAAAATCGCGCAGGACGACTCGGGCAACTGGAGCAAAGCCGCTTTGGGCTTTGCCCGCAGCCAGGGCGTAGAGCCGGAGCAGCTGTATTTCCAGGAGCTCGCCGGAGTGGAGTATGTATATGCGCGCAAAAGCAGCATTGGAGCTCCTACGGACGGCTTGCTCTCCGAAGGGTTGAGCACGCTGATCACATCGATGTCCTTTCCCAAAAATATGCGATGGGGCGCTTACGACTTGAAATTCGTAAGACCGATCCGCTGGCTGGTCGCGCTGTTCGGCGATAGCGTCGTGCCGTTTGAGATTGCCGGCGTCGAGACGGGACGCATTACGCGCGGTCATCGGTTTCTTGGCGAAGAAGCAAACATAGCAACGCCTGCCGATTATAAAGAAGCGTTGCGCCAGCAGCAAGTCATTGTCGACGTCGAGGAACGCGAAACGCTGATCGTCTCCCAAATCAAAGGTTTGAGCGAGGAGAAAGGCTGGAACATCGCGATCAAAGATGATCTGCTGGAGGAAGTACTGTTCCTTGTCGAATATCCAAATGTGCTCTTCGGAACTTTCGATTCTTCTTTCCTGCAAATTCCGCAAGAAGTGCTGATTACCTCCATGCGCGAGCATCAGCGTTACTTCCCTGTGCTGGACGAAACCGGGAAGCTGCTTCCGTTTTTCGTTACGGTGCGCAATGGCGACACGAGAAGCATCGATCTTGTCGCGAAAGGAAACGAGAAGGTATTGCGGGCGAGACTTTCCGATGCGAAGTTCTTCTATGCGGAGGATCACAAGCTGACGATCGACCATGCGCTTAGCAAGCTGGAGAACATCGTCTATCACGAGGAGCTGGGCACGGTAGCGGACAAAGTCCGCCGCATCACCGACATCTCGAAGCTGATCTCGGACGCTTTGCAGGTAGAAGCCGAGCAGGCCGCTCGAGTTGCCCGCGCCGCTGCAATTTGCAAGTTCGACCTCGTCTCGCAGATGGTATACGAATTCCCCGAGCTGCAAGGCATCATGGGCGAGGATTACGCCAAGAAGGCAGGCGAGCATGACTCCGTTGCGAAAGCCGTCAACGAGCATTATCAGCCTAGGTTTTCGGGCGATGCCATTCCTTCCGGATTGGAGGGGGCTATCGTCAGCCTCGCGGACAAAATCGATACGATCGTTGGCTGCTTCTCCGTCGGCATCGTGCCGACAGGTTCGCAGGATCCGTACGCGTTGCGCAGGCAAGCGGCGGGTATCGTTCAAATTCTGCTAGGGCAAAATTTGAAGCTTACTCTTGGCGAGCTGTACGAAATCGGCCTATCCGTTCACGAAGCGCGCGGTCTGAAACGTGCCGCGGCCGATATTCGCCAGGATCTGAACGATTTCTTCTCGCTTCGAGTAAAGAATTGGTTATCCGAGCAAGGCAACCGCTACGACGTTGTCGACGCCGTCATGGCGGTCGGATTCGACGATCTGGCGCTTACGGCTAGCCGGGCGGCGGCCGTTCAGCCGCTGGCGACGGCCACCGACAAATCGGAGTTCAAGAGCGTCGTGGAAGCCTTCAATCGCGTGGGCAACCTGGCCGGCAAGTCGGAGAGCAGCGAGTTCGATGCCGCACTGTTCAGCGAAGCAACAGAGACAAAGCTGTATGAAGCGTGGATTTCGGCGCGCCCCGAAGTACTATCCGCCGTGGAGCGCAAGGACATTGCGGATGCTCTTCGAAAGTTGTCTGCTTTGCGCCCGGCCATCGTCGATTATTTCGACAACGTTATGGTTATGGACAAAGACGACAAGGTACGCGTCAATCGGCTGGCCACACTGTCCGCCATTGCGCGGGACATCGCGCTTGTCGCCGATTTTTCCAAGTTGGTATGGTAAGGCGATAGTCCGAGAACCTCACGTACTAGAAGGGGTTGTTCAAAAAGCCCAATTCCCATTACGAAGTATGCCAAGAAGCTTACTCGACATCGAATATTGAACGCAACCGAACCTAAGCATATGCTTACGAAGTATGTTTCCTTCGGAAACATTGCAGGTGCTCACGTAGCTCTGCTACGCTCCGCTCTTCAGTTTCTAGTTGCCTTCAATCTTCTCGGTACTGAGAACCGAACTTTTTGAACACGTACTTGAAAAGGAGGTGCAAGCTCATGGTGACTGGAGTCAAGTCCGAAGTGATCGTTTATGTCGTATCCGATGCGGCAGGCGATACAGGTGAATTGGTCGTACGGGCGGCTATCGCCCAGTTTCATCCTATTCAGGCCGAAATTCGAAGATCGCCATTCGTGACGGAGCCTGCCGCGCTGGAGAGAATTGTTCAGCAAGCAAAACTGTCGCAAGCGATTCTGTTATACACCCTCGTTATCCCGCATCTGCGCGATTCCATGAGAAAGCTGACAGAAGAGAACGGCGTTGCGGCCATTGATTTGCTGGGACCTTTTATCGAGACGCTGGAGCAGCGCACCGGCCGGAAGTCAAGACAAGAACCGGGACTTAACCACGTGCTCGATGCGGATTACTTCCGTAAAGTAGAGGCTGTTGAATTCGCGGTAAAATATGATGATGCTCGTGATACATCAGGCGTAACAAAGGCCGATATTGTCCTCGTCGGCGTGTCTCGCACATCAAAGACGCCGCTGTCCATGTACCTTGCCCATCAAAAGTACAAGGTGGCGAACGTTCCGCTCGTGCCGGAGCTGAAGCCGCCGGAGGAGCTGTTCAAGCTTCCCAAGAGAAAGGTGATCGGGTTAACGATCGACACCTCCTATCTGAACGTGATTCGGAAGGAACGGCTAAAGGCGCTGGGTCTGCCCAATACGGCTGCGTACGCTACGACGGACCGGATCGAGAAGGAACTGAGATATGCGGAAGATATTATGAGCAAGCTTGGCTGCGTCGTCATCGATGTCTCGCATCGCGCTGTCGAAGAAACGGCGAGTCTGATCATGGAATACGTTCGAGGGCAGAATGGTGACCGTACATGACACCCAGTACGCCGCTAGGATTCTCTATCGTTGTTGATGCGGATTCTTGTCCGGTCAAGCACGAGATCGTCGAGACGGCACTGCAGCATGGCGTGCCCGTGCTGATGGTCGCATCGCATGACCATCGGCTGGAAGCTCTGCCCGGCGTGGAGATTGTTCAAGTGGATCGCAGCGATCAATCCGTCGATCTGTACATTTTGAACCGTATCAAGCGAGGCGATATTGTCGTTACGGGGGACTTTGGCCTCGCTTGCGTCGCGATCGGTAAAGGGACCGTCGTCCTATCGCCCAGAGGCGAGCAATACACGGACGCCAACATCGATTATTTGATGGAGCGAAGGCATGAAGGCGCCAGAAGGAGGCGCGCAGGAGGGCGAACCAAGGGTCCAAAAGCAATGACAGGCGATGACCGAAAAACTTTTCAACAAAAGCTGACAAAAGTTTTGATTGGCATGCAGGAGATACATGACATATAGCGAATAATATTAGAAATCTAAGTTTGCCGTGCGCGGGTCGTCCGCAATCTTAGAATGTAGGTGATGAACGATGACAAGCGGTAAAATACCGGAAGAAGTGATTGACGCTGTTCGAAAGCGTCATGACATCGTCGAAACGGTCGGGAAATACGTTCATCTCACGAAGCAAGGCAAATATATGAAGGGGCTTTGTCCGTTTCATTCCGAGAAGACGCCTTCGTTTACGGTTACTCCGGAGCTTCAGATCTTCCATTGTTATGGCTGCGGTAAGAGCGGCAACGTGATTCGATTTGTCGAAGAGATGGAAGGCTACAGCTTCCCGGAGGCCGTGAAGGTGCTTGCGGAGGAAGCGGGCATGCCTATTACGTGGCAGGAGAACGGAAGCGGCAGAGCCGCCCCGAATCCCGAACGCGAAGGTCTTGTAGAGGCACATGAGTTATCCATCAAGTTTTATCATTATTTACTGAACAACACGAAGCAGGGTGACAAGGCCAAACGTTACTTGCGGGAACGCGGATTAAGCGATAAGCTGATCGATCACTTCATGATCGGCTTCGCACCGGACGAATGGGATGTACTGACACGGTTCCTCACCGGCCGAGGGTACGAGCCTGCATTACTCGAGAAGGGCGGGCTGTTGTCCGCCAAGCAAGATGGCAGCGGCTACGTAGACCGGTTCCGGGGACGGATTATGTTCCCGTTATGGGATGCGGGCGGCAAGGCGTCGGCTTTCGCCGCACGAATCATCGACGAGGGTCAGCCCAAATATCTCAATTCGCCGGAAACGATGTTGTTCACAAAGAGCAGAACGTTGTATAACCTGCATCACGCGAAGGCTGCGATACGCAAGAGCAAGCAGGTTGTTTTGTTCGAAGGTTATATGGACGTCATCAAAGCCTGGCATGCCGGCGTCAAAAACGGCGTAGCGACAATGGGCACGGCGCTTACGGAGGAACACGGCTCTATCCTTCGCCGACATGCGGAAGAAGTGCTGGTCTGCTACGACGGAGACGACGCCGGACAAGCGGCAGCCAGCAAGTCGATCCCTCTGCTGGAAAGCGCCGGTCTCAAGGTGATGATTGCCATGCTGCCGAAGGGCAAGGACCCCGACGATTATATAAGTGAATACGGTCCGGACTCGTTTATGCGGGACGTGGTGGACAGTCCGGTATCCGTTACAAAATTTAAGCTTATATATTCAAGGAAAAACCATATACTGCTAAAAGAAGAAGGCCGAAAAAACTATCTGATGGAAGCAGTAGAAATTGTGGCAGGAGTGGAATCCTCTACGGAGAGGGAAGTGTATCTAAAGGAGTTGTCCCGCGAATTCGATATTTCGCTCGACGCGCTGAAGCAGGATTGTAACGTAATCCGCGTCGAAGCGCAAAAAAAGAAGCCGCAAGGGGATAATAACGACAATTCGTGGAATAATGGTAGAAATGAAAAGCGCCGTACGCCGGGGAGAACTCCAATATTGCCGGCTTACGCGAATGCGGAACGAAGATTGCTGCATGCCATGATTCGTGATCGCGATATTGCCGAGTCCGTGCATGAACGGATTGGCGATTCGTTTAACGTTGAGGATCATGCAGCGCTTGCTGCTTATTTATACGCCTATTACGCGCAAGGGTATGAACCGGACGCCGCTCGGTTCATCTCGACGCTGCATGATAAGCGTCTGGAAGAGACAGCGACGGCCATTATGCTTCTTGATGATCATTCTCCAATAGACGATGCCATTATGGACGATTATGTCGGCAAGATCCTTAGAGAACCCCATATCCGGGATATCGAGCGGAAGAAAGAAGAGATGGTGCGTGCCGAACGTGCCGGCGACGCCTTATTGGCGGCGCAATTAGGACTTGAGATTATAACCCTAGAGAGACAGCTGAAAAGTTAACTTCATGATGCTTCTAGGGAGGAGGGAGTCGGATTATGGCGAACGATCAACATACTGAATTGGATACCGAACAGAAGCTGGATCAGGTCAAGGACAGTCTGATTGAACAAGGGAAGAAGAGATCCTCCTTAACCTACAAAGAAATTATGGAGAAACTATCCCCCTTTGATCAGGATCCGGAGCAAATCGATGAATTCTTCGAGCAGCTCGACGACTTGGGAATCGAGGTGCTTAACGAGAACGACGATGTGCATCCGCTAGGCGCTCAGAACGAAGAACAGGAGCGCGAAGGAGACGACTTCAACTTCGACGATGATCTGGCGCTGCCTCCGGGCATCAAAATTAATGATCCCGTCAGAATGTATCTGAAGGAGATCGGACGAGTACCGCTATTGTCGGCGGATGACGAGATCGAGCTTGCGATTCGGATCGAAAACGGCGATGAAGAAGCAAAACGCCGACTCGCCGAGGCGAATCTTCGACTCGTGGTCAGCATAGCGAAGCGGTATGTCGGACGCGGGATGTTATTCCTCGACTTGATTCAGGAAGGGAATATGGGTCTCATTAAAGCGGTCGAGAAGTTCGATCATCAGAAGGGATTCAAATTCAGTACGTATGCTACATGGTGGATTCGTCAGGCGATTACCCGCGCTATTGCGGATCAGGCGCGTACCATTCGTATTCCCGTTCATATGGTGGAGACGATTAACAAGCTGATTAGAGTTTCCCGTCAACTGCTTCAGGAATTGGGGCGCGAACCTTCGCCGGAAGAAATTGCGGTGGAGATGGAGCTTAGCACCGAGAAGGTGCGCGAGATTATGAAGATTGCTCAGGAGCCCGTATCGTTAGAAACGCCTATCGGCGAAGAGGATGATTCGCATCTGGGCGACTTTATCGAAGATCAGGAAGCGCTGGCGCCGGCCGATGCAGCAGCCTATGAGCTGCTTAAGGAGCAACTGGAAGATGTTCTTGATACGCTGACTGAGCGCGAAGAGAACGTATTGCGGCTTCGCTTCGGTCTGGATGACGGCCGAACGAGAACGCTGGAGGAAGTCGGCAAGGTGTTTGGCGTTACGCGCGAGCGGATCAGGCAGATCGAGGCCAAAGCTCTTCGCAAGCTTCGTCACCCGAGCCGTAGCAAACGTCTAAAGGATTTCCTTGAATAACGGATGAAATGATGACCTTTCTGCTATTGCAGCGAGGTCTTTTTTCAACGTATCGACTTATAGAGGTTGTTCAAAAAGTCCGCTTTTGATCACGAAGTATGCCAAGAAGCTTACTCGACATCGAATCTTGAATTCAGGCGAAAACCGGACTTTTTGAACACGCACTTATATTCGCCGAGAGGACGAGCCGACGTTATGAATGATGAACGCAAAGTAACGATCGTAAGAGAAATCGAACATTGGAGAAGGAGCAAGCTGCTGCCTGATCAATATTGCGACTTCCTGCTGAATTTGTACGCGGATCCCGATGATGATGGCAAAAGCTCACGGTCTGGCAGTTCTGCATCTGCAGCCCCCGTTATTGGCAAAGCAATCGCGGCTGTTCAGAATGCAACAGGTAAACAATGGCTCCTTACTTTTGGGACTTTTACCTTAATTTCGTTTGTTGTGCTTTATTTTAGCCGTTTTCATCCTGCATTGCAAATCGCGGTGGTCCTCATCGGTTTAGCCGCTTTTCTCAGAAGCGGATACAGACTTCGCAGCCGCAACGAAGCTGCTGCGCTGACCTTCACGAGCATTGGAATGCTTATCTTGCTCGGCGGCGGTTTGTACATACTTGAGCTTCACGGCATCGCGGACTGGACCAATCGCGTATTGATCGTGACCGGCTGTGCGTTGTTCTGGATCGTCTATGGCATAAAGGCCAAAATTCATTCCTTGCATTTAAGCGGCTGGCTTGTCATGCTCATGTTGTACGGATGGGTTCTGTCGCGTTACACATCAACGACGTTATGGTTCGAGATTCAGCTCTTCTGGCTGCCGCTATCTATTTTGTTCGGTTGGAGCAGCTGGTTCTTTCACCGCTGGACGAAGCCGGTATCCGCCGTATTATTCGTGACCTGCGCGCTGGCCTGGTTCATGCCGGAATTGTATACGGCTGTCATTTTGGAATACACCGTATGGCTGCAATTGCAGCTGTTGATCAAAATCGCGGTAGGCGGGGGATTGCTCTTTGCCTTGCGCAAGCAATGGATGGTGTGGGTAGCATAATGATTAAATTATCGAAACGTCTGCAGACAATTGCGGATTATGTAAAACGCGGCGCACGCGTAGCCGATATTGGATCCGATCATGCGTTGCTGCCGACTTATCTCGTGCAGAGCGGCGTTTGTCCGTCTGCAATCGCAGGCGAATTAAATTCGGGGCCGTTCCGTGCGGCGAAAAAACAAGTGGCCGACGCGGGATTGCAAGCCCGTATTACGGTTAGACAAGGGAACGGACTCGCTGTAGTCATGCCTGGGGAGACGGATACGGTCACGATTGCAGGCATGGGCGGCAGTCTTATGAGCACGATTCTGGAAGAAGGATATGCAGCGGGCAAGCTCGATGGGGTAACGGAGCTTGTGCTTCAGCCCAATGTGGGAGAAGACGATGTTCGTGTCTGGCTTCTGGAGAAGGGCTGGTATTTAAGCCACGAATCCATCCTGGAGGAAGACGGCAAAATATATGAGGTGCTGTATGCTGTGTCTCGCGATGTGCAGCCTTCAGCCTCCAGCAACGAAACTTTGTATGAAGGGTCTTTCTTGAAGCTTCCTTATGACAAAGAAGTGCTACATCGCGTATTGCTGCGAATGGGGCCTCACTTGCTTCGTCAGGGAAGTCCGGTATTAACTGCCAAGTGGAGATCGGAGATCGGCAAGCTGGAGCGGATTATCGCGCAAATGTCAGCCTCCGAAGGAACGGAATCGACGCTAAAAGCCGAGCAATTCCGCAAAGAAATCAGTATCATCGAGGAGGTGCTTCAATGTTTGCGAACGGAAATACCGTCGTCCAATTAATGGAGCGGCTCGCTCCCAAATATTATGCGGTAGAGAATGATAAAATTGGTCTTCAATTAGGTACGTTGAACAAGCCGATCAGCACGATCATAGTTGCTCTGGACGTGACGGAACAGGTGGTCGACGAGGCTATTCGAGCAGAAGCGGATCTGATCATCGCACATCATGCCATCATTTACAGACCCCTTGCGAAACTGGATACGTCAACGCCTGCCGGCAAGCTGTACGAGAAACTCATCAAACACGATATTGCCGTCTACATTTCTCATACCAACCTTGATGTCGCGGATGGAGGCATTAACGATTGGCTGGCCGATCAAGCGGGAATATTGGCGGAAGGACGTCAAAGTCTGGATGAAGTGCACACGGACCAACTGTATAAGCTGGCCGTCTATGTGCCGGAAACTCATCACGAAACCGTATTAAACGCCATTTTGCACGCAGGAGCGGGTCATATCGGCGATTACAGCCACTGCAGCTTCAATACGAAGGGCGTTGGCACGTTTATGCCTGGAGAGGGCACTTCTCCCCATATAGGCGCGCAAGGCAAGCTGGAGCGCGTGGACGAAGTGCGGATCGAAACAATCGTGCCGCAGACCATCCAGCGCAAAGTAGTCGCCGCCATGCTCAAAACGCATCCGTACGAAGAGGTAGCGTATGATCTGTATCGCATCGAACTAAAGGGCCGTTCTTTCGGCCTGGGTCGTGCGGGCAAGCTTGCGCATCCCGCGACGCTTGGCGAGCTTGCGGCCAAACTTAAACAGGCGTTTGATGTTCCCATGCTTAGAGTCGTGGGAGATCTCGATACGCCTATTCGCAAGGCTGCGGTTCTGGGAGGCTCCGGCGGTCGTTACGTGCGTCATGCAAAGTTTGCCGGCGCCGACGTGCTCATTACAGGCGATATCGATTACCATACGGCCCATGACGCGGTTGCAGACGGAATGACGATCATCGACGCCGGCCATAACATCGAGAAAGTGATGAAAGCAAAGCTGGCGGAATGGTTATCCAGAGAGCTTGCGGAAGCAAAATACGCAACGAAGGTCATCCCTTCGGTTATTCATACGGAACCCTTTACTTTCATTTGAGAGGGACAATTTGCTTGAAGTGGCAGGAAAGAACGGTTTAGGCAGCAAATCGAGGGTTGAGCTTTCGGGAGAAACCTTGTATACTAAGTTCTGCGTCGGAAAGTTTGACAGACAATCGCTGGCGGCCTTGTTGCCGCGAGAGGAAAGTCCGGGCTCCACAGGGCAGGATGCTGGATAACGTCCAGTCAGCGCGAGCTGAAGGATAGTGCCACAGAAATGGACCGCCGATGGCCGGCTTTGGCCGGATCAGGCAAGGATGGAACCGTGGTGTAAGAGACCACGAGGAGCGCAGGTGACTACGTTCCTGGTAAACCCCATCTGGAGCAAGACCGAGAGGACGCGGCAGCTTTGCGCTGCAGCCTTAGCCCGAGGCGCGTCCGGGTTGGTTGCTGGAGCCGTGCAGCAATGTACGGCCTAGATAGATGATTGTCGCTTCATAGTGGGAGGGTCGTTCCCGTTTGCACCACCAGAAGTACAGAACCCGGCTTACGGCAAACTTTCCGCAACGAACAACGAATGATGCGTTTTATGTAAGCAAAGCAATAGCGCAAGTCCCGAGGTTCGACAGAACCAAGCGACTTGCGCTTTTTGGTTTTTTTATATTTGTTAATCGATGTTAAGAGCCGATTTGCTCGAGACGGCGTTTGACCTTTTGCGGGAAGGTCTGCAGCGCACCGCCATAGCTCGTAGCCGCATGCAGCGCCTTGTCGAGATCAATCTCTCCATAGCCAAAATAATTATCCTTGCCTTCCGTGCCTAGATCCTTTGCCGATACCCGCATAATTTCCATAACCTCCTCATTGCTGAGGTCCGGGTTTACGGAGCGGATGAGCCCGGCTAAGGCAGCCACATGCGGGCTGGCCATGGAAGTTCCGGACAATGCCGCGTATTGGCTGCCGGGATAGGTGCTGGCGATGCTGTCTCCCGGCGCCGCGACGTCGATATAATCCCCATAGTTGGAGAATGAAGCTTTTCCCTTATTATTATCGGTTGCCGCTACAGCGAAAACTTCCGGATAGGCGGCCGGATAACCGGGACGTTCCGTATTGTCGTTGCCGCTGGCTGCGATTAAAACGACATCGCGTTCGTACGCGTATTTGATGGCGTCGTGGAGGAAGTCGGCCTGCGCGTAATTGCCCAGACTCATATTGATGACTTTGGCGCCATTGTCGACCGCCCAAATAATTCCTTGCGCAACCGAATAGGTAGATCCTGCTCCGCTGCTGTCTAATACTTTGACAGGCATGATCTTGTTGTACCAGGATACGCCTGCCACGCCTTCGCCGTTATTGACGGAAGCCCCGATAATGCCGGCTACATGCGTGCCATGACCTACATCATCGTCCGGATCCGAGCCGGTGTTAACGATGTTGGTTCCTTTGATCAGCTTGTCCTTCAGATCGGGATGATTGCTCTGAACGCCTGTATCCAATACGGCAATGATGACCCCTTCGTCGCCCTTGGATACGGTCCAGCCATGTTCCGCTTGAATAGAAGGGAGATTCCACTGGTATTGCGAATACAGCGTGTCGTTCGGCACAATGGTTGCCTCTGTCGTTTCGTTCGTCAGGTACAGGTAATGGGGTTCCGTATATTCCGGCTTCCAATTGGCTTTAAAATATTGCATAAGCCCTTCGGTTTCCAGCGTTTTGGATCGGAACACATACGTATCGCCGATCTGCTGGATGGATTCCGCATTTACATCCCGCTTGATCTTTTCCATATCGGCTTCACCCGGCTGGCTGGCGAAATGAACGACAACATCACGAACGTGATAGTGACTGGCGTTGCCATTATCCTCGCCATTTCTGACAGTAATGTCCCTGGTGGAATTAGGCGCCACAGATTCAATCCGATAGTTGCCTTCGGCCGGATAAGGGATAAGCCGCAAATTCCGTTTCTGATGCTGCTCGACTTGCTTCACTATATCGTGTTTAATAACGCCGAGCATGCCGGCGCCCTTATGGTTGGCGTCCGGTACGCCGATGACGACATAGCGGCTGCCGCTAGCAGCGGTAAAAGGCTTGGACTCATAACCTGCGCCTTTGCGCAGCTTATCTTCCGCTTCCTTCAAATAAGCTTTGGCAGTGCCGTTCTTGTCGGATGGTATAGATCCGCGGTGTATGGTCTTTCCTGTTGTCCGCCAGTTCACGTAGCTGAAATGCGAGTGCTCCTTCATTAAGGATTGAATGCGATCGGAAGCGGATTTGGCGGATTGACCGCTGGCCATAAGAACTTGTCTGAAGTCCTTGGCGGATTCCGACGTCATAAGTAACGCAGTACCATCCATGTCATGCTGTAATTCGGCAAGCTTAAGCTTGTGTTCCTTCGTCGCGGAGAACGGAATCGACTTTGGCGTTTCGCGAGTCGTTCCGTTGCGGGGAGAGAAGAACGGCGTTGCAGGTATAAGCAGTGCGGCTACAGCAAGAATGGTGAAAGCGGCGATCCAAGATTTTCGCATGAAAGTGCCTCCGTGTCATCAGGATAATCCATATAGGGTCATCTTAGCTTTGACCGACGTGGGGAAAATATGCGGACAAAAGCAATCGCCAGTACCGTTTCCATGGAATTTGTGGTACGATGTTGATGTTTATAGTTTTTTTGTTGGGAAGAGGAAAGGGGAACTACCACCATGCCATCAACGAATGTTAAAGGATTAACAGAAACGACACGCGAGAAGCTTAAGGATGCAGTAGCTCAATTGGAGCCATTCCTCAACAATCATGTTTTGTCGGGGCTGATCGGCGAAGACGACGGAGAGGGAGCCGAACTGTTCTACAGAGGATTGCTGTCCGATCTGCGTCATCTATTGGTTTATTCTGAAGTCGCGGTCGAGAAGACGGGCGTGCTGCTGAGAAGACCAAATTTCGATACCGAGCAAGGTGATCGTGTATTGTACGAGGTGTATCATCATTGCGTGAACGCGTTCTTTTACCCGAAGAACGAATGTTATTCCGAAGACGGCCGTTATGCTTATACCGGACAGGACGCCATCCGTTTCCGGTACAAGCCTGTACGTACGGCTCGCGATATCGTGCTGAGCGTTTCCAAAATTTACGAGGAACTGCGCGATGACTTGTCGTATTACGAAAGCGACTATATGACCCAGCGCCGCATGCAAGGGCAAAAATAAGGCAAGAATGAATCACTTCCGCTTGAGGGACAATGATAGCGGAGGTGATTTTTTTATGCCTAAAGGCGTAAGTTGCAGCGTAGCGAATTGCAGTTTCTGGGAAGAAGGCAACAATTGCGGTGCAAAGGAAATCATGATCGATATCGACCAACATGGCAGAACCTCGTTCAACGAAGAATTCGCAGGCGATGAGCTTGGATTGTATCATCAAGACCAAGCCGAACAATCCGCAGCCACATGCTGTCACACCTTCAAGCCAAAGGAGTGAGTCTTGGATGGATGATCAAGTGAAACATGATGACGATGTATACAACAATCATCGATTGAAGACCAATGACGGCACGGACGGCTTCGAACCGACAAATATGGGGACACCGACCAACCTTCCTGACGCCGGCGCGTTCAAAGAAGAAATGGGCGCGGATTTCGCATATGGCATGCCGCTCACATCCGCTCAAGATAACGGACGGAGAGGCGCTGCTGAGCTGGATACGGTGACCGAGAGCACCGGAACAGCTGTCGGATGGGTTGCGCTGGTGTTTGCGATTGCTTCCTGGTTCATCTGGCCCGTATTAATTGGCGCTACGGCGACGGTGATGGGTTTTATCGCGTATCGCCAAGGCGCAAAAGGACTCGGAGCTTGGGCGATAGGGATTGGTTTGACGGCGCTCGCGCTTAATTTAATTATTGTTCCCTTTTATTACGCGCTAACTTAATATTTGCCGGTCGAGGCTGCCCAATAGGGCAGCCTCGATTATTTTGAGGTAAATGAAACGAGTTGAGCCGCTGAATAAAACGATCTTTACATACCGACCAATTCCAATTGACAGCAAATCCAGCTATGATAGAATAGAGAACCGATTCGTTGTGAAAACGAAAAACGAAGGATATGGGGAGGCAACATCTGTGGTTATCGACATCAAGGATATTTCGTGGGAACGCGGCGACGAAAGCATCTTGCAAGGTTTGAGCTGGCAAGTTAAACGCGGCGAGCATTGGTGTCTGCTGGGACTTAACGGCTCTGGCAAAACGACGCTGCTTAATATGATCAATGGATACATATGGCCAACATCCGGACGTGTCAGCGTGCTCGGCCACGCTTTCGGCGAATATGATTTGCGGGAACTTCGCAAACGAATTGGCTGGGTAAGCACTTCGCTTCAGCAGAAACTGTACGGCAGCGACGAAGCGCTGCAAATCGTGCTTAGCGGCAAACATGCCACGATCGGCGTCTACGATGAAGTGAAGAATGACGATCTCGATCGTGCCAAGACGCTTTTGCAAACGCTGGGATGCGAAAAACTGATAAGTCGCACTTACCAGACGCTGTCGCAAGGAGAGAGGCAACGAGTCCTCATAGCCAGAGCGCTAATGAATGAACCGGAGCTGCTCATCCTCGACGAGCCATGCACGGGACTGGATATATTCGCAAGGGAGCAGCTTCTTGGCATGATCAACTCGATCGCAGCCCAAGCGGAACCTCCGACGCTGATCTACGTGACGCATCATGTAGAAGAAATATTGCCCTGCTTCCAACATTCTTTGCTGATCAAGCGCGGGACTGTATTCGCTGCCGATCGGACGGAGAAGCTGATGACCGCGGAAGGCATGTCGCAATTTTTCGACGTCCCAATCCGTATTGAGCGGACTGACGGCCGCTACTGGCTGTCGGTCAAATCAACATGAGCTTGGAAAGAGGAAACGTCGAGGAATTAATGCTCGGCGAGCAAGACGAAAAGCAACTGCCGGAGAGCAGGCTGAAGATTGCATGGCGTTGGATGAGAAGTCGTTACAAGCTGCGTCTGAGCCGGGATAATCGATTGACTTATTATGCGACAGGATCCATGGCTTTTTTGGGCACGGCAGCGATGTCGCTAGCGGCAAAGGGAATGCCTACCGGCCTCGGAACATGGCTGGATCAACTCCTATTTCTTGCGGCTAACGGGATCGGAATGATAGCAGCCGCTATTCTGCTGCCGATCCTATTCGCTCTTGCCTACATTCCGTTGCCGCGCAGGTTGTTGTCCATGGTGCTTTACGTAGGCGTTGAAGGATATTGCATTCTTTACTATTCCGATCTTGAGCTAGTTCCTTCGCTCATATTTGGGAGTGCTTTTTCGTTAATGGGCGTCTTGCTTGGATTGGCGCTTGGCTGGTTAAGATTATCCGGATTCAGGCTTTCCGGCAAACTGGTTGCCGGCATGTTTGCAGCTGCGATATTGGGATGTGTACAGCTGCTGCCCGGATTTCCTTGGCCCATCGAATTGCCGCGATTGACAACAGCCGGCGACGAGTTATCCGGCACTATAGACGGAGCAGAAAGTGTTATTCTGCCATCGTCCAAGACTACGCTTGCGAATCCCTCTTTGCCTGGAACTTATGAAGTATTGAAGTTCTCTTATGGCAGCGGGACGGATAAGCATCGCGAAGTGTTTGGCGATAAAACGGATATTCGCTCTGAGGACGTAGATGCTTCCAGCTACATTACAGTCTGGCCAAAGCTTAAGACAGCTTTCTGGGGCTTTGACGAGGCGAGCTTGCCGTTGAATGGCCGGGTATGGATGCCGCAAGGAGACGGTCCGTTTCCGCTAGTATTAATGGTGCATGGCAATCATTTGATGGAATATTTTTCTGACGGCGGTTACGAGTATCTAGGCGAACTTCTTGCAAGCAGAGGGATGATCGCAGTATCCGTCGATGCGAATTTTTTTAATTTCTCCGTCTGGTCCAGTCTGCCCAACGACGATATGAAGATGCGAGCCTGGCTAATGCTTCAACATCTTTCGTATCTAAAGGATCTCGATAAACAGGAAAAGGGAATCTTGGCCGATCGTATTGATTGGAATTCCGTTGCGCTCATCGGCCATTCCAGAGGCGGACAAGCGGTTGCGATGGCTGCAGATGCGAAGCGCTGGTTCGCAGAGGACGACGTACTCCAGAAGCTGGAAGATGTCAATATTAAGTCCGTCGTCGCTATAGCGCCAACAGATAAGGGGATAGATGATGAATCTGCGCACCTGACCGACGTGAATTACTTGACGATACAGGGTGCAAGAGACGGTGACGTCAATAATTTTTATGGGGATCGGCAATATAATAGAATATCCTTTTCCGACAACGAGGGGCTGTTCAAAGCAGGATTGTACTTGTCAAACGCCAATCACAGCCAGTTCAATACCGATTGGGGGCGAATGGACGAGCGGCTGCCGGGCGGCTTATTCCTCAATTCAGAAGGATTAATGGCTGGAGAAGATCAGAGGCAGGTTGCCAAAGTATTTATTTCCGCCTTTCTCGAAGCGACGCTGTTTGGACGCAGCGAATACCAGGCGTTGTTCCAGGATTATCGAATAGGCCGTGATTGGCTGCCTCGTTCGACTCGCTACATGAACAGGTACGAAAGCTCCGGCACACTTATTATAGAGGACTTCGAAAGCTCCAGTCCCATTATTCGGGGGACGATGATGGAAGGATTGGAAGCCAGCGAGGAGTCTGTCAAAGACAGGGACGGAAACGGAAGGGGAACTACAGGGCTGCTTATGGAATGGTCGGAGCCAGAAGCGTCATATACGTTCGAATTCCTTCCGAATTCCGCAGCGAAGCTGCATGATTATGCAGATGGAAGCCTGATGTTCTCATTGGCGAATTCAGAATGGCAGCTTTCAAGGCACCAGAAGCTTCCCCCATTGCCAAAGCTGGAGCTGGAGGCACGGGACCGTGAAGGAAAAGTATGGACGATGAGGCTGGAAGAGCGCATCCCCGTACAGCCGCCCTTCTATACATCCTTTATGGTGTTTGGCCCCTTGGAAAGAACGGTTAAAGATAATAAGTACAAAGAATCTGCGGAAGCCGTATTTCAGTCCTTTATTATACCTCTGAATCAATTTAAGGCGGAGGACGAAAGCGGTAAATTGATATTGCCGGAACAATTGGATTCGTTAACGTTTAAGTTAATGACAGACTCTGGAAGAATAATGATTGATGATATCGGATTAATGAAACAAGGAGGCACTTATGTCGAATACCAATCTACACCCTGATCATCAGGAAGAGCAAGCTCGCGTAAATGACATAAGCGTCATTATCGCGGACAGGATCAAAGAGCTTGAGGGTCGGACAGGCGGCGTGCGCGGCGAAATCGTTGATATTAGACGCAACTTTTGGGATGATGTGACGGTTAACTTCGAGGACTCCGCCGAGACTGCGGAGACTTACGCCAGCATGAAGCAGCAAGCAGAGCTGATGTCGGAGCGGGAGCGCAGCTACCGCCATATGGAAGAACAGCTGGGTACGCTTAAGCGGTTAGCGAGGTCGCCATACTTCGGAAGAATCGACCTTGCGGATGACGGCGTTGTTTCTTCAAAGACGGACAGCATCTATCTCGGCATCGGCTCGCTGATGGATAAGTCGGGAGAACATTATTTGATCTACGATTGGCGTGCTCCGGTATCCAGCCTTTATTACGATTATGGTCCCGGGCCTGTACGTTATGAGACGCCAGGAGGAACAGTCGAAGGCGAAATGACGCTCAAACGGCAATTCGTCATCCGGAACGGCGTCATACGAAGCATGTTCGATACGGGCGTCACGATCGGCGACGAACTGCTGCAGGAAGTTCTTGGCGCGCAGTCGGATGCACAGATGAAGAGCATCGTAGCGACGATTCAAAGCGAACAGAACAGAATTATCCGCAACGAGAAGGCTCGCCTGCTTGTCGTGCAGGGAGCTGCCGGCAGCGGCAAAACATCGGCTGCGCTGCAGCGAGTGGCTTATTTGCTCTATCGATATCGCGGCAGCCTGAACGCGGAACAGATCGTATTGTTCTCGCCTAACCCTATGTTCAATAGCTATATTTCGACCGTACTCCCCGAGCTCGGCGAGCAGAATATGGCGCAAACCACTTATCAACAATATTTAGAGCATAGAATTGGCCGGGATTTCGAGCTCGAGGATCCTTTTACGGGCATGGAAAGGTTGTTGTCCGAACAGGACGGAGAAGGCAATCGAATTCGCATGGCGAACATAAGCTTCAAGTCGGGCACGTCTTTCATGGGCGTTATAGACAACTACGCAGAATCCCTTGGCAGCTCGGGTATTGTCTTCTCCCCGATCATGTTTAGAGGGCGCGCTCTGATCTCCAAGGAAGAGATGGAACGCCGCTTTTACGAGCTTGACCCTTCCGTGTCGATACCGAATCGTATTCGAAACCTCGCAGGCTGGCTGCTGAAGGAGCTGACTGCACGGGGGAAGAAGGAGCGCAAAAAACGTTGGGTACTGGATGCGATCGAGCTACTTGACTCGGATGCCTACTTGGAGGCCTATCAAGAGCTGAAGCGCAAAAATAAATATACCGATCAATCGTTTTCGGATTTCGATTCGGAGAAGGAATATTTGGCCGGCATGGTCGTTCAAGAGAAATTCAAGAAGCTGCGTCGCAGGACGAAGGCTCTCAAATTTCTTGATATTCCGGCTATGTACCGGACTTTGTTCCAACAGGAGAGTCCTAAAGAGGTGTCGGCGGATTGGGAGGACATTTGCCGGCAAACATTGGAGCAATTGGACAATGGGGTCATGTCTTACGAAGATGCCACGCCATATCTCTACTTGAAGGAAAAGCTGGAGGGGTTCCATACGAATACGACCGTCAAACATGTGTTCGTGGACGAAGCACAGGATTATTCCGCCTTCCAGTACGCATATCTGAAGCGGATATTTCCCAATAGCCGCTTCACCGTATTAGGCGACTTCAATCAGGCGATCTTCGCGTATTCGGGCACGGGCGTCGGTTTCCAGGGGCTAGAATCGTTGTTCAGTCCCGAGGAGACAGAGCGGATTGAACTGCATCGCAGTTATCGTTCCACTCGCCAAATCGTGGAGTTTACTAGCTATATTATCGGCGCGGAGCATGATATCGTGCCGTTCAACCGGGATGGCGAATTGCCAAGCTTGTTTATTGTACCGGACGAAGAAGAACGCCTTGCAGCCATTCGGGAGAAGCTGGAGGAGTGGAAGAAGCGCGGTCTGGCATCCTGCGCGGTGATCTGCAAGACGGCAGCCGAGAGCAAGTCGGTATTCGAAGCGCTGAAGCCATTGATTCCCGAGCTTCTGTTAGTCGGCAAAAATACGGCTACCTTCGAGAAGGGGCTGCTTGTCATACCTTCTTATCTGGCCAAAGGGGTGGAGTTCGATGCGGTAGTGATCAGCGATGCTTCCGATGCGGCATACAGCAAGGAATCCGAGCGCAAACTGTTCTATACGGCCTGCACGCGGGCTATGCATGCGCTCCATCTGATCAGCGCCGGCATGCTGTCTCCGTTTCTGTCTACTTCCGGGTCAGAGTCTACCTACCGTGTACTTCAAAACCCGGCTCGGAAGCAATAGTTCGGACGTGCCCCAAATGTTGCTTGCCAGAAAAAACTGGCATTGATGTGGAACAGGAGGAACAATAATGGAAAACTGCAGCATAGAAAACTGTTTAAAACCACTCAAAGCAAAAGGATTATGCTCCATGCATCATCAACGGCTGCTTCGTCATGGCGATCCTTATATGGTCAGACCTCGTCGTGTCAGGAAAGTGACGATGTGCAATTGGGTTAATTGCACCAACCCCGCAATTACGAAAGGACTATGTCCCAAACATTACTACATTTATCGAGTGAGGCAAACCTCGCATATGTAGTTTTCGTAAACATTACGTCGAATGGTGAGGTTTTTTGACGCACACTTCCTTTTCGAAGTAATGTTATATGAAAATCTACTATTTCTTTTCCAATTAACGATGTATAATAAACGTATATTTCTTCCTAGGGGGTGATGCTGCACATGGTGGCGACGATGCGCTTGGGCTTGTCCGAGGAAGATATATACCTGTTTAATCAGGGGACAGCCTACCATAGCTATCGGTTTATGGGAGCCCATCCGATGACGGTGAGCGGCAAACAAGGCGTTCGTTTTGCGGTTTGGGCGCCGAACGCAACCGAAGTACGCGTCATCGGAGAGTTTAACGAATGGAACGGGAAGTCACACCGGATGAAGAAACACGGCACGACGGGCATTCATGTGTTGTTCATTCCGGAATTGCGGCCTGGCGAGCTCTACAAGTATGAGTTGGTCACGGAGAATGGCGAAGTGGCTCGCAAATCAGACCCTTATGCCTTTTACTCCGAGCGCAGACCGGGCACGGCTTCGATCGTGGTCGATAACGACGGTTATACGTGGGATGATGCTGCCTGGATGGAGCAAAAGAAAACGAAGTCACCGTACGATCGCCCTTTGTTAATTTACGAAGCCCACGCAGGGTCATGGAAGATCAAAGGAAAAGAACATTATTACACTTACGAAGAGCTTGCGGAGGATCTTGTGCCCTATGTAGCCGGACTCGGTTATACGCACATTGAACTGATGCCGCTCGCAGAGCACCCGCTCGACCAGTCGTGGGGGTATCAGGTGACTGGCTTCTATAGTCCGACCAGCCGTTACGGCACCCCGCTGCAGTTCAAGAAGCTAGTAGACGCTTGTCATAGAAACAGTATAGGAGTCATCCTGGACTGGGTGCCTGGCCACTTCTGCAAGGATGATCACGGTCTCCGTCTCTTCGACGGTACGCCGCTCTATGAAGGCGCCGACAGCAACCGTGCCGAGCTTCCGCTCTGGGGGACGCTTGCATTCGATTATTCCAGGCATGAAGTTTGGAGTTTCCTGATCTCGAACGCGATCTACTGGATGGACGTTTTCCACATCGACGGACTGCGCGTCGACGCAGTCGCGAATATGATTAATTTGCATATGGACAAACCGGCTCATATGCGTACTTTCAATGCCCATGGCGGCAGAGACAATCTGGATGCTTTGAGGTTCCTCAAACGATTAAATGAAACGGTGTTTCATTATTACCCCGATACATTAATGCTCGCGGAGGATTCTTCCGCATGGCCAGCCGTTACATCGCCGACCTACCTGGGAGGTCTAGGGTTTAATTTTAAATGGAATATGGGCTGGATGAACGACAGTCTTCGTTACATGTCCTTACATCCGTCGGACCGGCCGCATCATCATCATTTAATTACCTTCTCCATCTGGTACGCCTTCTCTGAAAACTATGTGCTGCCGCTGTCTCACGACGAGGTCGTGCACGGCAAACATTCCTTACTGGACAAAATGCCCGGCACTTACGAGGAAAAATTCGCTCAACTGCGTCTATTCTACGGTTATTGGATGACCCACCCCGGCAAAAAACTGTTGTTCATGGGGAGCGAGTGGGGGCAATTCGACGAGTGGAAAGATCAGGATATGCTCGACTGGATGGTGCTGGAATACGATTCGCATCGCAGCATGCTGGAGTACGTCAAGACGCTTAACCATACTTACCGCAAGCTGCCTTCCCTTTGGGAACGCGATAGAGATCCCGAATGTTTTGGCTGGATCGACGTCAATAACGCCGCCCAGTCTGTTATAACCTATATCCGATATGGGTATGAGTCTTGTAGTGTGATCGTGATCAACTTCTCGAATCAGAATTATCCGAATTATCGAATAGGAATGCCGGAGCCGGGGCGTTACGCAGTCATCATAAACAGCAGCGCGCGGCAATTCGGCGGTAATGGCGGTTCTGAAGAAGTTTGCTGCATCACGGAAGACGTCGCTTGGCATGGCCGCGACCAAAGCATCTCGATTGAACTCCCCCCACTTACATTTCTGTTGCTTACTCCATTGCCGGGGGACACACTTTGACAAGGAGCTGGTGTCCATGGTCCGTAAAGAAATGATTGCAATGCTGCTTGCAGGAGGAGAGGGAAAGCGATTAGGCGTGTTGACCAAGGATTTGGCAAAGCCCGCCGTCTATTTTGGAGGAAAATACCGGATCATCGATTTCACCTTAAGCAATTGCGCTCATTCCGGCATCGATACGGTCGGGGTGCTGACGCAGTATCAGCCGCTGGAGTTGAATCGTTATCTTGGCATCGGCAGTCCATGGGGGCTTGATCGCCGCGACGGAGGAATGACCATTCTGCCGCCGTATGTGAAGCAGAAGGGCGGAGTCTGGTACAAAGGCACGGCCAATGCCATCTATCAGAACATGGCTTTTATCGAACGATACAATCCCGAATACGTGTTGGTCATTTCCGGCGATCACATCTACAAGATGGATTACGATCTCATGCTGCAGCATCACAAGCGCAGCGGTGCGGATGTCACGATTGCCGGACTTCAGGTCGACTGGAAGGAAGCTAGCCGCTTCGGCGTTATGCATGTCGATGACGAGGACCGCATTACCGCCTTCGAGGAGAAACCAAAAAATCCGACGAGCAATATCGCCTCGATGGGCGTTTATATTTTTACCTGGAAGACGCTGCAGAAACATCTGATCTACGATGAAGCGAACCGCAATTCCAGTCATGACTTCGGCAAGGATATTATTCCTGCGATGATGCGCGAAGGGCGCAAGCTGCATGCCTTCCCTTTCAAGGGATATTGGAAGGATGTCGGCACAATCGAGAGTCTGTGGGAGGCCAATATGGATCTTCTTGCCGAGGAGCCGCCCCTGGATCTTTACGATACCGAATGGCGCATTTATTCTGTTAATCCCAATCGTCCTGCCCAGTTTACATCCGCGGAAGCCGTAGTCTCCTCTTCCGTCGTTTCCGAAGGGTGCGTCATTGAAGGAGAGGTAGATCGTTCCGTGCTGTTCTACGGGGTACAGGCGGAGGTCGGGTCGATCATCAGCGAATCCGTGATCATGCCCAATGTCCGAATCGGCAAGGGAGCGCGGATCTATCGCTCTATTATCGGCGAAGGAGCCGTCATACAGGCTGGCGCGGTTATAGGAACTCCGGAAGACGATGCCATAACGGTTGTAGCGGTAGAGCAATATGTGACGAACGATCATATGGTGCTGGAGGTGGAGCCTACATGAAACATCGCATCCTTGGCGTTATCAACCTGATTCACGAAAATGACGAGCTGGGGCCGCTTACGCAGGGCAGATGTCTCGCAACCGTGCCGTTCGGCGCCAAATATCGACTAATCGATTTCGCATTGTCCAGCATGGTCAATTCCGGCATCAGCAAGGTGGCCGTATTTGCCCATACGAAATACCGCTCCCTTATGGATCATCTCGGCTCCGGCAAACATTGGGACTTGCAGCATCGCCAGAGCGGACTGTTCATCTTGCCGCCGCTGACGGACGATCTGCTGGAAGTTAGCCGAGGGGACTTATACCATTTCTATCAACAACGCGATTATTTCAATCGTTCTTCGCTAGATTATATCGTCATCGCGCGCAGCCATATGGTATGCAACATCGACTTCGAGAGGGTGCTGGCTTACCATCAGGAGCAGGAGGCCGATATTACGGTTGTTTGCAAGGAGCATGATGGCCCCGTGCTGGGCAAATCGCGCAAGGTGAAGCTGGATGCCGATGGGCGCGTAACGGAAATTCAGGAGCACTTCGGGCGATTGGAGAGCAGCATCAGCTCCATGGAGATGTATATTATGCGCAAGGACCTGCTGATGGATCTGGTAGAGACGTCCCTGGCGCAAGGTCAGGATCATCTTGTTCGCCATGCAATCTTCTCCAGGCTTGGTCAACTGCGTGTATTCGGCTACCGTCATGAAGGTTATCTTGGCGTTGTCAATACGCTGGCGAGCTATTATCAACACAGCATGAACCTGCTGGACCAGGATGTATGGAAGGAATTGTTTTTTATGCCCGGACCTGTCTATACGAAGGTCAAAGACGAACCGCCTACTCGTTATGCGGCTGGCTCCAGGGTGACGGGCTCGCTGATCGCAAACGGCTGCCGGATCGAAGGCACGGTGGAGAACAGCGTTATTTTCAGAGGCGTTCATGTTGAGAAGGGCGCTGTCGTAAAGGACAGCATCATTATGCAGAACGGGTATGTAGGCCAAGGAAGCTTTGTTCAGTACAGCATCATGGACAAGGACGTGCGGGTCGAGGCAGGCCGCGATATCCGCGGCGCAGGCGCATCGCCTTTTATGGCGGCCAAACGCAAAATCATTTAAGGTTTGTCTCGTAACATTAAATAGAAGTTTAAAAGTTTGGTTATCAGTACCGAGAAGATTGGACGAAGCTAGAAACCGAGTATCGGAGCGTAGCAGAGCTACGTGAGAAACGGAGGGTTCGGCTGAGTTCAATATTCGACGTCGAGTAGGCATCCTGAGATACTTCGTAATGGTAAGCGGACTTTTAAATCACCATATAGTGGAGGTTGGGGAGAGATGAACATTCTGTTTGCAACTTCGGAGGCAGTTCCGTTGGCAAAGACCGGCGGCTTGGCCGACGTCGCGGGAGCTCTGCCCAAGGCATTGGCCAAGTACGGTGCCGACGCGAGGGTCATACTGCCGAAATACGAGGAAATTCCGACGCATTATGTCGAGCAATTTCAGCTGATCGCCGAATTTCAGGTGCCGTTCGGTTGGCGCAATCAATATTGCGGCTTGCAGAAGGCGACGATCGACGGCATCAGCTACTATTTGATTGACAACGAATTTTATTTTAGGCGCAAAGGTTTATATGGTTATGGCGATGATGCGGAACGATTTGTTTTCTATTGCTTTGCCGTGATGGAATCTGCGCGGCATCTGGATTTCAAACCCGATATCGTTCATTGTCACGATTGGCAGGCGGGGCTGATTCCATTTTTGCTTAGAACCAGATACGCGTTCGATCCTTCGTGGGCTTATGTAAAGTCGGTGTTTACGATACATAACCTGATGTACCAGGGGTTGTTCGGCGCAGAGGTGCTCAAGGAGCTGACAGGTGCCGGAGAGGAGCTGTTCGGCTGGGATGGACTCGCTCACCGTGGAGGAGCCAGTTGCTTAAAAGGCGCGCTGGAGTTCGCGGACAAGCTGACGACGGTCAGCCCAACGTATGCACACGAAATTCAGACTCCGTATTATGGCGAGCATCTGGACTCCGTACTACGGTACAGGCAAGAAGATCTGCGCGGCATTGTGAACGGTATCGATCTGGAACTGTTCGATCCCATGAACGACGATGCGTTGCATACGCCGTATCGCAACTCCATCGGCCGCAAGCGGAAAAACAAGATCGATCTGCAACGCGAGCTGGGACTGCCCGAATCGGCGGATATCCCGATGATCGGGATTGTATCGCGGCTGGTGGAGCAAAAGGGCTTTGATCTCATAGCCGCAACGCTGGATGAGCTGCTGCAGGAGGAAGTCCAGCTTGTCGTGCTGGGTGCGGGAGATCGGAAATACGAGGAGCTGTTCCTGGACGCGGCACGGCGTTATCCGGAAAAGATGGCGATCTGGTTGGGTTACAGCGACCGGATGGCGCGCAGAATTTACGCCGGCTCTGACCTATTTGCAATGCCCTCGAAGTTCGAGCCATGCGGCATCAGCCAACTGCTGGCGCTTCGATATCGATCCGTGCCTGTCGTGAGGGAGACGGGAGGACTTCGGGACACGGTACATGCCTACAACGAATATACTGGCGAAGGCAACGGTTTTACCTTTGCCAACTATAACGCCCATGACTATCTGTACACTGTGAGAAGAGCCCTTGCCTTTTACCGGGAGGAGGAGACCTGGAAGAGGATTATCGAAAACGGCGCACGCAGCGATTACAGCTGGCATGTATCCGCGAAGGCTTATATGGACGTTTACACAGAGCTTGCCGCGCATCGAAAGGAGAACGAACCATGGCCCGTCATCTAGTAATCGGCAACGGCAAAATGCTGCTGAACCTTGATCGTAATTGTTATATTCGAGATATCTATTATCCGTATATTGGACAACTGAATCATGTCGGCGGCCATTATTGCCGCTTCGGCATATGGGTGGACGGTCAATTTTCGTGGCTGGACGATTCGGAGTGGCATATTACGCTTGACTATATACAAGAATCACTGGTCACTAACATTACGGCGAAGAACGAACGGCTCGGAGTGGAGCTGCATATCAACGATGGCATCCACCAGCGCGAATGCATCTATATTAAACGTATTGTCGTCCGGAACAAACGTCAGGATGGACGCGAAGTGCGGTTGTTTTTCCATCAGGATCTTATGATCGAGGGCTCGGAAGTGGGCGACACGGCAGTTTATTATCCCGAGAACCACACGTTGTATCATTACAAACGCTCTAATTATTTTATGTTCAACGGTTCCTCCGACGAGGGAGGCATTATGCAGTATTCGACCGGCATCAAACGGTTCCAGTCCGCCGAGGGGACTTGGAGGGACGCGGAAGACGGCAGCCTCATGGGCAACACGATCGCTCAAGGTTCGGTCGACAGCACAATCAGCCTCCGATCGGTGGTTGAAGGATATGGCGAGAAAACCTTCTATTATTGGATGTCGGTCGGAAAAAACCTGGAGGAAGTCAAAGAGCTTAACCAGTACGTCCAGGACAATCACCCCGAGAAGCTGTTGAGCCGGATCGTCGTCTATTGGAACCATTGGCTGAGCAGGGCGGAGTCGGATCTGGGCGATCTGCCGCCTGACGTAACCAAGCTGTTTCAGCAGAGCTTGCTGCTAGTCCGCACGCAAACGGATGAGCGCGGGGCGATATTGGCCGCCAACGATACCGACATTCTCCAGTACAACCGCGATCACTACAGCTATATGTGGCCTCGCGACGGCGCATTGATTGCCGATGCAATGTCGATGGCAGGATACCAGAGCGTTATCGCGCCTTTTTTCCACTTCTGCGCAACGGCGCTGTCGCCGGAAGGGTATCTGTATCACAAATACAATCCGGACGGAACGGTCGGCTCGAGCTGGCATCCTTACATTGTGCAGGGAAGCAGGCGGCTGCCCATCCAGGAGGACGAAACGGCGTTAGTCCTGTTCGCCTTGTGGCAAGATTACAAGCGCAATGGCGTTATCGAGCTGCCTCAGTCGTTATACAGCAATCTGATTCGCAAAGCAGCTGCCTTTTTAAGCGACTATGTCGAGCCGACGCTCGCCTTGCCGAAGCCAAGTTATGATCTTTGGGAAGAAAGATACGGCATATGGACGTATACGGCAGCCTCCGTGTACGGAGGTCTTATGGCGGCGGCGCACTTTACGGATTTATTCGGCGATTACGAGCGCAGCGACCATCTCAAGCTGCGTGCGAAGTGGATCAAAGAAGGGATGCTGGAGCATCTCTGGGATGAGGAGAGCGGGCGATTCGCGCGGGGACTCATACAGAAGGACAATCGCTGGGTGAAGGATATGACGCTGGAGAGCAGCCTGTTCGGCGTGTTGGACTTCGGCGTTCTGCCCGTAGAAGATGAGCGTGTCATCAAGACGATGCTGGCCATCAAGGAAGGACTTCGTGTCCGGACCAACATCGGAGGGATCGCGCGGTACACCAACGACTATTATTTCCAGCAGTCTGGCGAGATCGACAAAGTACCAGGCAATCCATGGATTATCTGTACGTTGTGGGTGGCCAACTTCGAGATTGATTCGGCGAAGTCGCTTGAGGATCTGCGCGGACCTAAGGAGACATTGCAATGGGTCGCGAATCATGCGCTGCAGAGCGGGTTGCTGCCGGAACAGCTGAATCCTTATGACGGATCGCCGCTGTCAGTCGCACCGCTTACGTGGTCGCATGCCACGGTCGTCCAGAGCGTCTGCAAATACGCGGCAAAATACAAGAAGCTGAATCAGGGTTCATGAACAAAAGACGCTCTTTCGCACAGTCATTGCTGGCGAAAGAGCGTCTTTTGGCTACATGATCGTAGTATCCTGAGGGAATTGCCGTATATGTTTAACCCGGGCTTCTCCGACTACGGAGTAGCTATTGCCGACATGAAGACTGGAAGAAGAGCTGAGCGCAATCACGCTGACGCATCCCACGGAGATTCGAGGGGAGTGATTGCATCTGTTCAAGTTGTCGGGTTGGCCGGATTGCAGCCAAGGGTCAGAAATAATGGGCCACGGGCGCGAAAAAATATCGTAGGACTCGAAGTAAGCTTCTCCCGCTGTGGAATGATCTTCTTTGCGCTGCACGGCCAGCGCACGGAGCTTCGCGTGCGTCGAACCGCGATCGCCGATCTGTACGATGGACGCGGACGCCAGACTGATGACGTTGACGAAGGCAATCTCCGAGGTGCGGACAGGAAAACATTCCAAGCTGCGATTGGAAAACTTCATAGAAAATCTGTGACAGTCGTCTCGTCGACTGCCGCTTCGGCGCCCTCGGGTTCAGGCAGTGGAGCCATGGATCCGACGATAACGGATTCTGGCGGCGTATCGAACATCGAATACAACGCCATACGGCTCGTGTCGCCTACCTGCAAGAGCGAGGAGCTGGCGATGCCGAGCACTTCAATGCGGCCAACGCACAGCTGATGGTTATGAACAGTGAAATTTAACATGTCGGATCATCCTTCCGATTGGGGGTAAGTGTCTTTCAATTGGCGCATATAAGCGCCGATTGCGGCTTCGGCATCCCGCTTCGTCCTCTCGAAGATACGTTCCGTCATGGCTCCAGGATTGCTCAGGTTCTCCTGCTCTTCTTTCGACAGCTGATTGATGTAATGTTTGATTCTGGCCGGCAGCTGCTTGCGAACATCCTCCAGCACAATACGGCGGTGATGCGGGTCAAGCTGCATGCCTAGCTCCATCTCTTGACTTAGCAGGCGGCGTTCTCCTTCGGAAGCCATGTAGCCGTCAAGACGGCCGGCCAAAGCGCGAAACGGACCTTCCGCTTGCTGGGTTGCCATAGGCTGCTGGACAGGATAATAATTCGGTTGGTCCCCAACGGTAAATTGCTCGACTTCGCCCGTTCCCGTGGTAGAGTCGGCGGCTTCGCCGCCTGGCAACGTCATGCCGATATTAAGCGTACCTTCCAGCCTCTCTACTTTCAATTGATCGAAGCGGTACTGAATGCTCTCGACATTGTAGGAGGGCTTCGCCTCCAGCATGCTAATTTTGTTTTGAAGTTGGGAGAGCTGCGCCTCAAGCCGTTCGATCTGAAGCTGCTGCTGATGTAGTCTCCGACTGACTTCGGCCGACCAGACATGCCACGGATTCAATTCGTTCGGATCTTTCATCGCGATTAGCCTCCCTTTGTTTATTACGAATGATCTGGTCTTGGCAGCGGCACAAAAGATAGCGGATTATCCGTAGACAGTTCGGGCGCGGGGCTCGAGAAACCGCCTGAATTGTAAAGCTGGGACATGGAGCGTATGGCGCCGGCGCTTCCTACCTGCAGCACGGAGCTGTTCGATAGGCTGTCGACGTGCAGAGAATGGATCGTAATGTACTGATGAATGGTCCAACTCATACGATATTGACTCCATTAGGCACATTCGTACTGTCCTGAATATCGGGATCAACCGAATTCGTCGCGCTGACCGCATTGTTCGAATTCGTCAAGCTTCCGGTCAAGAAGGAGCCCGAACCGGCATACGTCTTGGAGGTGCTTGAAGGAGACACCTGTACCGTATCTCCGAACTGGACGATGGAGCCGCCTCCCGTGCTGACGATTTTTACAAAACCGACAACTGCTGGCATGTCATATCACCTTCCATATTAGACATTGATATGGATTATTGTATGCGGCATTCGCCCAGACGTTACCGTTAGGGCGTGTCTGAAAACTCGCTCAGGGGCATCTTTCACCGCCTTTCCGCCCCCTGCTTCGTCACTTTTGCTTGACGTACCCTTAGGTAACGACTTCACAAAAGTTCCTTGCATGGAACTTAAATTCGGCAAAATCTGCTCCCCTCGGAGTATTCAGACTCGCCCTAGGCAAGTGTCCATGTCTCTCGGTGCCGCATACAATGAGAGCAGAGACTGCGTTCGGAAGGATGAGGACTTTATGGCATCGAGATGGGAAGAGCTGGAGAGATGGATGGAAGGGCAGCATCTGCCCAAGGGCTTCGAGGTAATCCGCGAGCCGGATTGGGTCGAGAAATTCGTTCGCGGCTTGATGACGAAGGCATTGCCGGAAGCATCGGAAGTCATAAAAGGGAAGGATACGCCTGGCATTACGGAAACCGAGCAATCGATCACGGTACAATTCCGGCTTCCTCCGGGAGCGCGAAGAGGCGATATCGGACTGTATGTGCGGGAGGACCGACTGCGTATCATAGATCGGGAAAGCGGAAATCGTACGATGGTTCCGCTGCCCGTGCTGGTGCTGCCGAAGGTATGCCAGGCGGCAGTGAAAAGCGGCATTTTGTACATCAAGCTCCGCAAGCGCAGGGCTTCGAAACAATATATGGAGCATTACATTCGGTGGTAATGGAGGAAACTTGGACTAAATTGTCACCAAATCGACGGAGTTTGCCCTGCAATCGGACTGGATAATAGAATCGCAATTTCGTATAATGTCATATGTGTATATGTTGGTATAATAAATGCGAGTTCAAAAAGACCGAAAGCGGACTTTTTGCAACCGTTATAAGGAGTGTCGTCGGTGACGTTGGTAGATGTCAGCAGCGTATCCGCATCCCTGTTCATATTGGGGGTTGTATTCCTGCTTTTAATATTCGGTCTGCTCAGCTTCGGGATCTTGCGTATGTTCCAGCAGCAGTTTCGAGCGGGTTGGTACAGCTTTGCGGGAGCGATCGTGAGCTTTGTTGTTTTTATGTTTATTCTCAATAAGTGGTATTTGTAAATCGGGGGCTAAGACGTGTTCTGGACTGCGGTATGGTTTGTATCGAATCTATTTTTTGTAGCGGCTTTAATCACATTCCTATTCGTTCATCGCGCATGCACGATGGCGGCTCAGCAAGGTGCGGACGCAGGGAAGATGATGAAGCTGAGGCGCGGAAGATTATGGGCCGGCATGGCCAGTGGGGTCGGTTTTGTCGCGATGTGCGCCAGCTTCCTTATTAATATGAGATTGAACGGATAGGGCTCTCATTGACGGGAGTCTTTTTTTTGGGCATTATGAAGATAGCGCTACTTGAAGGTACAGCCATACATCTCACCCGAGATGGATCACCTCAAAGAGGTCGTTCAAAAAATGCGCTTCCCATTACGAAGTCATCCTAGAAGCATACTCGACGTCGAATATTGAATTTAGCCGAACCTAAGCATATGCTTACGAAGTATGTTTCCTCCGGAAACATTGCAGGTGCTCACGTAGCTTACACTACGCTCCGCTCCTCAGGTTCTAGCTTCATCCAATCTTCTCGGTACTGAGAACCGAACTTTTTGAACATGCACTCTATGAGTCGGAGGGTCAACTATGCATACAGTAGAGGAAATTGTAGGACGCATGTCCAGTCAAGGGCTGCGGGTAACGGATCAAAGAAAGACGCTGGCAAAGCTGTTCGCAGATTCGCCGGGATATCTATCTCCTAAGGACGTCTATGAATACATGTGCAAAAAGTATTCCGGACTTAGCTTCGATACGGTCTATCGGAATCTGAGGGTAATGGAAGAATTGGGTGTGCTGGAGCAGGTCGTCTTTGAGGAAGGCGTCAAGTTCAAGTTGCATTGCCGCGAGCATGAGCATCATCACCATCTCATTTGTTTGCAGTGCGGGCTGACTTATCCCATCACGTACTGCCCAATGGAGCAGACGGTTGTTCCGGACGAATTCCGCGTCGTTAAGCATAAGTTCGAAGTGTTCGGTTATTGCAAGACATGCGTGCAGGAAGATGCCGCCGCACAGGGTTAAGGAGGACTTGCCCATGAATTCCGCCAGCGTCAACGACGAGACTGCAGCAAAGAAGAACAGGCGTTGGCCGCAGGCCGTCGTCAAGGCGCCTGTCGTGTTCTACCGAAAGGTGATCTCGCCGCTCAAGCCGCCGACTTGCCGGTTCTATCCGACTTGCTCGGCTTACGCGCTGGAAGCGATTGAGCGCCATGGCGCTGCGCGAGGGAGCTGGCTGGCTGCAAAACGAATCGCGAAATGTCATCCGTTCCATCCCGGCGGTTTCGATCCGGTCCCGGAGCCGGCGGTACGACATCATGGCAAGGGCGCGCAGTAGCTTCATGCCTTTAGCGATGGCCTGAAACGATTGGGCGAGTGCGTTCTTGACAGAGCATGGCGAATTTGAGTATAGTAGCATCATATCAGCATTGCCAGCGAATGGATAAGTACAGCGGGGAGCCTTCCAAGAGAGCCGGGCATGAACGGTGCGAGCCGGCAAGGGGAGACGCTGGAAGATGGTCCGGGAGGCATCGCTTTCGAGCTTGGGCATGGACCAGGTAAGGGAGTGACGCATGCGCAAGCGTTAACGGCGCCAGTCGTCCCTCAGTGACGGCTAATGAAGCAGTTGATGGCAGGTAGGCGGAGAGGATCGATGGAATATCGGTCGCACCCGCTGCAGCATCGGCTGGAATTTGGGTGGTACCACGTGAGATCAGCTCTCGTCCCATATTGGACGAGGCTTTTTTGCGTTTCAAAAGGATGTTCAAAAAGTCCGCTTTTGATCACGAAGTATGCCAAGAAGCCTACTCGACATCGAATATTGAATTCAGGCGAAACTTCCGGTGCTCACGTAGCTTCCACTACGCTCCGCTCCTCAGTTTCTACCTTCATCCAATCTTCTCGGTGCTGAAAACCGAACTTTTTGAACTCTCACTTTAAGCACAATACTAAGGAGGAATTTCGATGGCTAATCGCAACAAAACGTTTTATTTGACGACGCCGATCTATTATCCGAGTGACAAGCTTCATATCGGCCATGCCTATACGACCGTGGCAGGGGACGCTATGGCGCGGTATAAGCGTCTGCGCGGCTACGATGTATGGTACTTGACGGGTACGGACGAACATGGCCAGAAGATCGAACGCAAGGCGAAGGAGAAGGATCAGACCCCTCAGCAATTCGTGGACAACATCGTCGTCGGCATTAAGGAATTGTGGAGCAAGCTCGAAATTTCCAATGATGACTTCATACGTACAACGGAGGATCGCCACAAAACGGTCGTCGAACGAATCTTCCGTCAGTTGCTGGAGCAGGACGATATTTACAAAGGAACCTATGAAGGCTGGTATTGTACGCCTTGCGAATCGTTTTTTTTGGAGCGCCAGCTCGAGGGCGGCAATTGTCCGGACTGCGGGCGTCCCGTCGAATTAGTCAAGGAGGAAAGCTACTTCTTCAGAATGAGCAAATATGCGGACCGTCTGCTGCGGCATTATGAAGAGAATCCTTCCTTCATTCAACCGGAATCCCGGAAGAATGAGATGATTAACAATTTTATTAAACCGGGGCTGGAGGATCTCGCGGTCTCTCGGACGACGTTCGATTGGGGCATCAAAGTGCCTGGCGATCCCAAACATGTTATCTACGTCTGGATCGACGCTTTGTCCAACTATATTACGGCGCTCGGCTACGGCGAAGAGAATAGCGACTCGTTCGAGCGGTTCTGGCCGGCGGATGTTCATCTCGTAGGCAAGGAGATCGTTCGGTTCCATACGATCTATTGGCCGATCATGCTGATGGCGCTCGACCTGCCACTGCCGAAGCAAGTATTCGCGCATGGCTGGCTGTTGACGAAGGAAGGCAAGATGTCGAAGTCTAAGGGGACCGTCGTGGATCCCGTCGTTCTGATTGACCGTTACGGACTTGATGCTCTTCGCTACTATTTGCTGCGGGAGGTGCCATTCGGCGCGGACGGCGCGTTCACGCCCGAAAATTTCGTCGAACGGATCAACTTCGATCTCGCGAACGATCTGGGCAATTTGTTAAACCGGACGATCGCGATGATCGACAAATATTTCGACGGCTCCGTACCGAATTTCGCTGGCATTGTTACGCTGTTCGACGAGACGCTGCAGCAGTTCGCTGCCAATACGATCAGTCAGGTGGAAGATGCGATGGAGAGAATGGAGTTCTCCGTTGCATTGACTTCCCTGTGGCAATTCGTGAGCCGGACGAACAAATACATCGACGAAACGCAGCCTTGGACGCTTGCCAAGGATGAAAGCAAGCGAGGCGAACTGGCATCCGCGATGTATCATCTGGCGGAGTCGCTCCGTCTGGTCTCGATTATGCTGCAGCCATTCCTGACGCATGCCCCGGTCGAGATGTGGAAGCAGCTAGGTCTTTCGCCGGGCGAGTTGACGGACTGGGAAGGCATGAAAAAATTCGGCTTGACGCCAGGCGGCACCCGCGTCGCGAAGGGCGATCCGCTTTTCCCTAGACTGGAGACGGAAGTAGAAGCAGCGTTTATCGCAGCATCCATGAGCGGGGGCGTTAAGGCGCCTGAAGCGCCAGCGGCGGAGAACCGAGCATCAGGAGCTGTCGATGCTGCAGAGGCGAATCGACCGGACGAAAAGCCGGAGATCGGCATCGACGAGTTCGCGAAGGTGGAGCTGCGCGTCGCTCAAGTGCTGGCTGCCGAGCCAGTGCCGAAGGCGGATAAACTCCTGAAGCTGCAGCTTGATCTCGGGTACGAGACGCGTCAGGTTGTATCCGGCATTGCCCGCTATTACAAGCCTGAGGAGCTGGTCGGCCGCAAAGTCATCTGCGTAACGAATCTAAAACCGGTAAAGCTGAGAGGCGAGATGTCTCAAGGGATGATTTTGGCTGCATCGGAAGGCGAGCAATTAACGCTTGCGACGGTGCCTGACAGTATGCCTAATGGCGCCATTGTAAAGTAGTAACGAAAGCCGCTCCTCTATCTTACGCGATAGGTAGGAACGGCTTTTTTTTGTAATCATGGGAAATGATATTGACAACTTCGATCTTACGGATTTATAATTCTAAAAGTAATCATAACGATTACTATTAAGAGGATTGGAGAAACAATAATATGAAACTATCCCATTCGCAACGTCCCTTCCGTCCAATAGCTGCTGCCATGTTATCCGCAATGCTGGTTATCGCGGGCTGTGCAGGCAATAATAATGGCAATGCGGCAGCCAATAACACAGCAGGCAATCAGCCGGCTTCCGCAGCGCCTGAGGTTCAAAAGCTGTCCGTAGTGACAAGCTTCTATCCGCTTTATTATTTGACCTCGGAGATCGGGGGAGAGCATGTCGAGGTGACGAACCTGATCTCGTCCGGCGTAGAGCCGCATGACTGGACGCCCAAGAGCCAAGACCTGAACAAGGCGTCGAAAGCGGAGCTGTTTCTGTACCATGGAGCCGGGCTTGAGACTTGGGTCGAAGATTTCACGAAGGGCCTCTCCGGAGACAGCGCCGTCATGGTCAAAGCGATGAGCGAGGGAATCGATCTGATCGAAGGCGAAGAGGATGAGGACGAGGATTCTCACGACCACTCCCATGAGGATGAGCATCACCACGCTATTGATCCGCATACCTGGGTAAGTCCGAAGTCCGTGCTTGTCTTGGCGCAGAATGTAAAGAACAGTCTGATTGCCGCGGACGCCGACAACGCTGCAGTCTATGAACAAAATTATACGGCGCTCCATGGCAAGTTGACGACGCTGGATAATGACTACGCGGAGAAGCTTGGCGCAGTGAAACAAAAAAATATCGTCGTATCCCACGAAGCCTTCGGTTACTTGGCCAGAGATTACGGATTGAATCAAGTATCCATTATGGGGCTTAATCCCGACGCCGAACCAAGAGCGCAGGATATTCTTAAGATTGCGAAATTCGTCAAGGAAAATGACGTGAAGTATATTTTCTTCGAGGAGCTTGTATCGGATCAGCTCGCCGTTATGCTTGCGAACGAAGCAAAGGTAGAGACAATGGTGCTTAACCCGCTGGAAGGATTGACGAAGGAGCAAGAGAAGGCTGGCATTACCTACTTGAACCTGATGCAATCGAACTTGCAAAATTTAGTGCAGGCATTACAATAGAATAGATCTGATTGAATTTCTCGGAGCTCCCACGGCTCCGATTTTTCCTTTTACCCCATAGCTTCGAGGAGAGAATGCAATGTCTACAAATACTTCCGCGGCCGCAACGGACGACGGCTGTCGTAACCATAATGATGTGATTACGGTCGAACATGTCTCTTTTGCCTATCAGCACAAACAAGTCATGGAAAACGTCAGCTTCAGCGTCAAGGAGCGCGACTTTATCGGTCTTATCGGGACGAACGGCGCAGGCAAAACAACGCTTCTGCGAATGATCGTCGGTCTTCATAAGCCCAGCTCCGGCCAAATTCGGCTATTTGGCGAGCCGGTGGGCAAGTTTAAGGAATGGGAGCGGATCGGCTATGTGCCTCAGCGCAACGCCTTTAATCCGCAATTCCCCGCAACTGTACATGAGGTTGTCTTGTCCGGCCTCTACGGCCGCAAGAAACTGTTCAAGAGACTTAACCGCGGCGATCATACAAAAGCTTCGGATGCCATGGATGCGATGGGCATAACCGATCTCGGCGAAAAGCGGATCGGGCAGCTGTCCGGCGGACAGCAGCAACGCGTGTTTCTTGCCAGAGCGCTTATTAACAGTCCGTCGCTGCTTATCCTCGATGAGCCGACCGTTGGTATCGATGCGGAGACGCAGGAGAGCTTCTTTCATATGATCAAGCACATGCATCAGCATCATAACATGACGTTCCTGATGGTATCGCATGACATGGAGATGATTCGAGGCTATCTTGGGGAAGAGCCTGCTTCCAGCGCTGGCAAATTGCATTTTTACATCAAGCATTCGCATGAAACCCAGGATTGCGTCGAAAGCAATCTGGCTCATAGTCTCAAGGGGCTCCGGGAGCGGATGGAAGGCGGAAGAGAGGTTATCGCAATTGGAAATTCTAACTAGCGAATTCTTCCAGAAGGCGCTGCTAGGCGGATTGTTCATCGGCATTACGGCTCCGCTTGTCGGTCTGTTCCTTGTGCTGAGGCGACTGTCGATGATTGGGGATACGCTGTCGCATGTCGCTATCGCAGGCGTTGCGCTGGGGTTCCTGACCGGCGTATATCCATTAGTGGCTGGCATCGTATTTTCTATCGCAGCTTCCTTCGCTATCGAAAAGCTACGCAAAGCCTACAAAACATACGCAGAGCTGTCGCTTGCGATCATCATGTCCGGCGGGATTGCGCTTGCTTCGATCTTGTTCACGCTCGGTAAGAGCTACTCGATGAACGTCAACAGTTATCTGTTCGGCAGCATCTATACGTTAAACAGTACGGATCTATGGATTATCGGCGGCGTTACGGGAGCTGTATTAATCGTCATCGGCACCCAGGTAAAGGAGCTCTTCCTGCTTACGTTTGACGAGGAAGCGGCCGCCGTCAGCGGCTTGCCTGTCCGATTCTACAATGTTATGATTAGCGTACTTACGGCCCTTATTATTAGCGTTTCCATCAAAATAGTAGGAGCATTGCTCGTCTCGGCATTATTAACGATTCCAGCGGCTTGCAGTCTCATCATCGCGCGCAGCTTCAAACAAAGCGTTATCGCGGTCGTTGTGATCGGCGAGTTCGCGCTGTTGTTCGGCCTTATCATCGCAGGCGTTTGGAACCTGGCGCCGGGCGGAACAATCGTGCTTCTTTTGATCTTCATTCTGCTGCTTTTGCTGGCATCGCGCCGAGGTTTGCGTCTCTTTAACTAACGGTTGGAGAGACCTGTTCCGGGGCAAATGTGAAAGGTGGTTGACAATAGTTGTCTGACATGAATTTATGGATAGCGTTAGGCGCGGGTTTCGCATCCTTTATCTCGCCGTGCTGTCTGCCGCTCTATCCTTCGTATTTATCCTACATAACAGGCATTTCCGTGTCGGAGCTAAAGGACGCCGACAAAACAAAAGGCAAGCGATTGCTGATGATGTCGCATACATTGTTTTTCGTTCTTGGCTTCAGCACGGTTTACTATACGCTCGGGTATGGCACTAACGTATTCAGCGAATTTTTCAGCGAATACAATGCCTTGATTCGGCAATTGTCCGCCATACTTATTATTTTGATGGGATTGTTCCTGATGGGCATCTTCAAGCCGGGGCTGCTGATGAAGGAGCGTCGAATGAATCTGGTGCCTAAGCGTGCGGGCTACCTCAGTTCGTTTGTGTTCGGCATTGGCTTTTCTGCCGGATGGACGCCCTGCACAGGGCCAGTATTAACCGCCATTTTAGGATTGGCGGCTTCCGAGCCCGGCACTTGGTTCGGTCTTACGACGGCATACTCGCTTGGCTTCGCCATTCCATTTTTCGTCTTGGCATTTTTCCTGGGCACGGCGCGCTGGATTCTAAAGTATTCGGCCAAAGTCATGAAGATCGGTGGCGGCGTCATGATCCTGATGGGCATTCTGCTCTTTACGGATCAGATGACCCAAATTACAATCTGGCTTAATATGATCACGCCCGAATGGCTCAAATTCTGATTGAACAACCTTTTTAAGTAAAGTATTCGATTCTTGCTTCAGGGAATCGCTCGAAGATGCGCTCCGAGATGAACAGCCGGAGCGCTTCCGCTTGTTCATCGGGGTATACGTATTTGCCTTGGCCCCAGCGGCCCCACTTGTACTTCCGCTTCTCTATGTCCATCTCCAGCTTCGTCTTGGGATATCGTTTCTCTATGACCGACTTGGCTGTCTTGGTGAAGCGATGTTGAATAAGCTCGAAGGTTAGATCGGTTCGCACATCAGGCGGCAGCGCTTCGTCGAGCGAGTCGATAAGTTCCCCGTACCCGTCCTGCCATCCGTCGAACCAGATGATCGGGGCAATGATGAAGCCGATGGGGTAGCCGGCTCTCGCGCATTTCGCGACGGCTTCGATCCGCTGCTCGAATCTGGACGTCGCGGGTTCGAAATGTTTGATGACGTACTTGCTGTTTACGCTGAAGCGGATGCGCGTGTTGCCGTTATGGTTGGCATCCAACAGGGAATCGACATGATGGAATTTCGTCACGAAGCGAAGCCTTCCATTAGGCTGCTGCCCCATAAAGTCGATCAGTTCTCTGAGACTACCGGTTATAGGCTCCAGGCCAACGGGATCGGAAGTGCAGGCGGCTTCGAAACGGGTTGTTTCCGGCAATCGTTCCTGAATATAGCCTAGCGCTGCGTCCATGATTTCATCTGTATTGACGTACACGCGAATATAAGGCTTTGCTCCAAGCGTGGTCTGCAAATAACAATAATGGCAATGCGCCATGCATCCCGTCGCGATCGGAATAGCGTACTCCGCGGAAGGCTTGGACGTGTCGAATTTAAGCGTCTTGCGTATGCCTACGACAAGCGTTCGCTTGGCGATGCGGTATTGCTCCAGCTCGGTATCCCCTGGCAGGTTCGTTATGCGGTTATGCGATGTTGTCATCCGATAGGGAATGCCGGTTTCCTTGGCCCATTCGAAGATCCGTTGTCCCTTGGGATAATCCAGTGCCGCCGGTTCAAAATAGACGAGCTCCGGCACAAAGGACAGGTCTGACGTCTTTTTACGGCTTTGCTCGATCGTCTGTACCGACATTTGTCATTCTCCTCTTCTTGGAATAAAGCCGCACCGTCAAAACGCAGCTTGTTTACGTCTTATGGGTTAGTGTTTCAGAATTGAGGAAGCGGTAGTCAAGCATGCGCGATCAGATTATGGGAGGAACCCGCCCAAGCAAGCGAAGAGGGGCGGCTAGGTTGCAGCAAGCTGCACCACAGTGTATGATACAATGAGTGAAAAACGCGCTCCTGCTGGATGCGCGAGAGGTAAGGAGGCTAACGCGAGTGCCGACTCCGAGCATGGAAGATTATTTGGAGCGAATTTATAAACTCATCGAGGAAAAAGGGTATGCGCGGGTCTCTGACATTGCGGAGGGTCTCGAGGTTCACCCGTCTTCCGTTACGAAGATGATTCAGAAGCTGGATAAGGACAGCTATCTGATCTATGAGAAATATAGAGGTCTCGTCCTGACGAACAAAGGCAAAAAAATGGGCAAACGATTGATGGAGCGCCATGATCTGCTGGAGTCCTTCTTGACGACGATAGGCGTACAAGAAGAGAACATATACAAGGATGTCGAAGGCATCGAGCATCATCTCAGCTGGGACTCCATTACTTGTATCGAGACGCTGGTGGAATATTTCCGTAGAGATCCTGACCGATTGGACGAGCTTCGGTCGCTGCGAAGCGAACTGGATAACGATTAGACGTACATACGAATGATTGGTCATATAACAATAAGGCCGTTGGAACGATACCTGCATCGTCTCAACGGCCTTATTGTTGTGTCCGGTTAATGATATTTAGGCGTATCTTCGTCATCCTTGCCGCCCTCAATGACTCTGAACGGTATGGTACGGGATTTTGTTCTGTCCTTCTTTGACTTGGACTGCATTGTCGATGTCGTCTTGCGCGGTGCGTAAGCGTTGCGGCCGCGCTGTCCATAACCTCCCTGATTGTTGCCTCTCAAGAAGGAAGGCGGGTATTTGTAGAGGAGGAAGATGCCGCCAATAATGATGATTGGAAGTAGAAACTGAATCGGGTTGCTGCTGCTAATTCCTTCGACGAACCCGATAACGATGAGCAGGGCTACGACGATTCCCGCGATCATCCAGCCTTTCGATCTGCTTCGCATCCTATCACGCCTTTCCGTAAAGAGGGATTAAATAGCTTTCGGCTCGTTCGCCGAAAGGTTTACTCCGGCAGCTGCCTGTCGGTCGAGCTCCAGCATACGCTTAAAGGAAGCGATGGATACCTTCACTTGCTCGTCGTTCGGTTCCTTTGTCGTGAGCAACTGCAGCCACAAACCCGGATAACCGAGGAAACGCAGAACAGGAACCTCGCGTACCGAGTTAGTCAGTCTGAGCACCTCGTAAGATAAACCCAGAACCGCGGGGAGAAGCAGGATGCGGAGGTAGATGCGCTCCCAGATGGTCTCCCATTCAAAGATCGGCATGGAATATACGACAACCCCGACAATAACCGTGAAGACGATAAAACTGGAGCCGCAGCGATAATGGAGCCGGCTGTACTTCTGCACGTTCTCGACGGTCAACTTTTCGCCGGCTTCATAGGCGCTGATTACCTTATGTTCGGCGCCATGATATTGGAACAGCCGTTTAATAATCGGCGTCAAGGAGATGAAGTAGAGATAGACCAGCAGCAAGATGATTTTAATAAGTCCCTCCAAGAGGTTATGACCGACTTGACTGCTGAATGCCTTGGCGAACAGAAGATCTTCGATCGCGGCGGGTACGGCGGTAAAGATCAGCTTGCCGAAGATAAAAGACAACACGCCGGCAACCGCTACGCTCACAATCATGCCGAGACTAAAACCTTTTTTCTCGGGCTCGGCTTTTTTGGGTTCGTCAGCCTTGCCTTCCTCGGCCGTCTCGTCTTCCGCGTAGGCTTCCATCGAGAAATTGAGATGCTGCGAACCCTTTGCGCTGGATTCGACAATGCCGACGACTCCGCGCACTAAAGGGATTTTTTTGAGCCCGGTTACCCAGCGTTTGGAGCTTCTAGGCACCTCATAAAATTCAATCTCATCGTTCTTGCGCCTGACTGCCGTCACGTTGACGTGTTTGCCGGCGAACATGACGCCTTCGATGACGGCTTGTCCGCCGTAAATGTTTCTAGGTTCCTGAGGCAAAGGTTGGTCACCATCCTTGAATAATAACTAACTGAACTTCTTTCTATTGTACTTGATCTAACCAAGGATTGCGAGTGCGGGCGGGTTGCCGTATGCGGTCTGTCGCGACTTTTCTGATTATGGAACGCCTGAAATATCCATACTATATGGACAGCAAGTCAAAAAAGCGGGTGGCACCGCTTAATGAAGAGGAGCGCGATCCATTTGAAGAACAGGCAATCAGATAAGGATACCTATAGCGACCACCATACGAATCGTTGGCTATACGCGGTTCATATAGGGTTGTTCGCCGGCTTGATCTGGGGCTGCATAAGGTGGATGTTCTATAGTATGAAATTCACGACGGAGCTGCCGGGGTTTCTGATGGAGCCGTTTTTCCGGCATCATTTTCTAATCAGCTATTGGGGCATTGTAATTGGCATTGCCGGTTTTACCGTATTCTCTATTGCTGCAGCGTTGTTGTATACAGCATTACTCGGTCGTTTTAGAGGACCATGGCCGGGCATCTTTTATGGCTTGGGCTGGTGGGCGCTTATGTTTTTAGCGGCAGGTCCTCTGATTGGAATGACGAGTAGAGTGAATGCGGCAGGCTGGAACACGGTTTTATCCGAGCTGTGCATTTTTACGCTCTGGGGCGTGTTCATCGGGTACTCGATTGCTTTCGAATTCACGGACGAATCGTCCCGAGAGCCGGCATCGGCGAAGTAATGGACATAGCGCTTCTCAAGCGGCTGGCATTTGTGGTAAAATGTCTAATGATTCAGGCGCTAGAGGTGAGCTAGCCGCATGGGAGGAACCGCAATGCGCAATATCGCAGTGTTCAACGGTCCGAATTTGAATATGCTCGGCATTCGAGAGCCGGGAGTTTACGGCAACAATTCCTTGTCTGCTATCGAAGAAATGATTGCGGACAAGGCGAAGGAGCTCGGCGTGGAGGTAACTTGCTTCCAGACCAATCACGAAGGGGAAATGATCGATCGAATCCATGCGACCTATGGGAAGATGGACGGAATTATTATTAATCCCGGAGCCTGGACGCATTACAGCTATGCCTTGCGAGACGCGTTAAGCGCGGTATCGTTGCCGATCGTCGAGGTTCATCTGTCCAACATTCATAAGAGAGAGCCGTTCCGGCATGTGTCGGTAGTGGCGCCGATCGCGTTTGGCCAAATTGCGGGCTTCGGAGCCATCGGTTATACGTTGGCGCTGGAAGCGCTTGTGCATGAGCTGAACCGCGAAGGCGCATAAGCGTAAAGGGAGTGACAACAAATGAGTATGGAGAGATTGAACCGTCTTCGGAAGCTTATGGAAGAAAGCCGGCTTGAAGCTTTGTTAATCGCAAGCTCGCATAACCGGAGATACATAAGCGGATTTACCGGAAGCTCGGGGTATGTGCTTGTAACCAGCGACAAGGCTGTTCTGCTTACGGATTTCCGTTATCGCGTTCAAGCGGCGGAGCAAGCCAAAGGGCTCGACATCATCGAGCATGGCACCAGTCCGCTGGACGAAGTCAGAGAGCTTCTAAAAGGATGGGGCATAGGCAAGCTTGCCTTCGAACAGGAGCATGTTACGTTCGCTGAGCATGTCCGCTGGAGCACGTTGCTTAAGGACATCACGCTCGTACCATCCGAAGGTTTAATCGAGAAGCTGCGGATGATAAAGGACGAATCGGAGCTTGCGATTATGCAAGAAGCAGCCGACCTGGCGGATCGTACCTTCACCTATATTACAGCGCTCATTCGCAGCGGCATGCGCGAGACCGACGTAGCGCTGGAGATGGAAGTGTACATGCGCAGCAATGGCGCGACCAGCTCTTCCTTCGATACGATCGTTGCATCGGGAGAACGCTCCGCACTGCCGCACGGCGTGGCGAGCGAGCGTGTGATCGGTACGAACGAATTTATCAAGCTGGACTTCGGCGCCTATTACAAAGGTTATTGCTCCGATCTGACGCGTACGGTCGTTATCGGGCAGCCGACGGACAAGCACCGCGAAATTTACAACATCGTACTGGAAGCTCAGCTTCATGCGCTCGCGAACATTCGTCCCGGCATGACGGGATTGGAAGCCGACGCGCTTGCGCGCAATATCATTACGAAATACGGCTATGGAGACATGTTCGGTCATGGCACCGGCCACGGTCTTGGCATGGAGATTCACGAATCTCCGCGGTTGTCGAGGCTTAGCGACACGATTTTAACCCCCGGTATGACTGTAACGGTGGAACCCGGCATCTACTTGCCCGGCTTCGGCGGAGTAAGGATCGAGGACGACATCGTTATAACGGATTCCGGCATTAAAATATTAACCTCATCCCCGAAAGAGCTTATCTGCCTGGGATAGGAATTTTCATTCAGGAGGGAATCAGCAATGATTTCAGTAAACGATTTTAAGACAGGCCTTACGGTTCAAGTGGACAACGACATCTTCACAGTGCTTGACTTCCAACACGTGAAACCTGGCAAAGGCGCGGCCTTCGTACGCTCCAAGCTGAAGAACCTCCGCAATGGCAACGTCGTTGAAAAGACATTTCGCGCAGGCGAGACGATCGGCCGCGCTCAAATCGAAAACAGAGCCGTGCAATACCTCTACAACGCCGGTTCCGAGTACACGTTCATGGACAACGAGACATTCGACCAGTTCAATCTGGAGAAAGATCAGTTGGAATGGGAGCTTAACTTCCTGAAGGAAAACATGACCGTTAACATCTCCAGCTACCAAGGCGAGATCCTTGGGATCCAAATGCCGAACAGCGTAGAGCTGGCCGTTACAGAAACAGAGCCTGGCGTAAAAGGCAACACGGCGCAAGGCGCAACGAAAACCGCGAAGGTGGAGACTGGCCTTAACGTTCAAGTGCCGCTCTTTATTAATGAAGGCGACGTTCTGCTTATCGATACGCGCGAAGGCAAATACATTTCCCGCGCATAAATGGCAGTCAACGCTTGCGAACCGTCCGGCTTTGTCGGGCGGTTTTTGTTTGTCGAAAATTGATGCGGGAAAGTATGTTCATAGGCAAGCAGGCTGTGTTATAATATGATCTTGTATGTATATGTCAAGGTTGGGGAGTGAATCAGCTTTGTCTTTGGTCGTGATGAAGTTTGGAGGCAGTTCCGTAGGGACGCCAGAGAGAATGCAACGTGTAGCGAAGCGTATTATCGAGAAGCAGCAAGAAGGCAACGACGTCGTCGTGGTTGTGTCCGCCATGGGCGATACGACGGACGACCTGATTGATCAATCGAAGACTTTGAACCCGAATCCTCCTGCTCGCGAGATGGATATGCTGATGACGGTCGGCGAGCAGATTTCGATCGCTTTATTGTCTATGACTGTTCATGGTTTGGGCGGCAAGGCCGTATCGTTTACAGGCTGGCAAGCCGGCATGCGGACGGATGCGGTTCATGGCAAAGCCAAAATTATCGATATAGATGGAAGTCGCGTGTTCAAGGCGCTCAAGGAAGGCAATGTCGCCATCGTCGCAGGATTCCAGGGCACAAGCGAAGAAGGCGATATTACGACGCTTGGCAGAGGCGGCTCCGATACGACGGCCGTGGCGCTGGCTGCCGCGCTTAAAGCCGATGTATGCGAAATTTATACCGACGTAGACGGCGTCTACTCGACGGATCCGCGTGTCGTTAAGAACGCGCGCAAGCTGGAAGAAATTTCGTACGACGAAATGCTGGAGCTTGCTCATCTTGGCGCGGCGGTTCTGCATCCGCGCGCGGTGGAATATGCGAAACATAACAACGTGCGGTTGGTCGTTCGTTCCAGCTTTACCTATAACGAAGGGACAAGTGTGAAGGAGGAAGCAGTTATGGAGCAAGGCGTGGTCGTGCGGGGCATCGCATTTGATAAAAACGTAGCAAGAATCAGCATTCTAGGCGTTGAGGACGTTCCAGGCGTGCTCGCTAACGTATTCGGCGCGCTTGCAGCCGAAAGCATCGATGTTGATATTATCGTGCAAAGCGGCGTGGCGGACGGCAAGGCCGACTTCTCGTTCACCGTCTCCGGCGATGATCGAGAGAGAGCTATCGCCGTTATCGAAAACAATCGTGCCGAGGTGCCGTTCCGCGAAACGAATTCGGAGAGCGGATTGGTCAAGGTATCCATCGTTGGAGCAGGTATGGTCAGCAACCCTGGAGTTGCCGCTACGATGTTCAAGGCTATCTCCTCGATCGGCGTCAGCATCAAGATGGTCAGCACATCCGAGATTAAAGTATCTTGCGTCATCAACTCGGAGCCGCTTGCCGATGTCGTTCGTGCGCTTCACACGGCATATGGCCTCGACACGACGGAACAAGTTTTTGTCGGCGGTCCATCGGAACGCAGATAAGCAATAGCTGCAAAAAGAGGGCGTCATCCAGGCTGTTATCAGCTTGGGTGGCGCCCTTGTTGTTTTAATCGGTATATGTAGGGTCAGGATTCTCCGCTTAGCATTTGAAACAGCTTATACAAGATGGCGGTAATGCCGGCCGCCATTAACGGCCCCACCGGTATGCCTCGCAGTACGACGATGCCGACGATGGAACCAAGCACTAGTCCTACGATGATTTGAGGATCGATACGAAGCAGATCAAGACCCTTGCTATTAATATAGGTCGCTGCAGCTCCGCCGATCAGGGCGAGAATGCCTTGCCACGAAGTGAGCACGCTGCTGAAGTCCTTCCATCCGATTTTCCCCGCCGCGAACGGCACAAGCACGCTGAGCGTCAGGAAAAGAAGGCCGAGCTCCAAGCCGCGGCGTTCGATGCCGGGGAGGAACCTCTCCAGATGAACAAGCTTGATCGCCAGCAATATGCAGGCCGCTGTCGCGATGATGGACGAGCGGCCGACGACACCTACAATGATTAAAGCTACCAATATGATTTGACCTGTCATCTTGATATGCTCCCATTCCCAAGCGGATTGAACGGCCCCTACAAATATAAGTTCAAAAAGTTCGGATTTGAACAACCTCTTAAGCGCCTACAATCATTATATGGACGGGCTGAGATCAATATGTCAATCCTCTTGGAACTGCACAGCGATTCTATCGCCGCGGCACAAGCACATCGCCGACGAGGTACGGAACCTCCTGTAACGTATTTACTCTCGCGCAATAGGCTATATCGCTCTTCTGTCCTAACTTTAACAGACGTTTCCCTGAGGCGCTGTTCATTAAGATCGTCTCCATGCGATCGCGATTATCGGCATACAAAGATTCCATTGCGGTACCAAAGTCGTCCGTCTCTAAGGAGACGTCTCCCGGCTTGCGCAGATGATGCAGAAGCAAGCCTGCGCATAATCCATCCTCGATCGCGAATTCGTCATGGCTTCCCGCGCACATGATGATGATGTCGCGCTTAAGCTCCAGAGCGAATGCCGCACACGCCTCGGCGTTCAAGAGCGAGGCGGCAATGACGTGATCGGCTCTCGTAGATTTATGAATGGCCCTGGTCCCATTTGTCGTCGTCAGGATGACTTTTCGTCCTTTTACGGTATCAGAGTTGTATTCGGATGGAGAATTGCCTAAGTCGAACCCGGCGATCCGGCGGCAAAAGCGCTCTCCGCCAAGCAGATCTCCGGGGCGGTGCAACGACTTTGCGTCCATGACGGTCTCCGCGGGCAAGACGCTCGCCGCTCCGGCAGACAGCGCGGCAACAATGGTGCTGGTCGCTCTAAGCACGTCGATGACGATAGCGGTCTTGTGATGGAACTTCGCGGCGCAAGCTTCGTTAACACTGGATATGACTTGAACCATCATGACGGATATCCTTCTTTCTTAGGGCGTATCTGAATACTCCGAGGGGAGCAGATTTTCAGACACGACCTAGATCATATAATCGATTTCATAGACATGGCGTCCCAGATGGAAGGTGTCGGAGCGAAGTCCCCGTCTCATCGCTTCAAGCGCAAGCGCATCTCCGGGCGCAATGTTGCCCAGATGGACCGCTGGCCCGAATTGCCGCAGCAGTTCAACCTGCTGGCTCTTGAGCGGAGCTTCCCACATCAGCTTGCCGGCATGCTCCACTCTTTTAAGAACGCTCTCCAGCACAGCCTCCTTGCATTGCCCCTTCTCGTCGAAAAGGCCGACATTAAGGCCGGATTCCCGTGCTTCTACGGTCACGAGCTCCGCACCTGCTTCCCAATCGCAATGCGCCGTGAAGGCCAGCTCTTCCGGATCTATAACGGATCCCTCGGCCTTTTTGCCGTATTCAGTTGTAACGATAAAACCTCTGCGAACGCATTCCTTTATTAGCGAGGTGCGACGAATTCGATTCAGATCGATTGTACCGTCTGATATTTCAATCCCGGTAAAGCCGAAATGCTGCACGGTATCCAGAAATTCGCGGGTAACGTTCTGCTTGATGGCGGCTTCCAGCAACGTTCCTCCGGGCAACGTTACGATGCCATGCTCGCTAGCCATTCGAAGCTTTTGCCTGAGCAGCTCGGAATCATAAAGAACCGACGTACCGAATGCAAGCTTGAGCATGTCGACGTAAGGGCTTGATACTTGGAGAAAATCAGTGAGGCTATGGAGTCCAAGTCCTTTGTCAATCACCATGGTCTTGCCAAGCTGCAGTCTGCGGTCTCTTCCTCTAATGCCGCTAGGGTCCTTTAATAGCTGATGCCAGTTGTCTGATACAGCAGTTCTCATCATGTTCGTCTCCTTCGGTGCTTCTCGCAGGATGAATTTCCGGTACAACAATGATTCACTATATGCGGGTGGTCTTGGGCTGGTGTCCGGCATGAAAAGAAGAGAAGCGCGCATATAATGGGACAAGAAATCCAAGACCTTTTGAGGAGGAATCATGCTGTGATAAACAAAATCGTGATGACAATGGCGTCTTTGCGCTTGATGTCGGGCACCATTGAAATATGCGCGGCGCTGCTGATGCTGCGTCTCAATCAAATCGACAAGGCGCTTGTCGTTAATTCGTCGCTTGCCCTTGTAGGTCCGCTCGTCCTGATCGCAACGACGACGATCGGCTTGGTCGGATTGTCGGATAAGCTGTCTCCGTCCAAATTTATTTGGGTGGCGGTCGGCGTCTGTTGTCTGATGATCGGAATTTTAAAGAAATAGTAGAGTCGAACTCTAGCAATAAGAGAGAAGCTTTGCATATTGTCCCAGAGACAAGCATACATATGTAACGATCAAGGACAAACATCCGGGAGTGAGAAGAATGCTTGCACAGGTGTCGCATCTGCTGCCGCTGGAGCTGAAGCGTCTGCTCGAGGGATTGCCCGCGGATATTAAGGGGCAGCTCGAGGAAATTCGCATTCGCGAGAATCGTCCGCTTGAGATCGCCTATGGAGGTAACAGTCGGTTCATCACCGCGGATTCGGGCATATTGCAAGATGCAGAAGGCGCGGTGAAGCCAACGGCCGAGCAATGCAGAAAGCTGCTGGAGAGAATAACGAATTATTCGTTGTACGCCATGGAAGAAGAGCTTCGCAGAGGCTACATTACCGTATCGGGCGGTCATCGGATCGGACTAGCTGGGAGAACCATACTGGACGGAGGCATTGTTCGGGGCATTCGAGACATCGGCGGCTTCAACATCCGGATTGCCAGGGAAGTCATTGGCGCTTCCGTCCACCTGCTTCCCAAGCTGCTGGATCGTACGCGGCAGTCGATCGGGTCGACGCTCATTCTGGCGCCGCCGCAGCAAGGGAAGACGACATTGATACGTGATCTGGCCCGTGCAATCAGCTATGGCGCCTGGACAGGCATGACAGGGATGAAGTGGCGGGGAAGAAAGGTAGGCATCGTAGACGAAAGATCGGAGATTGCAGCCTGCGTCCGAGGAATTCCGACCTTCGACATTGGCCCTCGAACGGATGTCATGGACGCTTGTCCCAAAGCTGAGGGGATTATGATGCTGTTGCGGTCGATGTCGCCGGAGGTGCTCGTTGTCGATGAAGTTGGCCGGCCGGAGGACGCAGACGCCATACGCGAAGCAAGCCATGCCGGGGTGGCGATTATTGCAACCGCCCATGCTTATGACCTGCAGGATGCTAAGGGCAGGCCGGAGTTGAACAAGCTGATTCAAGACGGCACATTCGCCCAGATCGTCGAGCTTAAGCGTACGAAGGAAGGAGTCATGCACAGAGTCGTCAGACTTGGCAACTCGCCTAATACGCCGTCTGTCGGTTCGGAGACGGGAGAGCAAAGCATGCTTAGCTTCGTTTCCCGCCAGCGGGATGAGCCATGATCGGGATGCTAGGCGCCATTTTGATTATCGTGGCGGGCACGTTGATCGGCTTTCAGCAAGCGGCGCGATTCGCGGAGCGGCCGAAGCAGCTTAGACAGCTCTCGCATGCCCTGCAGCGGCTTGAGACCGAGATCGGTTACGGGCATACGCCTTTGCCGGAGGCGCTGGAGAGAACGGCATCGGCGACTCCGCCGCCGATCTCCCCCATTTTGCGAAGCGCGGCCGAAGGGGTATGGAGGGCGGAAGGACCGACGTTTCAGGAGAGCTGGAGCGCCGCGGTTAAGCTGCATTGGAGGGACACGGCCATGAAGGCCGCGGAGATGGGAGTTCTGATCCGACTGGGAACGACGCTTGGCATTAGCGACAAGGAGGATCAGATGAAGCATCTTCGGCTCGCCCTGTCCCAGCTGAAAGCAGAAGAAGAGTCCGCGCGAGACGATCAAGCCCGTTACGAGAAGATGTGGAAGAGCCTTGGCGTATTGCTGGCTGTACTGATCGTCATTTTGATGGTGTAAGAGGTGCGCTGCTTATGAATATCGATGTGAGCGCCATATTCCAGATTGCGGGGATCGGCATTATTATCGCCATGATCCACTCCGTGCTGAAGCAGATGGGGAAGGAAGATATGGCGCATTGGGTAACGGTTATCGGATTTGTTGTTGTACTGTTCATGGTTGTCCGCCTATTAAACGAACTTTTCCAAGAAATAAAGACGATCTTTCTGTTCCAGTAGGTGAACGCGTTGGAAATGATTCAAATCATCGGTCTCGGCTTAATCGCAACGGTGCTGATTCTCGTCATCCGGGAACAGAAGCCCATGTTCGCCTTCTTACTGGCGGCGTTCACGGGATTGTTCATCTTCCTGTACGTCATCGGCAAGATCGAAGCGGTCATCACGGTGCTTGAAGATTTGGCCAGCAAGTCGGGCATCCCATCCATTTATCTGAAGACGGTGCTCAAAATTATCGGAATCGCGTATATCGCGGAATTCGGAGCGCAGATCGTAAGGGACGCGGGTCTGGAGAGCATCGCTTCAAAAATCGAATTTGCCGGCAAAATATTTATTCTCGTAATGGCGGTTCCCATCATTAACGTTATCGTCGAGACGGTCATCGGACTATTGCCGGCGGGGAGCTGAATGAGGAGATGACAGGATCAGGACCCCGTGCAAGGGCCAAGCTGCTGCTTATGATTTTCCTGATTGCGCTGGCCTTCCAGCTGGTGCCGGCCGTCCTTCAGGCAGACGCTGCCGCGGTGTCGTTGACCGAAGAAGGCAAAGAAGGCAGGAGACAAGATGGGACAGCTGCCGCAACGGATGCGATGACGAAGGATCAGCTTGCCGGAGTCGACACGGAGGGCGTTGAGGCGTACTGGAGCAAGCTGAGCAGCGAATACGGGGGATTCTTCCCCGAAGGAAAGATGCCGACATTCCGTGAGATGCTGCTACCAGGAGGCGGCTTTAAACTGAAGGACGTGCTGCAAGGCCTGGTTCGTTATCTGTGGCATGAAGTGCTCTACAATGGCAAGCTGCTTGTTACAATCGTCCTGCTGACCGTATTCAGCATGGTGCTGGAGACGATGCAGTCGGCATTCGAAAGAAGCGCGATCAGCAAGGTCGCTTACGCCATCACGTTTATGGTTCTCGTCATCATCGCGGTGAACAGCTTTCATGTCGCCATCGGTTATGCCAGAGATGCGATCGAAAGCATGATTACATTTATGCTGGCCATGGTGCCTCTGCTCTTGACGCTCCTGGCATCGATGGGCAGTCTCGTGACGGTGTCGGTGCTGCATCCGCTTATTATTTTTATGATCCATGCCGTAGGAACCGTCATTTACACGTTTGTTTTCCCGCTTCTGTTTTTCTCGGCCGTGCTGCATATCACAAGCGCGTTGTCCGAAAAGTTCAAGGTGACTCAGCTGGCGAATCTGCTCCGAAACGTCGCTGTCGGGGCTCTCGGCATCATGTTGACGATCTTCCTCGGCGTCATCTCGGTGCAAGGCGCGACAGGCGCCGTTACGGACGGGGTGACGCTGCGGACTGCGAAATTTGTCACGGGCAACTTCGTTCCCGTCGTCGGCCGAATGTTCTCGGATGCGGCGGATACCGTTATCTCCGCTTCCATGCTGGCAAAGAACGCAATCGGCATCGCGGGCGTCATCGTCCTGCTGTTCCTGAGCGCATTCCCTGCACTGAAAATAATGACGCTTGCGCTCATCTACAATGTGGCAGCTGCCGTCATGCAGCCGCTCGGCGATTCGCCGATCGCGGATACGCTTCAGACAATCGGGAAAACGATGATCTACGTTTTCGCCGCGCTTGCCGCCGTAAGCCTGATGTTCTTTCTTGCCGTAACGATCATTTTGACGGCGGGCAATGCGGCGTTAATGACCAGATAAAGACGGATTTATTAAAGGAGGTGAGCGGAATGTGATGACTTGGCTCAGCGACTGGCTGCGGGACATTATTGCCGTCATTCTGCTGGCTGTGCTGGTCGAGCTGCTGCTGCCAAACAAGGCGATGCAGCGTTATGCCAGACTCGTTGTCGGTCTGTTCATCCTCCTGACCATTCTGTCTCCCTTGCTGCGGCTTTTCCAAGAGGATATCGGTTCCAAGCTGGACGCAAGCATCCAAATTTGGGATGAGCGCACGATGGAGAGAAACGTGAAAATGCCAACGCTTTCGGAAATTGAGCGCAAAGCGGCCGAGCTTTCGGAACAGCGCGGTCGGGAGACCGCGAAGCTTGTGGAACGCACGCTGGAGAGCGGGATGCTGGCCGAGCTGCGGAAGAATGCCGGTAGCGCCGTAGAGTCTGTGGATGTGGCATTAGTTTGGGGAGAGAAGCGTGGAGAGAACGACGTTCCGGACATCGGCGGCATTACGATCACGCTCAGAGCCATGCAGAGTTCGGAGAGGGAAGAGGAAGTGCCGGTTGCGGAAGAAGTGGAGGAAGTGCAGCAGGTGTCGGTGTCGGTGCAGGTGTCCGTAGAAGCATCGCCCGAACAAAAGGAGCAATCGGGCACTGGTTATCCAGGCACCCGGGATGAATATGCCGAAGTGAAAGGTCGCGCGGCAACGGAGATCCGGGATGTCATTTATCAAGGCTGGGGGGTGCATAGAGACCTCATTCTGATCAGGCAGCGCGCTTGACGACAGAATACAGTTCAGGCACAGCTCGCTATACATGCAGGCATTCCCCTTGGGAGGTTGGGTAAACGTGGCAAAATGGCTGGAAAATTTGGAGGCGGCGGTCGGCGGCGGTCCCAGCGGCCCGAAGCGTGTCCGAACTCTTCGCATCCTGCTTATTGTTGGCGGGATCGGCGCCGCGCTGATGCTTATCAATTCGTTCCTGCCATATAAGGACGTGGAATCGTCGGCGCAGGATCCTAATCCGCCCCCGGCTGCCGAGGAGGCCTGGAATCAAAGCCAGGTTTCAAATTCACCCTTCCAGCAGATCGAGCATGCACTGGAGACAAGGCTGGAGGAAATATTGGGCAAAATTGTCGGTGTCGGCTCGGTGGACGTTATGGTAACGGTCGATTCGACCGAGGAAATCGTCTTGGGCAGGCACAGTCAGGAGACGCAATCAAACACGGACGAGAATGACAAAAACGGGGGAACTCGCCAAATTACATCTATCAGCCGGGATGGACAGGTCGTGTTATACGAGGTGTCCGGCGATCAGAAGCCGATCGTCACCAAAACAATCAATCCCAAGATACGGGGCGTTCTCATCGTTGCTCAAGGCGCAGAAAATACGACGGTAAGAAGGCTCATAACGAGCGCGGTAGAGAAAGGCGTAAGCGTCGCCGTGAACAGGATTGAAGTCGTGCCACGCAAGCAATAACAATGCAGCAACTATATGTACGAAAATAATATTTGGGAGGCTGTTTCCATGAACACAAAAAGACAAACGATTTGGTTAGTATCCATGTTAAGTCTGATGGTCGTCCTGTCCGCCTATTACCTGTTCACGCAGGATCTTAACGATGCCGACAAGCTGTCGGGCAGCGGAGCGGAGACGGAAAATGTCTCCGAGGTTAACGGCGGAAGCGGCATCGTAGTTGATCAAGTCGATCAAGGAAATGGCGAGATGAGCGAGAAGGACAAAGAGGTATTGGCCGAGATGGAGCGTAACGGCATGGCTTCGAGCGGTTTGTTCGCAGATCTGATGTCGAAGCGCGAGGGACAATACGCGGAAGAGGAAGCGCGCATCTATGCCGTCATCGCGAACGTCGAATCCTCGGATGAGGAATTCGCGGCGGCTACGAAGGAGATGGAATTGCTGGAAGACAAAAATTCGCGAATTACCAATCTGGAAATCGCGCTCCAGGACAAATACGAGATGGCGCTTATTTCGCCGGAGAACGATCGTTATAAAGTCGTGGTAACAAGCGACAAGCTGGAGAAGAAGGAAGCGGCCGGCATTATCGAGCAAGTCATGAAGACGCTTGAAGTCAAGCCGGAGCAAGTCACTGTGCAATACGTACCGGCGCCGTAATTTCACGGTTTGCCAATCGCAATCCGCGCATCATCGGCACCAGGCCGCTGATGCGCGGATTTTTTGCTCGGTTTTTCATACACATTTGCCCTCGTCCCCCCGCCAGCGTCGCATTGTACTCGGTTTTTCATACACATTTGCCCTCGTCCCCCCGCCAATGTCGCATTGTACTCGGTTTTTCATACACATTTGTCCTCGTTCCCCGCCAACGTCGCATTGTACTCGGTTTTTCATACACATTTGCCCTCGTCCTCCCGCCAACGTCGCATTGTACTCGGTTTTTCATTGCAATGCAAAAATAAAGGGTCCTATATAGAAGGTAATTGTCCGCAAACGGAGAATAATTCTAAGCATTGCATGTTGAAAAGCGTATTCCGACAAAAAAAAATTCGTGTTGGCGGCAATTTATGCTATAATACAAAACGTTATGTGAAGAAGAGGAGTGATTACGTTCATGTTCAAGTTGAGCGAAATTAAAGAATTGGTTAAACTTATTGACCAAACTTCCGTTCAAGAGCTGGAAATTGAAAACGAAGGAGCGCGTCTGCATATCCGCAAGCCGGGAAAAACCGAAGTGGTGAATGTGCAAGCGGCTCCAATTACGCATACATACTCCGCCGCGCCTGCCGCCACTCAGCCGTATACAGCGGCCGGACAGTCCGAAGCACAGCCAGCTGCCGCCGAGTCAGCAGCTCCCAAAGCCCCGGCTCCGGATCTGCACCAGATCGTATCGCCTATGGTCGGCACGTTCTACAGCGCGCCGTCTCCCGAAGCTGCTGCCTTCGTGAAAGCCGGCGACCGCGTGACCGAGAAGTCCGTCGTCTGCATTTTGGAAGCGATGAAGCTGATGAACGAGCTGGAGGCGGAAGTGAAAGGCGAGATCGTCGAAGTGCTCGTCGCCAATGGACAACTCGTCGAATACGGCCAACCGCTATTCCTTGTGAAAGCGGACTAACACTTCTCGTTCGAAAGGGGTTCCCACGTGAAATTCCACAAAATATTGATCGCGAACCGCGGAGAAATCGCGGTTCGAATTATTCGTGCCTGCCGCGAGCTCGGCATCTCTACCGTGGCCGTGTTCTCCGAAGCGGACAGAGACTCTCTCCATGTCAAGCTTGCCGATGAAGCTTATTGCATTGGGCCGACGTTATCCAAGGATAGCTACTTAAATTTCACGAGCATTATGAGCGTAGCGACGATAACCGAATGCGACGCCATTCATCCCGGATACGGCTTCCTTGCCGAGAATGCCGACTTCGCGGAGATTTGCGAATCGTGCAATATTACGTTTATCGGACCTTCCGCGGATGCCATCAGCAAGATGGGGGACAAAGCCGTCGCGAAGCTGACGATGAAATCCGCCGACGTACCCGTTATACCGGGCTCCGACGGCCTTATCGACAACCTCGACGAAGCTGTGGAGATAGCGAGAGCGATCGGTTATCCCGTCATTATTAAAGCCACTGCGGGCGGCGGCGGCAAAGGGATTCGCATCGCGGAGAACGAGGAATCGCTTATCAGCCAGATTACGACGGCTCAGCAAGAAGCGCAGAAGGCATTCGGCAACGCCGGCGTTTACCTGGAGAAATATTTGACGGGCATGAAGCACGTCGAGATTCAGATCATGGCGGACAAACACGGCAACGCGGTTCATTTGTTCGAGCGTGACTGCTCCGTGCAGCGCAGACGCCAAAAGCTCGTCGAAGAAGCGCCTTGCCCGGTTTTATCTCCTGAGCTGCGCGAGCGTATGGGAGCCGCCGCGGTTCGCGCGGCACTGGCCGTTGAGTACTCCGGCGCCGGCACCCTGGAGTTTCTCCTGGGCCAGGATGGCCAGTTCTACTTCATGGAGATGAATACGCGCATTCAAGTGGAGCATCCCGTTACGGAGATGATCACGAACGTAGATCTCATTAAGGAAATGATCAATGTTGCCGAAGGCAATCCGCTGTCGTTCCGACAAGAGGATCTTAAGATTAATGGCTGGTCCATAGAGTGCCGGATCAACGCGGAGGATTCCGAGCGCAACTTCATGCCTTCCGCCGGCCATATCCCGTTCTATCTGCCTCCAGGCGGCGCGGGCGTGCGCGTGGACAGCGCGGTATATCCGGGCTACACCATTTCGCCGCATTACGATTCCATGATTGCCAAGCTGATCGTATGGGGCGCGACTCGGGAAGAAGCGATCGCGCGCATGAAGAGGGCGCTGTCCGAATTTGCCATCGAAGGCATTCGGACGACGATTCCTTTCCACATGAAGCTGTTAAGCCATCCCAAATTCATCCAGGGCGATTTCGATATCAAGTTTCTCGAGGAGCATGATATCAACGGTTCGGGAGCGGCGATCGGCGAATAATTATACAAGTACGAGTTCAAAAAATTCGGTTATCAGTACCGAGAAGATTGGATGAAGCTAGAACCTGAGGAGCGGAGCGTAGTGGAAGCTACGTGAGCACCTGCAATGTTTCCGGAGGAAACATACTTCGTAAGCATATGCTTAGGTACGGCTGAATTCAATATTCGACGTCGAGTAAACTTGCAGAATTACTTCGTAATGGGAAGCGGATTTTTTGAACAACCTTTACAAGCAGGTAACGTTTGTCATAATTACTGCCTAATGTTATAGTATAGAAATAAGATGCGACATAAGGCTTGGCTTTCGCCGGGCCGCGCGCAACTTTAGGGAGGTGTACAACGAACATGAGTACGATCGCCGCGGATTATGAGAAAACAGAAATCGGTACGATTCAGATTGCCCCCGAAGTCATTGAAGTGATTGCAGGGCTTGCCGCCATAGAAGTAAAAGGCGTAGCCGGCATGAGCGGAGGTTTCGCTGGAGGAATTGCGGAGCTTCTCGGTCGCAAAAATCTGTCCAAGGGCGTCAAGGTGGAGGTTGGTCAGCGCGAAGCGGCCGTGGACGTGTCCATCATCGTGGAATACGGTCATAAGATTCCCGAGATCGCGTCCGGCATCCAGAACAACGTCAAGCGTTCTATCGAGATGATGACGGGCCTTAACGTTGTAGAAGTGAACGTACATATTCATGACGTACATTTCAAGTCGGCAGAGAGACCGGATGATGAGGATATCCAAAATCGGGTCAAATAAAAAAGCATACATGCATTTGTACAACCCCCTTGTGATTGGGCATGCCGATCGGCCAGGGGGTTTTCATTCGCTCTGACGGGAGGATTGGCTGCATTGATCAAAGTTGTGGACAAGCTATTGTTGTTTCTTTACAGTCTGATCGTCGGCGTTATATCCATATTCTTTATGAGTCTCGGCTTCGGGTGGCTGACAAGCAGGATGCTGAGCGATCTGTTAACGGAGTTCTATCGGTCAAACGGCATACAGATCGGTACCGGAATCGCCGGCATCGTCATTCTGCTCCTGAGCTTCCGGTTCTTCATTCTGTCGCTGCATCGCGGCTCCATGTCGGCGCAATCCATCGATCAGCGCACGGAGTTCGGCGATATTCGAATCTCGATCGAGACGATCGAGAACCTGGCGCTAAAGACGGCGTCCAAGCAGCGCGGCGTAAAGGAATTGCGCTCGCGCGTGAGAGCGTCCGATTCGGGTCTCGAGATCGTGCTTCGCGCCGTTATCGACGGCGAGAGCTCCATTCCGGCTCTGACGGAGGACATTCAGCGGGCGGTAAAGGAGCACGTCGAAGACATTACCGGCATTCCGGTATCCAACGTGGCCGTATTTATCGCCAACGTGGTACAGGCAAACACGTTCAAGAGTCGCGTAGAATAGAGGTGGACGGCCGATGTGGAGGGAGATCTGGAGCGTCTATTGGAAACGAATCCTAGGCGCGGCAGCGGGGCTTTTCTGCAGTATTGTGTATTTGGCATTCGGGTTCTGGGACATGCTGTTCGTAGCGTTGCTCGTTTTTGCGGGTTATTGGTTCGGCAAACAGAAGGAATCGAGCAACGGCCCGGTTATTCCATGGCAACGTATATGGGAGACAATCATGGACAGGTTCCGTCCCTTTCGATAATTGAGTGGTCTCCTCCGTTCATCGGAAGTCGGGTATCCGAATCCTTCCGTTAAGGGAGGAGATCATCGTTTTCATGGAGCAAATAATTAAGGAAGAAAAGATGCGGAGGATTGGCATGAAACGGAGATTGGCTAGGGAAATCGCGGTATCCAGCCTATACCAGATGGAAATGAATGAGGTAACGGCTGCGGAGGCCGTCGACATGATCATGGAGGAGCTGCGCCAGGATAACGAGCTCGGCGCGGATCCCAAGGAGATCGGCTCGACGGATGACTTCGCAAGGGAAATCGTGAACGGGGTCATCGCCCGCAAGTCGGAGATCGACGGGATGCTTCAGCAGTTCCTGACAGGCTGGCAAGTGGACAGGCTCTCGCGCGTAGACCGTCAGGTGCTGCGTCTGGCCTGTTACGAGATGGTGTTCAGGGATGATGTGCCGCCCAAGGCGGCGATTAACGAGGCGATCGAACTCGCCAAACATTTCGGCACGGAGGAATCCGGGAAATTCGTCAACGGCGTGTTGGGCAAGCTTCTGCTCGGAATCGACGAATTGAAGGCTTGATGGCGATTGTAATCGGCAGACGATATAAAGTCCGCTTAAGGCGGTTAACGAAAAAGGAGACGAGACGGACATGGGAGCGCATATCATTGATGGCAAAAAGATTTCGGAGCAAATTCGCGGAGAATGGCTGGAACAAATCGCCGAACTAAAGGAGAAAGGCATCGTTCCCGGACTTGCGGTCGTATTGGTTGGCGATGATCCCGCATCCAAGGTGTATGTCGGTTCCAAGGAAAAGGCTTGCATTCAGTTAGGTATCTATTCCGAAGTTCACCGTCTGCCGGGCGATACGACAGAGGAGGCTCTGCTCGCTCTGATCGGTAAGCTTAACAATCAGGATTCGATTAACGGCATTCTCGTTCAGTTGCCTCTGCCGAAGCATATTAACGAGAAATCCGTCATTGACGCGATCAGCGTAGCAAAAGACGTAGACGGATTCCATCCGGAGAGCGTCGGCAACTTGACGATAGGGGATGACAGCCTGTTGCCATGTACGCCCGCAGGCGTGATCGAGCTGATCAAACGCAGCGGCGTTGATATCGCAGGCAAACACGCTGTCGTCATCGGACGCAGCAATATCGTCGGCAAGCCGGTTGCCATGCTGCTTCTTCGCGAGAATGCGACCGTTACGGTATGCCACTCCCGTACGGCGGACATGGAGGGCATCGCGAAACAAGCCGATATTCTCGTTGTCGCGATCGGCAAGGCCAAAGCGATTGACAGTCGATATGTAAAGCCGGGCGCAGTCGTAATTGATGTCGGCATTAACAGACTGCCTGACGGCAAGCTGGCTGGCGACGTTGACTACGAGGACTGTCTGGAGACGGCGGGCTACATTACGCCTGTACCTGGCGGCGTTGGCCCCATGACCATCACGCTTTTGATGGGCAATACGATCAAGGCGGCTAAGAGGGCGAACGGAATCGGGGTGTAGTCCGCATGACGGCACAACCACGCGTTTACTCCGTCAAGGAACTCAATAAATACATTCGCATGAAGCTGGAAAGCGATATTGTGCTGGGCGACGTCTGGCTGCGCGGCGAAGTCTCCAATTTCACCCATCATTCCAGCGGTCATATGTATTTCACACTCAAAGATGAAGGCAGCCGGTTGAAATGCGTCATGTTCGCCTCGCATAACGCGAGGCTTCCTTTCATCCCAAGAGAAGGTGCCAAGGTGCTGGCCAGGGGCAATATTTCCGTCTTCGAACGGGATGGCAACTACCAATTCTATTGCATGGCGATGCAGCCGGACGGGATTGGCAGCTTGTATCTGGCTTTTGAGCAGTTGAAGGAGAAGCTGGATCAGGAAGGTCTATTTGCAGCTTCCCGCAAGCGCTCTCTCCCTGCTTTTCCCAAAGCGATCGGAGTCATTACATCGCCTACTGGCGCAGCGGTCAGAGATATTACGACGACTCTTAAACGAAGATACCCGATCATCCCGGTCTATGTCTATCCCGTGCTCGTGCAAGGAGCGGGAGCGGCCCCTGCTATCGTCAATGCCATACAAGCGATGAATCGATTCGGCGAATGCGACGTATTAATTGTTGGTCGCGGCGGAGGATCGCTGGAGGAGCTGTGGGCGTTTAACGAAGAAGCCGTCGCGCGGGCGATTGCTGACTCCGCTATTCCTGTTATCAGCGCTGTCGGCCATGAGACGGATTATACCATATCCGACTTTGTCTCCGATTTGCGAGCGGCCACGCCAACGGCTGCAGCGGAGCTGGCGGTTCCGCATGTGGCGGAGCTCGGACAAGGTCTGGAGCGGTTGAAGCAGAGGCTGGACGGGGCGATGCGTCTCCGGCTTCGCGAAGATGCCGAGAGGCTGGAACGGGCAAGAAGATCGCCGTTCTTCCGATATCCGCGCAAATATTTGCTGGAACAGGCTCAGCGTCTCGACAGGTTGCAGGAGCAGTTGCGCTCGCGGACGGAGCGGTTGGTCGTCCGCGAGAGGGCCAGACTCGACAAGTTTGGCAAGGGATTGGTCGCCAGACACCCCGGCGAACGCATCGCATTCTCGGCCAAGCGATTGGCGACGGCGGCTCACCGTTTGGAATTGGCAGCTTCCGGTTTAATAAAAGAGAAGAAGCAGCGGCTCGGCGCAGGAGTCCGGCAGCTGGACGCGCTTAGTCCGCTAAAGGTCATGGCCCGCGGTTATGGTCTTGTCTATGACAACGAAGGCAAGACGCTGCTTAAGACTGTTCAAGGCACGCAAGAAGGCGATGAAGTGACCGTCAAGCTGTCGGATGGCAGTCTGGAATGCCGCGTATTATCGGTGAAAGGGGAGTGAGGCACGTGGCAGCAGTGAAAGAGGAAGAACTAAGCTTTGAAGGCGCAATGGATCGTCTGGAATCCATTGTAGCCCGCTTGGAAAATGGAGATGTGCCGCTCGAGACGGCGATTGAATTATTCCAGGAAGGAATGCGGTTATCGCAGCTTTGCGGCGGGAAGCTGGAGCATGTCGAGCAACGAATCGAGTTGTTGCTTGAGTCGGAGCAAGGCTTTCAGAAAAAAACGTTTGCTTCCGCAAGCGAGGATAAAGGAGAATAACGTTTGGAAGCAAGGGATGCAACAGCTACAATTCGCGATTATTTGCAGCATAGCGCCAGCGAGACGCAAGCAGCGCTTGCCGGATCGCTTCCTGCCGGCTGGGATGTTCCGGGCAGGCTGAGGGAAGCTATGCATTATTCTCTGGATGCCGGCGGCAAGCGGATTCGTCCGGCGTTGGTTCTGACAGCAGCCGAAGCCGTTCGCGGATTCGCTTCCGACAGGGAAGCGGCTTTGACCGTTGCCTGCGCGGTAGAATACATACATACTTATTCCCTGATCCATGACGATTTGCCAGCTATGGACAACGACGATTTCCGCCGGGGCAAGCCGACGAACCATAAGGTGTTCGGCGAAGCCATGGCCATCCTGGCCGGGGACGCATTGTTGACCCACGCGTTCAAGCTGGTGGCAGATGCGGCCGCAAGTGGCGTATCGGCAGAGACGGCACTGGCTATATCCGGCGAGCTTGCCGTCCTGGCAGGCGCATCCGGCATGGTTGGCGGTCAAGTCGCAGACATGTTAGGCGAGCAAGGCATTACAGCGATACGCGAGCTGGAGTATATTCATCTCCACAAGACCAGCGATCTGATCATATTCGCCGTAAAGTCCGGCGCGAGGATCGGCGGGGCAAATGCCCGCCAACTGGAGCTTCTGGAGATATACGGCCGCAATATCGGGCTGGCCTTCCAGATTCAGGACGATATTTTGGATCTCGTTGGCGACGCCGTGAAGCTGGGCAAACCGACGAACAGCGACGTAGAGCAGAGAAAAGTGACTTATCCGTTCCTGATCGGAATGGAGGAAAGCATTGCGCTCGTCGCAAGTCTCACCGAACAGGCGAAAACCGCCATCATCGAGGCAGAGCTCGCTGATCCTTCCAGATTACTGCAGATTGCCGATTATTTAGTGCATCGCGACCATTAATGGAGCTCCGTACGTGCGAGTTCAAAAAGTTCGGAAGCGGACTTTTGAACAACCTCTGCTAGAGGTCTGTTTTGGCACATTCGACAACTATGTTATAATAGGTAAAATGTAGACGTTCATTGGACGGCGATCGTGCTGTCCTCGAAAGCGAGGAAATCATGTGCTGCTTGATCAAATTAGCGGACCAAAGGACTTAAAGGAATTGAACGTGGCGCAGCTGGAAGAGCTGGCTGGCGAAATCCGCCAGTTTCTCATCCAGAAGCTGTCCGTTACGGGCGGGCATTTGGCTCCGAATCTCGGTGTCGTCGAATTGACGCTGGCCATGCATTTTTTATTCCACAGCCCTGACGATAAATTTATCTTCGACGTTGGACATCAATCCTATGTTCATAAAATATTGACCGGTCGCAAGGAACAATTCGATACTTTGCGCAAATACAAAGGACTGTGCGGCTTCGTGAAACGCTCCGAAAGCGAGCATGACGTCTGGGAGGCGGGACATAGCAGTACATCCCTTTCAGCCGCAATGGGCATGGCGCTCGCCCGCGACCTTAAAGGCGATGACAACCGCGTTGTTGCCGTAATCGGCGACGGAGCGCTGACTGGCGGCATGGCGCTAGAAGCGCTTAACCATATCGGTCACGAGAAACGGAATATGATTGTTATTCTTAATGACAACGAAATGTCCATCGCTCCGAACGTAGGCGCGCTGCACCATTATCTGGGGAAAATCCGAACGGATCGCCATTACCAGAAGGCCAAGGACGAGCTTCAGCATCTGCTGAACAAAATTCCGGCAATCGGCGGGAAATTGGCCAAAACGGCGGAGCGTTTCAAAGACAGCCTGAAGTATTTGCTTGTAAGCGGCATTTTGTTCGAGCAATTCGGCCTGACCTACCTGGGACCCGTCGACGGACATGACATCGATGGTTTGCTGGACATTCTAAAGCAAGCGGATTCCATGCCGGGGCCTGTACTTGTGCATGTTATCACGGTAAAGGGCAAAGGTTATTCGCCCGCCGAAGCGGATTCGCACAAGTGGCACGGTGCTTCTCCGTACAAGATCGAATCCGGACAGATGGTCAAAGCCGTCGGACCACCAATGTATACGAAGGTATTCGGCGACATGCTTATTCAGCTAGCGGAGCAGGATGAGCGCGTTGTTGCTGTAACGCCGGCAATGCCTGGCGGCTCCGGCCTGCTTGATTTCGCGGAGAAATTCCCGAATCGCATGATAGACGTCGGTATTGCCGAGCAGCATGCGGCAACATTGTCCGCCGCGCTTGCTCTGGAAGGACTTAAGCCGGTTTTCGCCGTATATTCGACCTTCCTGCAGAGGGCCTATGATCAAGTCGTTCATGATATTTGCCGCCAGAACCTGAATGTCGTTTTCGCAATCGACCGGGCCGGGTTCGTAGGGCCTGACGGCGAGACGCATCAGGGCGTATACGATATTTCGTTCCTGCGGCATGTGCCGAATCTTGTTATTATGATGCCCAAAGACGAAAATGAGCTTCGCCGCATGATGAAGACGGCGATTGATTATAACGATGGTCCGATCGCTGTCCGTTATCCGCGAATAAACGGAGTTGGCGTGGAACTTGACGCTCATCCCGAACCTTTGCCGATCGGCAAATGGGAGTGGCTGCGCGAAGGAGACGGCAATGTTATTCTTGCTATCGGTCCAATGATTGGAGTGGCGGAGGAAGCGGCCGATCTGATGAAGCGCGAAGGCGCCTTGGTCGGTATCGTAAATGCCAGATTCATCAAGCCGCTGGATGAAGAAATGTTGCTTGCTATCGCCGAGCAAGGCAATCGAATCATTGTGCTGGAAGAAGGAGCGGAGCTGGGCGGTTTCGGCAGTTCTGTACTCGAATTTTATTCCCGAAAGGGACTTTACGAAGTACCTGTTCGCATCATTGGCGTGCCGGATCTATATGTGGAGCACGGCTCCATCGAGCAGCAGCGCGAGGAAGTCGGCTTGACGGCCGAACACGTCGCCGCTGAGCTCCGCGCCATGAATCCGAGACGCATGAAACGCGTTACAGGGCAGGCATAAGGGCAAGGAGAGTTATGACCACGACACCCAAAGAACGGATTGATGTTTTATTAGTTGAACGGGGATACTTCGACAGCCGGGAGAAAGCCAAAAAAGCGTTAATGGCCGGTCTCGTGCTAGTGGATGATGAACCCGTGGACAAAAGCGGGATGAAGGTGCCGAGATCCGCCGACATTAAGGTCAAAGGCGTGCTTCATCCCTATGTCAGCCGCGGCGGTCTTAAGCTTGAGAAGGCGATTAAGCTGTTCGGCATCGATTTAACCGACAAGGTTATGCTGGATATCGGCGCATCCACGGGCGGGTTTACCGATTGCGCATTGCAGAACGGGGCAAGCTACGTCTATGCGATCGATGTCGGCTATAATCAGTTGGATTGGTCGCTAAGGCAGCATCCTCAAGTCGGCGTGATGGAACGAACCAATTTCAGATACATGCTGCCGGAACATCTGACTGGCCCGCCGCCGAGCTTCGCTAGCATTGACGTATCCTTTATATCGCTCAAGCACATTCTGCCTACTCTTGCGACGCTGCTTCCTCCTAGTTCGGGAGTTGTGGCGCTAATCAAGCCGCAATTCGAAGCGGGCAGAGAGAAGGTCGGCAAATCCGGCGTCGTCAGGGAGCCTTCCGTTCATGCGGAAGTTCTTCGGCAAGTGTTGGGTTACGCTTCGGAGACGGGGTACGTCCTTCAGGAGTTGACGTTTTCCCCGATTACCGGGGGAGAAGGCAATATCGAATTTCTCGCTTATTGGTTGACCGGGGCTTCAGAAAATGCAGCCGTCAACGAAAAATCCGATGACAAGGAAGCCCGTATTCTGGCGTTGGTCGAGGAAGCGAACCGGACGTTCAAGGCTAAGGTATAACGGTTTGAAACATAAAAGTCATATGCTCATCGTAGAGGGATGCCGATCGGTTTTACTGATTTGGCATCTTTTTTCTTTACAGAATGTCCCTTGGTTTGATAAACTAAGACCAAACAAACGTTCGCTTCCGTGATCTGATTGGTCTTGATGAGGTGATACGCTATGGAGAAGTATGGCGATTGGTTTATAATGGCGCTAGCGGGCACGCTTTTGCTGGCGTGGCTGTATCGTTCCTTCTATCGCTGGCTGCATGCTCCGGTCAACATGAACCGCATCACGTTAGGCAAGGGCGCGGCGGTATCGGACGGCGACGAGAACGTCCAACTGCTAAATCGCAACGGTTATAAGGTATTGTCGGCCAAGCATGTCGTGCCAATACCGGTAGAGCTGGACGACGCGCCGCTTGGCACGGGAGCACGCATATATATCGATTATATGGCAACCAAGGATGATCTTACCTATATCGTAAAGACGGCCAGAGAGCGAAAGCCGATGGACTGGACGGCCAGCGGCGTCAGGGATCAACTGCTTGTCTATGCCTTGCTGCTTCAGGATTGCTCGGGTATTCTATACATCGACGCGAAGAGCGGGACGATCCGTAAAATCGCATTTCATTTGTCCGACTAACAACATAAGCAATCACGGAGGTCACGTATGAAGGGAATCAGACAATTCAGGATTAGAGAAATAATTACGAACGGCATTATCGAGACGCAGGAGGAGCTTGTTGAGGCTCTTAGGGAGTCGGGCATGCAGGTGACGCAAGCGACGATCTCGCGGGACATCAAGGAGCTTATGCTCATCAAGGTGCCTATCGAGGAAGGCCGTTACAAATATTCGCTGCCTACCGACGTCGGGCGCCAGAATCCCATCCATAAGCTAAAACGTGCCATCGTCGACCACTTTACAGGAATCGACTATACAGACAACCTTATCGTGTTAAAGTGCATGCCGGGTACAGCGAACACGATTGGCGGCCTGATCGACAACATGGAGTGGAGCGAAGTGATGGGCACCATTTGCGGCGATGACACGATTCTTATTATTTGCCGTACGAAGCCGCACAGCGCAACCGTAACCGAACGTTTGCTGGAGATGCTTAATTAATAAAGATATAGGGAGGATAACGAATATGCTGCGAGAGCTGTCGATTCGGAATTTAGCTGTTATTGAAGAAGTTCATCTTTCATTTCATCAGGGATTCCATGTACTGACGGGAGAGACGGGAGCGGGCAAGTCGATTCTGATCGATGCGCTCAGCCTGCTGGTCGGCGGTCGGGGCTCCGCAGATATGATTCGTTACGGATGCGATAAGGCGGAGATGGAGGCGTTGTTCGATATGCCCGTCCAACATCCGGTGTGGACCATCCTGAACAGACTCGGCGTACAATGCTCCCCGGAGGAGATGCTGGTCATTCGCAGGGAGCTGTCGGCGCAAGGCAAGAGCATCAGCCGTGTCAACGGTCAACTCGTCACGATGACGATGCTGAGAGAGATCGGCGAGGCGCTGGTTAATATTCATGGACAACATGAGCATCAATCCCTTCTTCGTTCGGAGCAGCATCTGGAGTGGCTGGATCTATTTGGCGGCGATCTGCTGATTGAGCGCAAGACCCAATACAAAAGGGCTTATGCTACGCTTCTTGAAGTAAGGGGAGCGCTAAAGGAATTGGAGGATACGACTCGGCATAATGTACAGATGCTGGACTTGTATCGCTTCCAGATCGACGAGATTACATCGGCAGCGCTGAAACCCGGAGAGGACGAGCTTCTTTCGGAGCAGCGTAAAACACTTTTGTATGCCGAGAAGCGGATGGACGCCGTAACCGAAGCGTATACGCTTCTCTATGGCGGGAAGGGACTTGACGCAATCAGCAAGTCCATCTCCAAGCTGGCCGATATCCAGAGCTACGACAAGTCCGTATTGGATCCACTTATGGAACAGCTTCAATCGGCATTTTATCAAGCGGAGGATGTAGCTTTCCAATTGCGCGATTATCGCGAAAATATCGACTCCGATCCTGAAAGCCTGGCTGCAGTCGAAGAAAGATTAGATCTGATTCATGGATTGAAACGCAAATATGGGGAAAGCATACCTGATATATTGCAATATTTAAAAAAGATAACCGCAGAACGCGACAAGATCGAAAATCGAGACGAGCTCGTCGCCAGGTTCCGTGTGCAGGAGGAAGAAGCCTATCGCCACGCCTATAGCCTTGCAGAGGAGTTGTCCAGCCTGCGCCGCCATGCATCCGTTACGTTGTCCAGCGCCATTGAGAGCCAGCTTGCAGAACTGTTGATGCCCGCTGCACGTTTCCGCGTATCGTTGGATGGCGGTACTGAAGGAGGGAGAGGGGAGAAGCCTGTCAAGCTGCATGCCGGTGGTATTGATGATGCCCTATTTCTATTGTCATCCAACCCCGGGGAGCCGCTTAAACCTCTCAATAAGATCGCTTCCGGCGGGGAGATGTCACGGATCATGCTTGCCATGAAGAGCATTTTCGCCGAGATCGATCAAATACCCGTACTTATTTTCGATGAGGTAGACACAGGCGTCAGCGGCAGAGCCGCTCAAGCCATCGCCGAAAAGATGTCGGCGCTGTCGGCCAGATGCCAAATATTCTCCATCACTCATCTGCCTCAAGTCGCTTGCATGGCGGACCATCACTTCGAAATTATGAAGTCCGTAAACGAAGGCAGAACCGCGACTTCTGTTACGAAGCTTGCGAACGAAACACGTATCAATGAGCTTGCCCGCATGCTGGGAGGTGTCGAAGTAACTGATAAAACAAGGCATCACGCACAAGAAATGCTTGATTTGGCCCATGGGTTGAAGGGAGCGTAATGGAAGGCATTCAGGGAATGTTTTTGCGGACATAAAACATTGGAGGCGGGGTAACTTAAAGGTACGCCATTGGCGATAAATCCTTTTTCGTCATGTGAAGGAATGACAGGAGCGTGTAAAACATTGAACTCCAACAGGCGGAAACGTATGATTGGCCTGGTTCTCGTTTTCTTCGTTTGCATGATCGGGTTCTCCACTCCGTTTCAACAATTCGCCGCATTCCCGAATGAACTTCGTTTGTTCTCCGGCCAACTGAAACGTCTGCAATACGGGGTTCCTGTACAAGCGGAAGTTACCGTAGATCCACAGATGCTGAATGTAAATGGTTCCAACGAGCATTCCCTGTCCGTTAATTTGAGCAAGCCGATGTCATTGAAGCCTAGCCATAGCGGCCAGACGAACATGCAAGTGAAATTATTTGGTAAAATTCCGTTCAAGACAGTTAAAGTAAAAGTTGTCCCGGACATTAGAGTTATTCCAGGAGGACAAACGATTGGCGTTAAAGTAAAATCGGCAGGCGTTCTGGTCGTCGGTCATCATGCGGTTGTAGACGGCGACGGAGCCAAACATTCGCCAGGCGAGGATGCGGGACTGAAATTAGGCGATCTTATCGTACAGATTAATGGCAAGCCTGTTAAAGAAGTGAATCGGATCGGTAAAATATGCGAAGAATATGGAAACACCAAGCGCCCTCTTCAAATTACTTACAAGCGTGGCGGCCAATTGAACAGCACGGTTTTGGATCCCATATTCGATGCAGAGGATCGAGCTTGGAGACTGGGACTATACATTCGCGATTCCGCAGCAGGCGTAGGCACGCTTACCTTCTATGCCCCGGATCATGGCGTGTACGGCGCATTGGGACATGTCATCTCGGATATGGACACACAGACGCCAATCGAAGTTGGCGAAGGCCAAATTTTGGAGTCCAGCGTGATGTCAATCAATAAGAGCCATACGGGCGAACCCGGAGAAAAGAGAGCTCAGTTCGTGAAGGAAGGCAAAATTTTGGGCAATATCGAACGAAACACGCAATTCGGTATTTTTGGCAAAATGACTGAACAGCCGGGACATAGCTTTAGCGGCAAGGCATTACCCGTCGCGTTCTCAGAGGATGTAAAGGAAGGGCCTGCACAAATCTTGACCGTTGTTAATGGCCAGAAGGTAGAACGGTATGACATTCAGATTGTCCATGTGTCCAAACAATCCGGTCCTGCGACCAAAGGGATGGTCATCAAAATTACCGACAAGCGGCTTATAAACAAAACAGGCGGTATCGTTCAAGGCATGTCGGGCAGTCCCATTATTCAGGACGGCAAGATGGTTGGCGCCGTCACTCATGTATTCGTCAATGACCCTACGTCTGGATACGGATGTTTTATCGAATGGATGCTGCAGGATGCTGGTGTACTGGATCAAGAATCACAGACGAATGCGGATGATGCAGCATAATGAGAAGAACGTCTCGAGCAGCTGAAGTGCTGTCGCTCGAGGCGTTTGTTTTTGTGAGTTTTGTCGAAAGTAGACGAAATACAGTGATTTTTGAAGTAAATTATTAATTATATCGAATAGTTGAAAAAAAATAAAGAAAAAAGATTTTCGACAGAAGGAATTCCAATCGTCATGTCGAAAACCTATGTTAGACAACCGATGATCGTTACAACTGAGCGATGCAGCAAATTAACATTTAAGGGAGGATACTTACCTTGCACAAGATCGAAGTTTTGCTGGCAGATGACAACCGAGAATTTACTAACCTGTTATCGGAATACATATCCGAACAAAGTGATATGCATGTAAGTGGCGTGGCTTATAACGGAGAAGAAGTAATCCGTCATCTTGAGCAAGCCCGCAACGTCCCTGACGTGCTTATATTGGATATTATTATGCCGCATCTGGATGGACTGGGCGTGTTAGAGCGACTGAAGGAAATGAATTTGTCCCCAATGCCCAAGATCATCATGTTGACGGCATTCGGCCAAGAAAACATTACGCAAAAAGCGGTACAGCTTGGCGCATCTTATTACATATTGAAACCATTCGATATGGATATTCTGGCAAACCGGATTCGCCAACTGGTTGGAACATCCTCGACGTCTTATTCGGCATCCTCTAGCTTCAGCTCGACGACGTTGAAGTCGAATGTAGTTCCGCTTTCCAAAGGCAAAAATCTGGATGCGAACATTACGAGCATTATCCATGAGATTGGCGTTCCTGCACATATTAAAGGGTATCAATATTTGCGCGAAGCGATTACGATGGTCTACAACAATATCGAAATTCTTGGCGCAATTACGAAGACCTTGTACCCGGCTATCGCCGAAAAGTTCAAAACGACGCCATCCCGCGTCGAACGAGCCATTCGCCATGCGATCGAGGTTGCCTGGACCCGCGGCAACATCGACAGCATCTCGCATTTGTTCGGCTATACGATCAACATCAGCAAGTCGAAGCCGACGAATTCCGAGTTCATCGCGATGGTCGCCGACAAGCTGCGGATTGAACATAAGGTTTCTTGATAATCGCAAAATTATCTTTAAGTGCGTGTTCAAAATTTGCGCAAAAAACCACTTATTTATCGGGAATAGCTTGTCCGATAAGGAAGTGGTTTTTTTTCTGATTGGCCTTTGTCTAATGAGACGCTACTGTCCTCCCGGTGCACCGGATTGCGGTCTTGGCGGACGTGGGCGTTTCTTTTTGAAGCGGGGGGCTACATAGTTGCGCTTGCGGTCCCGGAAAAAAATCCATCCGCCGATAAAACCGGCTCCGAGGAAAAACATAACGAAACCAAGCAAAAATTTTAGCCATGCAAAATCAGGCGTTACTTGATCGTTACCGTACTGCGAAAAATAATCGAACGTTGCGTCCTTCATATGGAGGAATCCAAAACACGCAACAATGCCGGGTACGACGAGAAACAAAATGGCTATAATTCGGGCGACTACAAGTTTCATAACGGTGAAAGCTCCTTATTTGTAATTCTGATCGTGAATACTCATTTCTAATATCATAACTGGTTCCTGTAACCGTGTCCATTTGTTCAAGCTAACAACAGTGAAATGATGCGTAAAAAAAGGTACAATAGAATAGCAATTATTGCGATTTAAGAAGGAGGCGACATCCATTATGGCCATACAAGTAGACATAGCCGTGCTTGGAGGCGGACCTGGCGGTTATACGGCTGCTATTCGGGCAGCACAAGCAGGAAAAAAGGTAGCACTTATCGAACGGGACAAGCTCGGCGGAACCTGCCTGCATCAAGGCTGCATACCTAGCAAATCGCTGCTTAGAAGCGCGGAAGTATATAGAACGATTTTGACAAGCGCACAGTACGGGATAAACGTAAATTCCGATGAAGTGTCGCTTGACTTCGACAGAGTACAAGAACGTAAACGGGAAACGGTGGACCAGCTTTACCGTGGACTGCAAAGCTTGATGAAAAAACATGGCATTACCGTCATTCAAGGCAAAGGACGCGTAATCGGACCTTCCATTTTCTCGCCCAGAAGCGGGTCTTTAGCAGTTGAGCTCGCAGATGGCGAGATGGAGTCGGTCGTATCCACGAATCTTATTATCGCGACAGGTTCCAGACCGCGTTTGCTTCCTGGGCTCAAACGTGATGGCATACATATATTAACCAGCGACGATGCGTTGGAATTGGATAAGCTGCCAGCATCAATTCTAATCGTCGGCGGAGGAGTTATTGGTGTAGAGTGGGCATCGCTTCTGCAAGACTTCGGTGTAGACGTTACCTTAATCGAAGCAGGCTCCAGACTCATTCCTGGCGAAGATGCCGAAGTGTCAGCCGCTTTGGCACGCAGCCTGGGCCGAAGAGGCGTGCGAGTTTTGACCAGCGTCGAGCTTCAAAGCCAAACATGCGAAATTCAGGAGAGCGGCGGCGTATCCGTTAAAGGGGTAACGCCGGACGGCGACGTTACGCTTGTCGCTGAAAAAATGCTTGTTTGCGTCGGACGCGAAGGCAATGCCGACGGCATCGGGCTAGAAAATACCGATGTTCGCACAAATAATGGGTTCATCGTAACAAATGAATTCGGTCAAACGACCGAGCCGCATATCTATGCGATCGGAGACGTTGTCGGAGGCATTCAGCTAGCTCATGCCGCCGCTCATGAAGGCCTTGTTGCCGTTGACCATATTATGGGTGCCAAGCCGGCAGCTGTCGATCATCACCTCATCCCGAAATGCATCTATTCCAGCCCGGAGGTTGCTTCCTACGGATATACAGAGGACGCGGCAAGAACGAGGGGTTACGATATTAAGGTTGGCAAAATTCCTTTCCAAGCGATCGGCAAAGCGATTGTGTTAGGCGAACAGGAAGGTTTCGCCAAAGTCATCGCAGATCGGAAGAGCGGCGATATTCTCGGCGTACATTTGATCGGCCCCCATGCGACGGATCTTATCTCCGAGGCAGCGTTAGCAGGCTGGTTAAACGCGACGCCATGGGAGGTCGGCGCGATGATTCATCCTCATCCGACTTTATCGGAGGCGTTGGGCGAAGCAATGCTCGCTGTTGACGGGAAGGCAATCGTGTATTAAATAATGCTGTCAATTGGACCGAGGACTTACGTCGCAAGGGTGGATTTCTTTTTGCCGCAAAAGCAGTTATAATGGTTATAGTGAGGTCTTAGTACCAGGTTTTAAGAGTTGGTAAATAAGGAGGCTGTCGTTATGACCCAATTGTCTTCCGCTGGTCAGCAATTTCGTCATCTGGAGCTTGGGCTTACTTCCGAGCAAGCCGTAGATATGTACAAAATGATGGTCATGGCAAGAAAATTCGATGAACGCGTTCTGCTGCTGCAGCGCGCGGGCAAAATTAATTTCCACGTATCAGGTATCGGACAAGAGGTCGCCCAAGTAGCCGCCGCTTTCGCACTGGATCGAGAGCAGGATTACTATTTGCCGTATTACCGTGATTATGGTTTCGTGCTGTCTGTAGGGATGACGTTAAGAGATCTGATGTTGTCCGTGTTTGCCAAGGCAGAAGATCCTAACAGCGGCGGACGGCAGATGCCGGGCCACTTTGGATCCAAGAAGCTGCGAATCGTTACGGGCTCGAGCCCGGTTACGACTCAGGTGCCGCATGCAGTAGGCATCGCGTTGGCGGCCAAGATGAAGAAGAAACCTTTGGTCAGCTTTGTTACGTTCGGAGAAGGATCCAGCAATCAGGGAGACTTTCATGAAGGATGCAACTTTGCCGGCGTACATAAGCTGCCGGTCATTCTGATGTGCGAAAATAATCAATATGCGATTTCCGTGCCGATCCACAAGCAGCTTGCGGGCAAGGTTGCGGATCGAGCTCTTGGTTATGGGTTCCCTGGCATTCAGGTAGATGGCAACGACGCGCTAGAAGTGTATCGTGTTGTCAAGGAAGCGCGACAGCGCGCCGTAGCGGGCGAAGGTCCGACATTGATCGAGGCGATGATGTATCGTCTGTCTCCTCACTCCACCTCCGATAACGATCTTGCCTATCGGACGAAGGAAGAAGTAGACGAAAATCGGATGAAGGACGGCATTCCGAAGTTCAAACAATATTTGTTCGACTGCGGCTTGTGGAGCGAGGAACAGGAAACGGCATATGCTGCCGAGCTCAGGAAGCAGCTTGATGAGGCAACAGAATACGGCGATAAGGCGCCTTTTCCGACGCCTGAATCTACGTTGCATCATGTCTACGAAGGCGATGACAGGCAGGGGGGGATGAACTAATGCCGGTTATGGATTATATCGACGCAATAAGGCTTGCGATGAAAGAAGAGATGGAGCGCGACGAGGATGTATTCGTGTTAGGCGAGGATGTCGGCGTAAAGGGCGGCGTCTTCACGACGACAAAAGGGCTGCATGAGCAGTTCGGAGAGCTTCGCGCGATGGATACGCCGCTCGCCGAATCCGCAATTGCCGGCGTTGCCATTGGTGCCGCAATGGTCGGCATGAAACCGATCGCCGAGATGCAATATTCGGACTTTATGTTCCCGGCAACAAACCAGATCATCAGCGAAGCGGCCAAGATCCGGTATCGTTCCAACAATGACTGGAGCTGTCCTATCGTCATTCGAGCTCCGATTGGCGGAGGCATCTTCGGAGGGCTTTACCACTCCCAATGTCCGGAATCCGTATTCTTCGGCACGCCTGGTCTTAAGATTGTGGCTCCTTACCGTCCATACGATGCCAAGGGGCTTCTAAAGGCTGCGGTGCGCGATGCGGATCCCGTTCTCTTTTTCGAGAACAAGAAGGGGTATAAGCTGTTGTCGGGCGAAGTGCCGGAGGATGATTATATTGTGCCGATCGGCAAAGCGAATGTGCTTCGCGAAGGCGACGACATTACGGTCATCGGCTACAGCATGCCGCTTCGATTCGTAGAGCAAGCCGCAGAAGAGCTTGCCCAGGAAGGGATCAGCACTCATATTCTCGATCTGCGCACGATTCAGCCGCTCGATAAGGAAGCCATATTGGAATCTGTCCGCAAGACAGGCAAAGTGATGATTGTTCACGAGGACAATAAGACAGGCGGAGTTGGCGCGGAGGTGGCCGCGATTATCGTGGAGGAGCTGCTGTACGAACTGGATGCACCCATTATGCGGCTTTGCGGTCCCGATGTCCCGGCGATGCCGATCAACCCGCCAGCCGAGAAGTTTTTCCTGCTGAATAAGGACAAAGTGAAGGATGCCATGAAGAAGCTGGCTATGTATTAGGACCGTAAGGAGTGGAATGAGATGAAAACAATGACGGAAATCGTCATGCCGCAGCTCGCGGAGTCGCTCGTCTCCGCGACGATCGACCGATGGCTGAAGCAGCCTGGCGACAGAATCGATATGTACGAGCCTATCTGCGAGCTGTTGACGGACAAAGTAAATGCCGAGCTGCCGTCCACGGTGGCGGGTACTCTGGTGAAAATATTGGTGGGCAACGGGGAGAACGTGCCCGTCGGGACGCCTGTGTGCATCATTGAAACCGAAGAATCGGCTGCAAATACGCAAGAATTGCATTCTTCCCCAAGCGTTGCCGTGGAAACAGCTGGTCAAAGGGCCAATGATGACGATTCGGCGCCAATGCGCAACCGCTACTCGCCTGCCGTCCAGCAGCTTGCAAGCGAACATGGCGTACGTCTCTCTGATCTGACGGGCACCGGTCTTGGCGGACGCGTAACCCGCAAGGACGTGCTCTCTTATGTCGCGTCCGGCAAACCCGGCGCATCTGCTGCAGCTGCTTCGGCGTCTGGCGTTGATCCAAAGGCGCAGGTCCGTTCCTCGGGGATTCACTTGTCGGAGACGCCTCGTATCCCTAAGATCGAGGTGGAGGGCACGACGTTACCCGGGCGGGGCGAGACCTTTATCGACGTAACGCCGATACGCAATACAATCGCGCGCAACATGCGCCAGAGCGTAAGCGAAATTCCGCATGCCTGGACGATGATCGAGGTGGATGTGACCAATCTCGTGATGCTGCGCAACAAGCTTAAGAACGAATTCATGAAGCGCGAAGGCATTAACCTGACCTATCTGGCATTTCTGCTCAAGGCTGTCGTAAATGCCATCAAGGATTATCCCATCATGAACTCGACTTGGGCCGTGGACAAAATTATCGTAAAACGCGATATCAATATTTCGCTTGCGGTGGGAACGGAGGATTCCGTACTGACGCCGGTTATCAAGAATGCCGATCACAAGAACGTCGCCGGGCTTGCCAAAGAAATCGACGAGCTGGCGCGGAAAACGCGGGAAGGCAAGCTGAACTTATCGGATATGCAGGGCGGAACGTTTACCGTCAACAATACGGGGTCGTTCGGATCCATCTTGTCCTATCCCATCATTAACTACCCGCAGGCGGCCATTCTTACGTTCGAGTCGATCGTAAAACGTCCGGTCGTCATCAACGATATGATCGCGGTACGCTCCATGGCAAATCTTTGCCTGTCGCTCGACCATCGAATTCTGGACGGCGTCATCTGCGGCAGGTTCCTGCAGCGAGTAAAGGACAATCTGGAAAGCTTCAACATGGAAAGCACACTGTACTAAAGAGGGGATAGCGATGACGGAGAGAGAAAACCATTATGCCTCCGGAATGCTGGATGCCCGATATATCGGACAAGTTCCGTACGGCGAAGCATGGGATATGCAGAAGGCGTACGTGAAACAAATCGATGGGGGGGAGCGCGCCGAGACGCTGCTCCTTCTTCAGCATCCGCCGACATATACGCTTGGCTCCGATCGGCATCCGGAGCACTTGCTGCTGGATCAGGAGGAGTTGGCGGCACGTGACATATCCGTGTTCGAGATCGATCGAGGCGGCGATATTACCTACCATGGCCCCGGACAGCTTGTAGGGTACCCGCTGCTGTATCTGGATGCGGTCGGACTGGATCTTCATGCGTATCTGAGGTCTCTGGAACAAGTAATCATCGATTGGCTAGGCGGGCATGGTATAGAAGCGGGGCGAAAGCCGGAATATACGGGTGTATGGGTCGGGGACGAAAAAATTGCCGCAATCGGCATCAAGTTCAATAAAGCGCGTCACCGCAGGGGCTTTATTACAAGCCACGGCTTCGCGCTTAACATCAAGTCCGGCATCGCGAGCGAAGGTTTCGGCGGCATCGTGCCCTGCGGCATCCAGCAATTCGGCGTCACTTCATTTAATGATTTGACGGGCCGGAGCTTGTCCGTAGAGGAAGCCGCGGAGGAGCTGCTTCCTTACTTCTTGAAGCAATTCCGATACGAACGGACGGACAATGGCGCTTTAACCCAGGAATAAGGAGCCGACACCAGCGAGTACGGTCGTAATGAGCAGTGTGCCCGCGACGATGATGGCTACGAGTCGGATCATTTTTTGCCTTTGCATGTGGAAAACGACGCTCCTTTCTTATCGCTATATGGGCTGCAAGGACCAACCTATCAAAACTATTGTAAACGAAATTCGGGACGGAGGAAACAGCATGATAAAAAAGGATCGTCTGGTTAACCAGTTTATGGAGCTAGTCCAGGTAGACAGCGAGACAGGTCATGAAGGCGAGATCAGCAAAGTATTGAAACAGGAATTTACGGCTTTGGGTTTGTCGCTGTCGGAGGATGACGCAGCCGCTAAGACGGGACATGGCGCGGGAAATCTTTTCGCCATGCTGGAAGCGACTAAAGGCTGCGAAGGCGCTCCAGTCCTGTTCTTCACGTGTCATATGGATACGGTAACGCCGGGCAACGGAATCAAGCCGCAACTGGACGCCGACGGCTATATTCGCAGTGACGGCACGACGATTCTTGGCGCGGATGACAAAGCGGGGATCTCTGCTATGTTCGAAGCTATTCGCGTGCTCAAAGAAAATAATATCCCTCACGGCCGAGTGCAATTCGTCATTACCGTTGGCGAAGAATCGGGATTGCTGGGAGCAAGATCTCTGGATGCCAGCAAGATGGAAGCGGAATTCGGATATGCTCTCGACTCCAATGGCGCGATCGGCGACATTGCCGTTGCAGCTCCTACGCAAGCGAAAGTGACGATCAAGCTATATGGCAAATCTGCGCATGCGGGCGTTAATCCGGAGGATGGCATCAGCGCGATCCAGATCGCCGGCAAAGCTATCTCTCGCATGCCGCTGGGACGGATTGACACGGAGACGACGGCGAATATCGGCAAGTTCGAAGGCGGCGGGGCAACGAATATCGTTTGCGATTTCGTTACGCTCTACGCGGAGGCTCGGAGCATCGTGCAGCACAAACTGGACGCTCAGCTGGAGAAGATGAAGGAAGCCGTTTTGTGGGCTGCTCAGGAGTTCGGCGGTCGAGGCGAGTTCGAAAGCGACGTTATCTATCCCGCTTACCAGTACGACGATGGGGACGATGTTGTAGAGCTGGCCAAGGAAGCGATAAAAGCAATCGGCGCCGTTCCCCGTACATTCCATTCCGGCGGGGGCAGCGACGCGAATATTTTTAACGGCATGGGGATCCCGACCGTTAATCTGGCGGTTGGTTATGAGCATATCCATACGACAAAAGAGCAAATCAAAACGGATGATCTGCTCAAGGTGACGGAGCTTGTCGTGGAGCTGATCAAGAAAGCTTCCCTTCGGAAGGCTCGCCAATCGTAAGCAAAACAAGGTCGGAGTCGGATAGCGGCGCGTTCGAGGATCCAAGCAAAGCCCGGATAGGCGGGAGCGATCTCGTATAATCGGACAACAATCCGGCTCCTTTTGCGGAGGCAGCCAAACGATTTAATTCGCGGCGTACTTCCCAGCCTTTGCCGATGACGCGAAGATGATGGTCGGATACGTATTGTTTCATCTCAATCCACTCCCGTTCATGGTTGATTGCACTGAAGTACCTTTAGAAGATGGATATGACGGGAGTGGACAAGTTATGTCTAATTACATCGGTTATTTATAACATTTTGAAGGGGGAGGCACAGATGAGCGACAAGCTTTCTCAGAAGCAGGAGATGCAGAAGCAAGAGCAGGAGCGTCCGGAACTTTGGCGCGAGGAAACGGTTAGCTCGGAGCAAATATTCGAAGGACGTATTATTTCGCTGCAGGTGGATACGGTGGCTCTGCCAGGCGGACGCACTGCAACGAGGGAAATCGTAAGGCATCCCGGAGCTTCGGCTGTCATGGCGCTGCTGGACGGCAAGCTTCTTGTCGTGGAGCAATACCGCAAGCCGATGGATATCTTTCAAGTGGAAATTCCGGCAGGCAAGCTGGACGGCGACGAGGATCCCGCGCTGGCGGCCGCAAGAGAACTGGAAGAAGAGACGGGCTATCGGCCAAAGGGCCTTAAGCTCATCTCGTCCTTCTATACGTCGCCGGGCTTTGCTGACGAGAAACTTTATCTTTACTTCGCAGATGAGCTTGAGAGAGGCGAGCAGAACCCCGACGAGGATGAAGATTTGTTTGTCGAGGCGATTACGCTGGAGCAGGCGGAGCGCTACATCTCGGAAGGACGCATCAGCGATGCCAAGACGATTCTTGCTGTCTATGCCTGGAAGCTGTATCTGCAGACTGGCGCTATTTAGATTCCATGGAGGATGTCCATCTTCAGCATGATGACGGTTCGTTCTATTGCCCGGCATAAGCTGTCCAATGCTTTCATAAGAATAAAGAGACAACCCTTTCGAAGTCGGAAGGGTTTATTCTTTCCTATGGAGAATGGGGTGCGCGGCCTTGAAATACAGGACGAACTTATATATTTTCGTAGCGGTGTTATTTGTAGTCGGCGCCGTATTCGGCGCTTTGATTGTCGGGGCTTTGACGCTGGAGCAGCAGCAAGAGCTGGCAGGAGAGATCAACCGCTATGTGCTATCGGTGGACGGAACGGCGGATGCAAGCGCCGAAACGCTGTTCTGGGACCGATTCTGGTTTCACTTCAAGTGGGTTATGCTGATCTGGATTTTGGGCATCGTCGTTATCGGGGTTCCGGGCATCTTGGCGCTTAATTTCCTCAAGGGAACGCTGATTGGTTTCACGGGAGGCGTTCTGGTACAGCAATACGGCTGGAAAGGAATTGTATTTTTTGTTTTATCCGTAGCGCCGCAAAATGTCATTGCCGTGCCAGCCATGATGATCGCCAGTGCGGCGGCGATTACCTTTGCCGTCTACGTCGTGAAGCACAGGCTGCTGCTCCAGCAGCAGAAAGGTGAGCTTCTGCCCCAGCTTGGCATGCTTACATCGACTGTTATGATCATGTTATTTTTATTCGCCGGCTCCGCGTTGTTCGAGGCGTATTTGTCACCCGTAATCATAGGTTGGGCTTCCGCTTACCTGCCACCACCAAACGGCATCATTTGACAGAGAAACGTTTGACTTTCTGACGGTATTCCCCATATAATTGTAGTTGACGTTTCCGTAAACTGGATGCGACATGTTGGCAGGGGGGAAACCATGGAAGCCCGGATCGAGACTATAAAGCAGCAATTACAATCGCAGGGCTACAAGCTAACCCCGCAGCGCGAAGCGACAGTAAGAGTATTGCTGGAGAACGAAGAAGATCATCTGAGCGCAGAGGATGTTTTCATGCTCGTAAAGGATAAGGCGCCGGAGATTGGTCTGGCTACCGTATACCGGACGCTGGAGTTGCTGAGCGAAATGCATGTCGTGGAGAAATTGAACTTTGGCGACGGCGTAGCCCGATATGACTTGAGGGCGGACAACAGCAAGCATCACCATCATCATTTGATCTGCGTACAATGCGGAAGCATGGAAGAGATCAAGGAAGATTGGCTGCTGCCTCTTGAAGAACGGCTGGAGCGCGAATACGGGTTCGCCGTTGCAGACCATCGACTTGACTTCCAGGGTGTCTGCAGACGCTGCCAGGAGAAGAACAACCAACCGAATGAATAACGGAGGCTTCGTCATCCAGCCATGGATGCAGGAGTCTTTTTTCAACTATACCTCTGGACGCGGCCGCGAAAAGCAAAATGGACCATGGCCCTGATAGAGGTTTTTTTCAATTCCAGGAAAGATTAAGTTTTCTCCATTTCTCCGTAATTGACCTGTCATTCTTGGCAAAGTTACATAATTTAAGCCCGCGCTGGATATGGTACGCTTGAGGAAGTATGTACAGGAGGTGATGTGGGATGAAGATCGGTGTGCCGAAGGAAATCAAACAAAGCGAAGGCCGCGTAGCGCTTACCCCTGCAGGAGTGACGATGCTAAAGGCAGCCGGCCATGAAGTCCTCGTCGAGACGAATGCGGGTGAGGGCAGCGGATTTCTGAACGCGGATTACGTGCGGGAAGGCGCATTAATCATGGATTCGCCGCAAGAAGTTTGGGCAGCGGACATGGTCATGAAGGTAAAAGAACCTCTGAAGGAAGAGTTCAAGTATTTCCGCGAGGGACTGATGCTGTTCACTTACCTGCACCTGGCGGCGGCGCCGGAGCTGACGAAGGCGCTTGTCGATAGCGGCGTTACGTCGATCGCTTATGAAACGATCCAGCTGCCGAACGGCAGTCTGCCGCTGCTTGTGCCGATGAGCGAAGTAGCGGGGCGCATGGCGGTGCAAGTCGGGGCGCAATTCCTGGAATCCTTCTATGGAGGCCGTGGGGTACTGCTCGGCGGCGTGCCGGGTGTTCCACCAGCGGAGGTTGTAGTCATAGGCGGCGGAATTGTTGGCACAAATGCGGCCCGGATGGCGCTGGGTTTGGGAGCTAATGTCATCATTATCGAACGAAGCGCGGAGCGGATGCGCTACCTGGACGAAGTGTTCGACAGCCGAATCCGCACGCTTATGTCGAGTCCGCTCCATATTGCGGATGCTGTCAGTCATGCGGATCTCGTCATCGGCGCCGTGCTGATCCCAGGCGCCAAAGCGCCGCATCTGGTGACGGAGGAGATGGTTCAACGCATGAAAAAGGGTTCCGTCATCGTTGATGTCGCCGTAGACCAGGGAGGCTCGATCGCTACCGTCGACCGTCCAACCACGCATAGCGACCCTGTTTACGTTAAGCACGGCGTTATTCATTATGCCGTTGCCAATATCCCCGGAGCGGTTCCCAGAACCTCTACATTCGCCCTTACGAACGTGACGATGCCATATGCTCTGGAGCTTGCGAACAGCGGCTGGGAAGCCATCAGACGAAGCGTGCCGCTGCAGAAAGGCGTTAATACCCATGCCGGGAAGCTGCTAAATGAAGCCGTAGCTAGCGCCACGGGCATTCCTTATACTGAGATCGACAAGTGGCTGGACAGCATATCATACGACCGGCTCGATCCTTAAGAGGTTGTTCAAAAAGTCCGCCGAACTTTTTGAACTCGCACTTTAAGAGTCGGCATAATCGGATAAGCCTCCTCATAAGGTGGTACGAACAGCCCCTGCAAAAATAGAGCCAGGCTGACGCCGGAACTGCGCGCATGGGGGCGTTCGTACGAAGGAGGCCGATCCTGTGGTAATATCGTTTAAAAGCTGGTTTAGCCGGATGCTCTTTGTCGTCCTGTTCGCAGTGCTGCTTGTGATCGTTTCTGGCGGATACCGCTGGCTGCTGGATGTCGTCTCGCCCTTGCATCCTTACCAAAAACCCAAAGGCGACGCCCTTAAGGTGCTGCAGCAGGTTCCCTCTTCGCCGGAGCACGGCAATTCCGCCAACCGTCTTCGCTGGTTCTACTGGTATGGCGAATAAGAAGCGAAAAGAAGGAAAAAGCAGGACGGATGTGGAATGTCATGAAGGTCATAGCAGCATAATGTTGCCAGCACGAAGCTGTAAGCGCGAAAGGAAGTCACGACTTGAAAGCTCAATTGGAACATTACATACGTTATTTGCAGGATGAACGCGGATTGTCCAAGAACTCCGTAGCCTCTTACGAACGGGATCTCCATTCTTGTTATCTTTACTGCGAGGAAAATGGCATTGGCGCCTGGGAATCGGTGCAGCGTCAGCACCTGGCTTCGTATATGCACCGGTTGAAAGAAAAGGGATTGAAGGCGGCTACGATCTCTCGCCGCGTTGTTGCCGTGCGTGCTTTTTTTCATCACTTGCTGCTAAACGGCAAAATCCTGCGGGATCCGTCGCTGTATCTGGAGTCTCCCAAGCTGGAGAAACGGGCTCCCCAAGTGCTGTCTGTTGATGTAACGACCGCTTTATTGGATTCGCCCAAGACGGACAATGCCTCCGGCAAACGCGATAAGGCTATGTTAGAGCTTCTGTATGCGACAGGTATCCGGGTGTCGGAGATGGTGGCGCTTAACATCGAGCATGTCCATCTGCAACTGGGGTACATTCAGTGTACGGGGAGCGGCTTGAAGGAGCGCGTCATTCCATATGGCAGTCATGCCGACGCAGCCATTAGGAGCTATCTCGCCGAAGGAGGACGGGATGCGCTGTTGACCGGGCGGGACGACGGCACTGCCTTGTTTTTGAATCATCTGGGGACGAGAATGACGAGACAAGGCTTCTGGAAGATGGTCAAAAAATACGGCAAGGAAGCACAAATCGAGGAGCAGATTACGCCCCATACGTTAAGGCATTCCGTCGCGTCCCATCTACTGGAGGGCGGCGCGGACGTCAGGACCGTGCAGGAGCTGCTGGGACATGCCGATATCGCCACGACTTTAAAATATTCGCAAAGCGCCAAGAACAGGCTTAAGGATGTTTATCAGGGAGCGCATCCAAGAGCCTGACATAGAGAGGGTGGACATAAGCTATGAAATTTGATCGAATTGCCGTTGTTGTCCTGGACAGCGTAGGGATCGGCGAGCTGCCGGATGCCAAACTGTTCGGCGATGCCGGTTCCCATACGCTCGGTCATATCGCAAGCGTCGTGCCGGGCATTTCATTGCCGAATCTAAGGGCAATGGGGCTCGACCGAATTGCGCCCATCGCGGATTGGTCGCCAGCCGGCAAGCCAGCCGAGGCTTATTACGGCAAGATGGCGGAGGTATCCGTCGGCAAGGACACGATGACCGGACATTGGGAGCTCATGGGGCTGAGACTGACCGTGCCTTTCCAAACATTCCCTGACGGTTTCCCTCCCGAACTTATCGGTCCGTTTGAGGAGCGAACGGGACGGAAGGTCATCGGGAACAAATCCGCAAGTGGGACCGAGATACTGGACGAGCTGGGGGAGGAGCAGATGGAGACGGGCGCATGGATCGTCTATACATCGGCAGACAGCGTATTCCAAATCGCCGCGCATGAGGAAGTTATCCCTCTGGAGGAGCTGTACCGGGCTTGCGAGATCGCTAGGGAGCTGACGATGGACGAGCGGTTCACCGTCGGGCGCGTAATTGCCAGACCTTATGTGGGACAGCCAGGCGAGTTCAAGCGAACGCCGAACAGGCATGACTATGCGGTGAAGCCGCCTCAGCCAACCGTACTGAACGCGCTCAAGGACGGTGGACTCGAGGTGCGGTCTATCGGCAAGATCAACGATATTTTCGACGGTGAAGGCATAACGTCCTCTCAGCCGACGAAGAGCAATGCGGACGGCATCAGGCGAACGATCGACGCGATGGGCGAGTCCTTTAGCGGTCTGCTGTTCACGAATCTCGTTGATTTCGATTCGTTGTTCGGGCACCGGCGGGATCCTCAAGGGTATGCGGCCGCGCTGGAGGAATTTGACGCTGCGCTGCCTGAGCTAAAGAGCAAGATCGGGCCAAGAGACTTGCTCGTCATTACGGCGGATCACGGGAATGATCCCACTCATCCCGGCACGGATCATACGCGCGAGTATGTGCCGATACTGGCTTACAGTCCGGCGTTCCGCGTGCCCGGCGCCATGCCGGTACGGACGACCTTTGCAGACCTTGGTGCGACAATCGCAGATAATTTTGGTGTTATAGCTCCGCCGAGCGGGCGCAGCTTTTTGTCCGAGCTAGTGACCGAAACCGCCGCCGAATAAGCTGCTGGAAGGCGGAATGCAAACAGCCGTCCGGCTTCTTTATACGAGACAACCATGAACTGGAAGGGGAAGTAAACATGTTGAATCAACTAATGAACGCACATATTGCGGAAGCTGCAGCTTTTATCCGGGAGAAGACGGCGTTGTCGCCGGAGATCGGGCTTATTATGGGCTCCGGTCTTGGCGTGCTGGGCGACCATTTGGAGGAGCCGGTCGTCATCCCGTACCATGACATTCCCCACTTTCCGATCTCGACCGTGGAGGGACATGCCGGCGAGCTGTTGATCGGCCGCTTGTCTGGCAGAATCGTCGTATTGATGCGCGGCCGCTTCCATATGTACGAGGGTTACGGCCCGGAACTTACGGCTTTTCCGGTACGCGTAATGAAGGCGCTGGGGGTCCGCGCTTTGCTTGTAACGAATGCGGCCGGAGGCATTAATCTGGACTTCGCTTCGGGCAACCTGATGCTGATCTCCGACCATATTAACCTGACGGGTCGCAATCCGCTTATCGGACCTAATGACGATTCGCTCGGCGTGCGCTTTCCAGACATGTCGGAAGCATACAGCAAACGGCTGCGTGAAGTTGCGAAGGAAATTGCTTCCATGCAGGGCTTTGCGCTGAAAGAAGGTGTCTATGCCGGACTGCTGGGTCCATCGTACGAGACGCCGGCCGAGATCCGGATGCTTCGCACGCTTGGCGCGGATGCCGTCGGAATGTCGACGGTCGCCGAAGTGATTGCGGCTCGCCATTCCGGCATTGAAGTGGTCGGTATTTCCTGCATTACGAATATGGCGTCCGGAATTCTGGACCAGCCGCTGTCCCACGAGGAAGTGATGGAGACGGCGGAACGAGTCAAGTCCCGGTTCCTGGGACTTGTGACATCGTTGATTTCGAAAATGTAAGCGGGATTGTAACATAATTGTAATAATTCGCTCGACTCATTATGACAGTGTTTTTCGTTGCGCTCGTCGTATAATGTCCATGATTACAGAAAGATGGAGTGGACAACGTCATGGACAAGCTGTTATTGGAGCTGGAGAGGCTTCGCGGAGAGATGGTGGAGACGGCGCTGATCGAACAGGACCTTCTTCATCAAGACGTGCTGGTTTTAAGCCAGACGCTTGATGAAATTATCGTCCAAGTGCAATCGGAGAGGCTGTCGCAATCCAAAAGCCGCGAATTTTCCAGATCGAGCTGACGCAAGGCAACATACGGGCATGGATACTGGAGGAGGCCGTTATGCGGGCAGTGGATTGTATACACAAAAAGAGGAATGGCGGGGAGCTGAGCTCCGCAGAGATTGCCTTCCTGATCAAAGGATATAGCAGCGGCGATATTCCCGATTATCAGATGTCTGCATGGGCTATGGCCGTATTCTATCAAGGCATGACCGAAGATGAGACCGCGGCATTGACGATGGCTATGGCTGAATCCGGCGACATGGTGAACCTGTCGCCAATTCGCGGCGTCAAGGTGGACAAACACAGCACAGGCGGCGTCGGCGATAAGACAACGCTAATTATCGGTCCCCTCGTCGCTTCTGCGGGCGTCCCCGTTGCCAAGATGTCGGGAAGAGGCCTTGGCCACACCGGCGGCACGATAGACAAGCTTGAATCCATTCCAGGCTTCCGTACGGAGCTGGATCGGGAGACGTTTATCGCTCAAGTGAACGATCTTGGGCTGGCCGTTATCGGTCAGAGCGGCGACCTGGCGCCCGCGGACAAAAAGCTGTATGCCCTTAGGGATGTAACGGCAACGGTAGAGTCGATACCGCTTATCGCAAGCTCCGTCATGAGCAAAAAAATTTCGGCTGGCGCGGATGCGATCGTGCTGGACGTAAAGACTGGCAGCGGCGCGTTTATGAAGACGCTGGCGGATGCTGAGAAGCTGGCTGCAGCTATGGTTGCGATTGGGACGCAGGTTGGACGCGATACGGCAGCAGTCATCAGCGATATGGATCAGCCGCTGGGCTTCGCGATCGGCAATGCGCTTGAGGTGGCGGAAGCGCTCGAGACGCTGCGCGGTCAGGGACCGGAGGACTTGACGGAGCTTTGTCTTGCGTTAGGCTCTCATATGGTGGTGCTTGGCGGCGCGGCTTCCACTATCGAAGAAGGAAAGAAACTTCTTCGGGAGCGCCTTAATAACGGAGAAGCGCTGGCGAAATTCAAAGCTTTTATCGAAGCGCAAGGCGGAGACGGCTCCGTTGTCGATCATCCGGAGAGGCTGCCTGCAGCGCCTGCGCGTATCCAGGTGCTTGCGCCGATCGGCGGTTATGTGGCAGCCATCGATGCGGAGCAGCTTGGACTTGCAGCGATGATGCTTGGCGCGGGCAGGGCGACAAAAGACGCGGCCATCGATTATGCGGTGGGTCTCGTTATCGTCAAGAAGGTCGGCGATGAAGTGACGGAAGGCGAGCCGATTGCTACTCTTCATATCCGTGAGGAGAATGGCGAAACGGCAAGCGTGGTAGACAGGGTGAAAGCCGCGTACAGCATCCAATCGGAGCAGCCGAGTGTAAAACCGCTCCTGTTAGCCGTCGTGACCAAAGAAGGCGTTATGAGGCTTGCGGAAGGCAACTAATTCGAGGACATGGAACCGCCGATCGGCATTTGCCGATTGGCGGTTTTTTTGAATTCCGTCATCGCGCCCATATAGGAATAATTTCCTGCAAGAAGGTTAACACTGAAAAGGAAAATAGTACCGACAATCATCCAGGAGGGACCTGACGTTGAAAATTAGATTCGTCACCATTCTTGCACTAACTGTAGCTACGGCACTTGCGCTGCCGACCTTTGCCGCCGCGGAGGAAGGGGCTCCGCATATCGATCTGGCGCCATCCGCCCGCTCCGCGATTTTGATGGATGCCGACAGCGGCACGGTCATCTTTGAGAAAAACAGCCATGACCAGCTTCCCCCGGCCAGTATTACGAAGATCATGACGCTGCTCCTCGTTATGGAGGCGCTCGACAACGGTCAGCTTAAGCTGACCGACAAAGTAAGAACAAGCGAATACGCGGCTTCGATGGGCGGCTCGCAGATTTTCCTGGAACAAGGGGAGGAAATGTCGGCCGAAGACATGATTAAGGGAATCGCGCTTGCGTCCGGCAACGATGCGTCTGTCGCTATGGCCGAGAAGCTAGCAGGGACCGAGATGAACTTTGTGGCGATGATGAACGCGAAGGCTCAGGAGCTCGGCATGAAGGATACCCATTTTGTCAATCCGAACGGGCTGCCTGTACAGGGTCATTATTCGTCCGCTCACGATATCGCCATTATGTCGCGCGAGCTGCTTAAACATCAGGAAGTGACAAAGTACACGGGTCTTTACCAGGACTATTTGAGAAAGGATTCCGAGAAGCCCTTCTGGCTCGTCAACACGAATAAGCTCGTGCGATTCTATAGCGGCGCCGACGGACTTAAGACTGGTTATACAAGCGAAGCGAAATATTGTCTTTCCGCTACCGCGAAGCGCGACGACATGCGGATTATTGCAGTCGTAATGGGCGAACCCACGACGAAGCATCGCAACGTTGAAGTTTCCCAGATGTTCGATTATTCCTTCGCGCAATATATGAACTATCCCGTCATCGAAGCGGGCGACGGCATCGGCAAACTCCGGGTAGCCAAGGGCATGCAGTCCGAGCTGCCCCTAGTGGCGGATCGGTCCTATAGCGTGTTATTGAAAAAGGGCACTCCGACGGCCAACATACGTTACGAGCTTAAGCTTAACGATGTCGTCAAGGCGCCTGTAGCGGCTGGAGATTCTGTAGGCAAGCTGGTCGTCTACGATGGAGATCAAGTGCTGAAGGAGTTTGCCATCACTTCGCCGGAGGATGTGGGCAAGGCGAATTGGTGGAAGATGCTGAAACGTTCCGCTTCCAGTCTGTTCAGCAATTAATATCTTATTGCGGAAGCCGCGCTCCGCGCTATTTGTCAGCTTGTAGCGGTAATCTTCTAGTTTTGTCGGCATGCAGGAATCCGAAGCGCTGCTGTTGAATCCCTTGTTCTATCTCGGCGATTGCATCTATGCAAGATTGACTGTGAGGGAGATGAGGAGCGTACATGAGTCTGCAAATCGAGTTGGAGCATTACCGCAACGTGTTGATTGTAAGGCTATACGGCGAGCTGGACCATCATACGGCTAACGTCGTGCGGTACAAGATGGAGGAAGCTCTCCTGAAAGACCAAGTGAATCATGTCATTCTTAGCCTCAAAGAGCTGCAATTTATGGACAGCTCGGGACTCGGCGTCATATTGGGACGCTATAAGCAAGTGAAGAGCAAGGGCGGCAAGATGGTCGTCTGCGACATCAATCCCGGCGTAAAGCGGTTGTTCGAGCTGTCCGGGTTGTTCAAAATCATATCGGTTCACGACAACGAGAGGAACGCGATATCGTCTTTGGAGGTGGTGTCATGACAGGGAGCAACCAAATGAAGCTGACGTTCAGCGCACGTTCGGAGAATGAGGCGTTCGCCCGCGTCGCAGTGTCGGCCTTCGTCTCCCAGCTGGACCCGACGCTTGAAGAGCTGAACGATCTTAAGACCGCCGTGTCCGAGGCCGTCACGAATGCGATCATTCACGGCTACGACAACGATTCGTCGCGCGAAGTCACGATTGAAGCCAGCATCGAGCGGGATACCGTCTCCATTATCGTATCGGACGAAGGAAACGGCATTGAGGACGTAGAGCTGGCACGTCAACCATTGTACACATCGAAGCCGGAGCTCGAGCGTTCCGGAATGGGTTTTACAATCATGGAAAATTTTATGGACCATTTCGAAGTAGCGAGCCGAGTCGACGGGGGAACCCGGGTGGCGATGGTCAAGCGGATCGAATCAAAAAAAGCGCTCTATAACTAGCGCATAGGGAGGCCCAGCCTCATGAAAGCAGATATGAAGCAATCAGCCCAGCCCTATCTTGACGATGCCGAAGTCAAACGACTGATCGCGCTTAGCCAATCCGGCGACTCTGTTGCCCGCGACACGTTGGTAAACTGCAATATACGCCTCGTGTGGTCCGTCGTGCAACGCTTCATGAACCGCGGCTACGAGCCGGAGGATCTGTTCCAGATCGGTTGCATCGGACTTCTGAAGTCGGTGGACAAGTTCGATCTGTCGTACGACGTCAAGTTCTCCACTTATGCGGTGCCGATGATTATCGGCGAAATCCAGCGATTCCTGCGGGACGATGGAACGCTGAAGGTAAGCCGCTCGCTCAAGGAGACGGCCAACAAGGTCCGCAAGATGAAGGATGAGCTGTCGAAGACGATGGGCAGGCTTCCGACGATCGGCGAAGTGGCGGAAGCGCTCGGCATTACGCCGGAGGATGTCGTATTCGCGCAGGAGGCGAACAAACCTCCGACCTCTATTCACGAGACCGTGTTCGAAAACGACGGCGATCCCATCACGCTGATGGATCAAATCGCCGACGACTCGCAAGAGCGCTGGTTCGATAAGCTTGCTCTCGAGGAAGCGATCGAAGGACTTAGCGAGCGCGAACGGCTAATCGTGTTCCTCCGGTATTATAGGGACAAGACGCAATCCGAGGTCGCAAGCAGGCTCGGCATCTCGCAAGTGCAAGTATCGCGGCTGGAGAAAAAAATATTGCAGTCCATCAGGGACCAAATCGCTCAATAGCGGTTTGGTTCCTTTTTTGATTTAAAGGCGCATGCCTGCAATATTGTTTGAAATTGGTTGAGTATCCTAATCCTTCGCGTCCCATACTAACGTTGAAAACAGCATAACAAGATTTTGTTTATGCAGAAGGGATGATCCAGAGATGGGCGAGAAGGTCCAATCCGTTATCTATCTGCGATTGAAAAAAAGAATATACATCAAGCCGAATCATATGGTCACGTTGGGGCAAGTCGCCCGGCTGCTTACGGACAAGGACGAGGTGGCGAGCAAGCTGGCCGAGCTTCCGCTCTACGATCACCGCAAAAGCGACGGAAATCGGGTGGTCATCGATCTCCTGCAGATCGTCAAAAAAATACGCAGCGAGCTAGAGAACGTCACGGTGGAGGCCTATGGAGACCCTCAAGTGCTGATCATGGTAGCGGACAAACCGGTCAAGCCGAGATATCTCATGCTGGTGCTGTCCTGGCTGCTGCTTTTTTTTGGCGCCGGTCTTGCGATCATGAACTTTCACACGGATGTCAGCATGAGGGAGGTACATATCCGGATCGTCGAGCTTATTACGGGCGAACGGGTGGAGCACCCGCTATGGTTCCAAATCCCGTATTCGCTAGGCATTGGTCTCGGGATGGTGCTGTTTTTCAACCACATTTTCCGCAAGAGGTTCAATGAGGAACCAAACCCGCTGGAAGTAGAGCTGTACATGTATCAGGAGAATATGAATGCTTATGTCATTGCAGACGAGATCCGCAAGCAGGCCGATTATGACCAGATGCGCAAAGGCGGAGGCGGTGTTCGCAATGATTAGGGCAGTGGAAAATCTATTTATCGCCGTCCTGGGGGTCGCGGGAGGGCTTGCGGTAGGGAGCGGGCTTGTGGCTCTGCTTATCGTGTTCGATCTTGTGCCCCGGCTTGCGCAGCTGTCCCGCGCGTTCCGGTTGTCAATCTGGTTCGAGACGGCGATCGTGTGCGGCTCGCTGTATTGGACGTTCGCCGACTTTATGGATTGGAAGTTGCGTCTGCCGTCCGCATTCGCTCTGGCGGGATCCGGACTCCTTGACGGGATGTTTGTAGGGATGCTTGCTGCCGCGCTGACGGAGGTCATAAATGTACTGCCTATTCTGGCTAAACGGCTTGGTTTATCCGCCTACATGTTCGGCCTTGTGATGGCCATGGTGCTCGGCAAAACAGTTGGCTCGTTGTTCGACTGGCTGGTGTTCCAATGGTAATTCGAGAGCAGCTGAAGCGGTAATATTTCAGAGGGATAAGGACGAGGTGAGAACAGTGGCGAATATGGACAATGAAAAGTTCGACGGTCAAGATAAAGGCTCTGAAGAAGTCATGGCGTTTTTGTCGGATGACAAAGGAGAAGCTGCGGCAGGTCGTTCGCGACAGCAGGAGGAGGGGGAAGAGGATCGGCAGGCAGGCGGAGGCCCGGAGAGCCATGATGAAATCTCTGACAATGGCGAAGTGACCAGTGCGGGTGGTCGCAAGTGGAATGAGCAGGAAACGTCAAACCAGCCCATCCCCGAACATCTGGACGAAGTGCTGGAGAAGCTTAAAACGGATGTCGGCTACGGCACAAGCTTTGATATCGTCGTAAGGGAAATGACCTTCGGAGAGAGACGGACGGCATTATTTTGCCTAAATGGCTTGTCCAAGGATGATCTGCTGACAGAAGTGCTCAAGCGGCTCTCTTACCTGCATCCAGACGATCTAAGCAGCGATGCGGTGCATGCCTTCGTGGATCTCTATGTCCCTGCCGCACAGGTAGACAGGGAAGAGGATTGGGACAAGCTGGTCAACAGCGTTCTTGCCGGGGGCTCCGCTTTGTTTATCGACGGCGAGACTACAGCGCTTAAGATCGATGCGAAGAATCTTCCCGCGCGCGGTCCGGAGGAGCCTTCGCTGGAGAAGGTCGTAAGGGGCAGCCGCGACGGCTTTATCGAGACGTTGATGGTCAACATCTCGCTTGTCCGGCGGAGGCTTCGCGATCCCAAGCTTCGTTACGAGCTGATCCAAATCGGCGAGCGAACGAAGACGGATGTCTGCATTGCCTATATCGATGACATCGTGGACAATCAGCTGCTGGAGTCGATCAAGGATAAGATTTCCAAGGTCAAGGTGGACGGCTTGCCGCTGGCGGACAAGCAGTTGGAGGAGGCGACCATCAAGCGGGGCTGGAGCCCCTTCCCGCTGGTGCGTTACTCGGAACGGCCGGACACCGTCGCCGCGCATCTTCTCGAGGGAGCCGTAGCCGTATTCGTCGACACGTCGCCATCCGTCATGACGCTTCCCACGACGTATACGGATCTGATGCAGCATGCCGAAGAAAATCGCCAGACGCCGTTTATAGGTACTTACCTTCGCTGGGTGAGGTTCGCCGGCGTTTTCGCGTCGCTGTTTATGCTGCCGTTATGGCTGCTGTTCGTCCTGCATCCCGAATACAAGCCTGCCATGCTGGAGTTTCTGGGGCCAAGCGAGATGGGCAAAATACCGCTGTTCGTCCAGTTCTTGTTGGCCGAAATCGGAATAGATCTCATGCGTATGGCATCCGTCCACACCCCTTCTTCCCTGGCCACCGCGATGTCGCTCGTAGCGGCCATCCTGATCGGGGACATCGCAGTAAAGACAGGCGTATTCGTGAACGAGGTCATTCTATATATGGCGATTGCGGCAGTAGGCATGTTCGCCACGCCAAGCTATGAGCTGGGACTTGCGAACCGGATCGTGCGGCTAGTGCTGCTGGCGGCCGTGGCCGCTTTCAGCGTGCCGGGGCTTGTCGTCAGCACGACAATTATCGTGCTTCTGCTGACGATCGAACGGTCCATGAACCGTCCGTACATGTGGCCGATCATTCCCTTTGACGCAAAGGCGATGCTCAACATTATTTTCCGTCAGCCGCTGCTCTATAACCGCAAACGTCCCAATATTTTAAGGCCAAAGCAGATCAATAAAATGCCCAGTACGGAATAGAAGCCCAAAAAATACAAATGAAATGCGTATTTATCCATTTCGGACAACAACGTTTTGCGTTATACTGATGCCATAAGATGCAAATCATATCCGCTGGCAAGCAAGGCGGCGGAGAAAGACGAGGGGAAAACAATATGTATCTGCATGGTACCAGCACAATTAACGCAAATGGCCATCTTGAAATTGGAGGGCGTGACGTTGCCGATCTGGCAAAGGAGTTCGGCACCCCGTTATATATCGTTGACGAGACGCTTGTTCGTCAGCGCGCAAAAGAATACGTAGAAGCATTTAAAGCATCGGGACTTAAATTCCAGGTCGCTTACGCCAGCAAAGCGTTTAGCGTCATGGCCATGTGCTCCATCGCCGAGCAGGAAGGCTTGTCGCTGGACGTCGTGTCCGACGGCGAGTTGTATACGGCGCTGCAAGCCGGCTTCCCGGCTCATCGCATTCACTTCCATGGCAACAACAAAACGCCGGACGAGATCGAGATGGCTCTCGACGCCGAGATCGGCTGCTTCGTTGTGGACAACTTCCACGAGCTTGCTCTGCTTAACGCCATAGCAGGCGAGAAGGGCAAAAAGGTAAATATTCTGCTTCGCATTACGCCGGGCGTAGAAGCGCATACGCATGACTATATTTCGACGGGACAACAGGATTCCAAGTTCGGCTTCGATCTTGGCAATGGCGCGGCAAAGCAAGCCATCGAGCAAGCGGTCGCCCTTCCTAACCTGGAAGTGCTCGGCGTACATTCACATATCGGTTCCCAAATTTTCGAGGTGGAAGGCTTCCGCATGGCAGTGGACAAGGTTGCCGGGTTCGCGGTATCCATTCGCTCCGAGCTGGGGCTGACGTTCAAGGTGATTAACCTGGGCGGAGGTTTCGGCATCCGTTACGTCGATGGCGACACGCCGCTGCCGATCAGCGAATACGTCGAAGCCATTACCGGTGCGATCAAGTCCAATTTCTCCGCAGCCGACTTCCCGCTGCCGGAGATCTGGGTAGAGCCTGGCCGCAGCATGGTTGGCGATGCAGGCACGACGCTGTACACAATTGGGACAAGCAAAAACATTCCGGGCGTGCGCAAATACATTGCCGTTGACGGCGGCATGACGGACAACCCGCGTCCCGCACTGTATCAATCCCGCTACGAGGCGGTTCTTGCAAACCGTGCTAACGAAGCGGCTGAGGAGACCGTATCCATCGCGGGCAAGTGCTGCGAGAGCGGCGATATGCTGATCTGGGATCTGGAGCTTCCGAAGGCAGAAAGCGGCGATTTGCTCGCGGTATTCTGCACGGGCGCCTACAATTACGCCATGGCAAGCAACTACAACCGGATTCGTCGTCCGGCCGTCGTCTTCGTAAAAGACGGCGAAGCGGACCTCGTTGTAAAGCGCGAATCGCTTGATAATATCGTATGCAACGACGTTATTCCGGCAAGACTGCAGAAATCCCCCCTTGCGAAATAAGGACGGAATTGGTAACGTAGTCATATACGGAATAAGAAAGGTAGATGACAATCATGGCAAAACAAGCAAAAATCAAATTGGCAAGCGGCGGAGAGGTCCAATTGGAGCTGTTCGACCAGGATGCACCCAATACGGTAGCCAACTTCGAGAAATTGGCAAACGAAGGTTTCTATAACGGTCTTTCGTTCCATCGCGTCATCCCCGGTTTCGTCGCGCAAGGCGGTTGCCCGACTGGCAACGGCACAGGCGGCCCTGGCTATCAAATCAACTGCGAGATCAACCCGAACAAACACGAGCGCGGCACGCTTGCGATGGCCCATGCAGGCCGTAACACAGGCGGAAGCCAATTCTATATTTGCTACCAGCCGCAGCCGCATCTGGACGGCGGCCATACGGTTTTCGGCAAAGTAACCAAAGGCATGGAACATGTGGACGCCCTTAAAGGCGGAGACAAAATGGAAAAGGTTGAAGTTTTAAACGATTAGTGTTAAGATGTCACTAACTTAATGTAATCAGCTTTCCTTCGGGGCAGGGTGAAATTCCCAACCGGCGGTGATCGGGAGAAGGGAACAAGTCGTTATACGGCTTCGTTTCCCGCCTCCGTCAGTCCGTGACCCGGGCCGAATCTCGCAAGAGAACGGAACGGTGGACCTGGTGCAAATCCGGGACCGACAGTATAGTCTGGATGGGAGAAGGAGAAGCTTCGGCATTTGTTGTCTGTTTAAATGCTCACCTTTGTGCATCATTTCACAAAGGTGTCTATTAGGCAGATAAACATTAAGGGTACGGGTGTATTCGTATTGGCTTATTTGTACATGTCCGCTTGCGCTCATGTACGAAATTGGCTTGAAATGCGATAGTCCGTGGCCTTATTTCGTCGTAGTTTTTCTGTCTTTTCTCACATCCTCCTGTCGGCAAGCGATGCCGGAAGGGGGATTTTTTGCATACATGCTGGATGTTCTGAACGATGAATATTATATGCGACTTGCTCTCGACCTTGCCGCCAAGGCGGCGGGACAAACCGAAATTAATCCCGTAGTCGGATGCGTCGTTGTAAAAGGCGGCCGCATAGTCGGGCTTGGCGCCCATCTTCGCCGCGGAGAGGGCCATGCAGAGGTACATGCGCTAGCGATGGCAGGCGGCGAGGCGGAGGGTTCGACCGTCTATGTCACGCTGGAGCCATGCAGCCATCATGGCAAAACGCCGCCGTGCTGCGACCGCATTATCGCGGCCAAGGCGGCAAGAGTCGTCGTTGCGGCAACTGATCCTAATCCCAAGGTTGCAGGGAGAGGCATAACGAGACTTCGCGAACACGGCATTGAGGTGGATGTCGGACTTCTGGAAGCGGAGTCGACGTTAATGAACGAGAAGTTCAATGCCTTTATTACAACAGGCATGCCGTTTGTGACGCTAAAGACCGCCAGTACATTGGACGGACGCGTAGCGAGCAGAACGGGACATAGTCAATGGGTGACGGGCCCCGTCGCCAGAGAACAGGTACACTTGCTGCGGCATCAGCATCAAGGCATTATGGTCGGCATTGGCACGGTGGTTGCGGATGATCCGCTATTGACTACCCGAACGGCTGTGACGGGTCTGCATCCCGCCCGCATCGTCGTCGATTCCAGATTGACGTTACCGCTGGACGCCCGCATCGTTGCCGACAAAACGGCAAGGACGATCGTGCTCGCTGCGGAAGGCTGCGACGAGGAGAAGCGGCGTCTTCTGGAGGCGGAAGGCGTAGAGGTTATTCCTTGCGGCACAGGCTCTCTCGTGGATCTGCGTATCGGCATGCGCAAGCTGGCGGAGAGGGATATCGGCTCGATTTTGCTGGAAGGTGGAGGCAAGCTTAACGGCGCCATGCTGGAAGCGGAGCTGATACACAAAATCATTTTATATATGGCTCCGAAACTGATCGGCGGCGATGAAGCGCCGCAAAGCTTCCGATTCCAGGGCCGTGAACATATGAGCGATGCCATCGAGCTGGAACGAATGTCGGTTGAGATGGCGGGCAGCGATATTGTGATTAAGGGTTATCCCGTGTACAAACGGTAGGAGAGGAGATGCGGCTTATGTTTACCGGATTGGTTGAAGAAGTGGGACGAATGAAAAACGTCTACCGTCAGGGCGAAGCCATGATGCTGACGATCGGCGCCTCGATCGTGACGCAAGGGGCTGCACTGGGCGACAGCATCTCGGTTAACGGCGTATGTTTAACCGTTACGTCGTACGACAGGACCTCGTTTACGGCGGATGTGATGCCGGAGACGTACAGAAAGTCGACCTTGCACTTGTTGAAGCCCGGAGATCCCATCAATCTGGAGCGGGCCATGGCCGTCGGCTCAAGATTCGGTGGACACATTGTTCAGGGACATATCGATGGAACGGGCAAGGTAACCTCCAGAACAGTCGATGCCAATGCCGTCGTGTTCCGCATTGAAGCGAAATCGGGCGATTTGATGAGATACATTATTCCTAAAGGCTCCATAACGATTGACGGCATCAGCTTGACGGTTGTAGAAGCGGACGGCGACGGATTTTCCGTCTCGATTATACCCCACACGTTGGCCGAGACGGCGCTCGCTCACCGGCAACCTGGTGACAACGTCAATCTCGAGACCGACATTATCGGCAAGTATGTAGATCATTTGCTTCACAATCGCAACGCCGAGAAGTCTGCAGCGGCTCCGTCATCCCGTATTTCCACTGAATACTTAAGCCGCCACGGATTTATATAAATGAGAGTTCAGCTTCATCCCAAAAGGAGTGAAACCGATGAATAGAGAGAATAGCATATTCAATACCATTGAAGAAGCGGTAGCCGATCTGATGCAGGGACGTCCCGTCATCGTGGTCGATGACGAGGACAGGGAAAATGAAGGCGATTTGATCGCGCTTGCCGATAAGGCGACTCCCGAAGTTATCAACTTTATGATTAGCGAAGCGCGCGGTCTCGTCTGTGTGCCAATTACGGCGGAAAGAGCGGAAGAGCTTGATCTCCCGCCAATGGTCACGCATAATACAGATTATCACGGTACGGCTTTTACCGTATCGGTCGATTATAACTCGACGACGACGGGCATATCGGCTTATGAACGTTCGTTGACCGTCAAGGCGCTGATTGACCCTTCGGTGCGCGCTTCGGACTTCCGCAGGCCGGGACATATTTTCCCCCTTATTGCGAAGGCTGGTGGCGTGCTTCGCCGCGCCGGTCATACCGAAGCGGCGATCGATCTGGCAACGCTCAGCGGTTCAAGCCCGGCAGCCGTTATTTGCGAAATTATTAAGGAAGATGGAACGATGGCCAGACTGCCGGATCTGGAGGAATTCAAGAACAAACATGGACTTAAGCTTGTCACGATCCAGGAGCTGATCCGTTACCGCAATGAGAAAGAGAAGCTGGTAGACCGGGTTGTGGATGTTCGGATGCCTACCGACTTCGGCGAATTCCGGGCTATTGCTTATACGAATCAACTGGATGACAAGGAACATGTCGCGCTTGTAAAAGGCGAGATCGAGCCTGGCGAACCTTTGCTTGTACGCGTGCATTCGGAATGTTTGACGGGCGATGTCTTCCATTCGCATCGCTGCGACTGCGGACCTCAGCTGGAGGCGGCGCTGAAGCAGATCGATGCTGCCGGCAGCGGCGTGCTTCTGTACATGCGCCAGGAAGGCAGGGGCATTGGCCTTATTAACAAACTTAAAGCTTATGCGTTGCAGGAGCAGGGGTTCGATACCGTGGAGGCGAATATTAAGCTGGGATTTGCTCCGGACTTGCGGGAATATGGCATTGGCGCTCAGATTTTAAGAGATCTTGGCATTACGAAGATGCGGCTCCTTACAAACAATCCACGCAAGATTACCGGCTTGGAGGGCTACGGCATCGAAGTCGTGGAGCGAGTGCCGATCCAGATGGAAGCGAGCGCGGACAATCTTGATTATTTGCGGACGAAAAAGGCGAAGCTTGGACATCTGCTGCGCCCAGAAGGACTGGAACAGCACGCGGTTCGGACACAAGGCGTTGATTCGTCCGGAAACATCTCATAATCGAAATCGAGAGGAAGCGAAAAACAATGGCGAAAATTTATGAAGGACATTTAGTATCGCAAGGGTTAAAATATGGAGTAGTCGTAGGCAGATTTAATGAATTCATCAGCGGCAAGCTGCTAAGCGGAGCGCTCGATGGTTTCAAACGCCATGGCGCAGGCGAAGACGATGTTGAAGTGGCTTGGGTGCCTGGAGCTTTCGAGATTCCGCTTATCGCTCAAAAGATGGCCGAAAGCGGTAAATACGACGCCGTCATTACACTTGGCGCGGTTATCCGCGGGTCCACTCCGCACTTCGACTATGTGTGCAATGAGGCAGCCAAAGGCGTAGCTTCCATTGCGCTTAAGACCGGCGTACCGACGATCTTCGGCGTTCTGACGGTGGATTCCATCGAACAGGCGATCGAGCGTGCGGGCACGAAGGCAGGCAACAAAGGCTACGAAGCGGCAGTATCGGCCGTGGAGATGGCGAATTTGACTAAACAGCTGCAAGGCTAAAACAGCAGCAGCTGCAATTGTTGGGGAGGTCACGCAAGTGTCCGTGCTTTACAAGCTTGAATCGTTTGAGGGACCGCTTGATTTGCTCCTCCATCTCATCGACAAGTCGGAAATCGATATCCACGAAATTTCCATCAGCGAGATTACCGAGCAATATATGGAATATCTGCACGCCTTGAAGGAGCTGGAGCTGGAGGTGACCAGCGAATTTCTGGTCATGGCCGCAACATTGCTGGCTATCAAAAGCAAGCAGCTCCTGCCGAAACCTCCCGTTTTCGAAGAGGATTATGGCGACTGGTATGAGGACGACGGCATCGATTCCAGGGATGATCTTATTCAAAAGCTGATCGAATACAAGAAGTTCAAGCAGATCGCGGAGCAGCTGCGCGAGAAGGAATTCGAGCGCAGTCTCGTCTTCTCCCGGGAGCCCGAGGATATGACGCCGTTCTTGACCGAGGTCAAGGTTAACCCGCTGGAAGGCCTTCATGTATCCGATCTCGTCGCAGCGTTCCAGAGAGCGCTGCGCAAGGCTGCAAGGCGCAATGTCATTGCGACTGTTCAACGGGACGAGATATCCGTCAAGGATCGTATTCGTGATATCGTCGAAGTGCTCAGGCAATTCGAAACGGTAAGATTCTCCAAGCTGATCAGGGAGAATATGGACAAACACGAAATCGTCGTCACTTTCCTGGCGATATTGGAGCTCATGAAGATGAAGCATATTCGCTGCTTCCAGCATGGACTCTTCGACGATATTGTTATTCATTGGAGAGGGGAAGCAGAGAACGATGGATTTTCAGAAATTGAAGTCGATTATTGAAGGATTGCTGTTTATGGCAGGGGACGAGGGACTTACGAAGCGCCAATTGTCCGATATTATGGAGCTGGATGCGGAATTTTCCGCAGATCTTGTCTACGATCTGCAGCGTGACCTGGAGAGAGAAGAGCGGGGCATCCAAATAACGGAGGTTGCCGGCGCCTTTCGCATGACGACGAACTCCGAGCATACGCCATATTTCGAACGTATGGCCTATACGCCAACCCGCTCGCAGCTGTCGCAAGCAGCTTTGGAGACGTTGTCGATCGTCGCTTACCGCCAGCCGATTACTCGGATCGATATTGAAGAAATCCGGGGCGTTAAGACGGATCGAGCCATTCAATCGCTTGTCTCGAAGGATCTTATCGAGGAGGTCGGAAGAGCGGAAGCAATCGGCAGGCCGATCCTGTACGGCACAACGAAGTCATTTCTTGATTATTTCGGATTGCCTTCTATCAAAGAGCTTCCAGAGCCGAAGCATGTCGATATCGACGATGCGCTGGACGAGCAGACACAAATGTTGTTCGAACGTCTGGACGGACGACAGATGACGATAGAGGAATTAAAAGATTAAAGTATGAATACCAGCCGCTAAGGCCAATACTATTTTAAGCCTGTATATGGGAACGGAGGAAGGCGTCATGTTTTCTCACCCTTATGGCTGGATAGCGGCCGGCGGCTTTTTGATTTCTTTGCTGACGATAACGGTGTGCGCTTCCCGGGTTATTATCATAGCGCATGCGAAACGAATTGGAAGCAATGACGATGCGGAAGTGCGAATCCGAGCGTTATTCGGCCTGATCAAATTCAAATATCAAATTCCCACAGCGAAGCTGGAAGGATTGGCCATCAAGGTTCAGGAGGAATTCAGCACTCAGCATGCTGGACGCGGCACTTGGAAGGAATATAACGACGAAATAAACCCGGAGAAGGTCGTTAGCTCCATCGAGAAGATGAAGCAGGTGCTTCAATTAACGAGAGATTTGACAGGCTGGCTCAGAAAAACGATGACGAAGGTCGAACTGACCAAATGGAATTGGTCGACGTCAATCGGGACAGGCGACGCGATGTGGACGGCGATGGCTACCGGCGTCGTCTGGTCTGTGCAGTCTTCGGTGCTTGGCGTCTTGTCGCAATTCCTTCAATTGAAGGCGGAGCCCGTCATGACGGTCAATCCGCTTTTCAACCGTTCCGCATTCGCTACCGAATGGTCGTGCATAGCTCAAATCCGGTTCGGTTATGCTATCCTTGCCGGACTGCAACTGCTGCATCGCATGAAGAAATCGAAAGGAGGCGTCAAAGCATGGCAGAACATCCTATCCAAGGCCTAATGCAAACCGCTATGGAAAATATCAAGGAAATGGTTGACGTCAATACAATTGTGGGGGATCCGGTTCAGACGCCGGACGGCAGCATTATTATGCCGATCAGCAAAGTAGGCTTCGGCTTCGTTGCCGGCGGCAGCGATATTCGCTTGGATTCGAACGAGCACAACAACAGCAATGCCGGCAAGGATGCGCACAATGCGCAAGTCGCGATGCCGTTTGGCGGCGGGAGCGGCGGAGGCGTATCGATTACGCCGATCGCATTTCTCGTAGTCGGTACGCACGGGGTCAAAATCGTGCCTCTCGACAACCAAACCCATCTCATGGAACGTATTATCGATTCGGCGCCGGGCGTTTTTGACAAAATTCAGACGATGGTCAAGCGTAACAACCATCAGACGCACGCGAGTGTGGATTTTGGGGATACCGCCGCGGCTATCCTCGATGACGTAAAAGATACGACGACCTATAACGGTTAATCGGAGAACTGCCCGAAAGGGCAGTTTTTCTATTTTTGACGTCATATGGCCCGTCTACCCATGAGGGTACAAGCATATACTATGCCGAGGAAGGAATTCGTCCATTCCGGCATCTTAGCGTTCGCAACGGGAGGAGTCCATACAAAAATGATTGGAAGTATACGAAGTTACATGCGGTATACCGTCGTACTGTTAGTCTGTACTCTGCTGGCTGCCATGGTCATCATGCCCGCAAATCAAGCAATGGCCGTGCCGTCCATCGAGACGAATGCAAAAGCATCCGCCTTGATCGACGTCGCATCGGGGCGGATTCTGTACAGCAGCAATGGCGATACGCCCATGCGAATTGCAAGCTTGACGAAAATTATGACGGCTATCGTCGCAATCGAGCACGGCAATTTGGATGATATGGTGAAGACGCCCAAACGTGCAGTCGGCAAGGAAGGCTCGTCGATTTATCTGCAGCTTGGAGAAGAGATGACCTTGCACAACATGCTGTACGGACTCATGCTTCGATCGGGAAATGACGCCGCTACGGCGATTGCCGAGCATGTCGGCGGCTCGGAAGAAGGATTCGTGCATTTGATGAACGAGAAGGCGGCAATGCTGGGTCTGGCTAACAGCTCGTACAAAAATCCGCATGGATTGGACGAAGAAGGCCATTATTCCTCGGCCAATGATCTTGCCAAGCTGACGGCCTACGCGATTAAAAACCAATATTTCGCTGAGATCGTCCGGACGAAGGTCAAGCAGGTGCCGAACCCTCACGACAGCTGGAATTATGCCTGGAAAAACAAAAACAAAATGCTCACTTTGTATGAAGGGGCGGACGGAGTGAAAACAGGGTATACCAAAAAATCGTTCCGATGCCTTGTCAGCTCCGCCACACGCGCCGGGCAGCAGCTCGCGGCCGTGACAATTAATGACGGTGATGACTGGAACGATCACAGCCATATGCTGGACTGGGGATTTCAATATTATCCACTTCAGACAATCGCAAGCCAAGGTGAAGCCGTTGCCGGATATCCTTATGTGCTTGGGGGGACGTTCCGCTATCCGCTTGAAGAGAACGAACGGGATTCCATTCATACAAAACTTACGTTGGCAGATCCGACAAGCATGGATTATGCGCTCGGAGAAAGAGGGCTTCTCGAATTTCAGATGGGAGGACATACGATCGGTTCCGTACCGGTATACGAACCTGGAGACATCCGATTGAGTTCAAAAAAATAGATGCAGAAAAGTTGTGTCGCCGCCTGTCGGGCTGGAGGGAGAACGGCTTGACGGGCAGACATGGCGGAAGCAGGAAGCATGGGGAGGTTTTGCGCTTTGGTGAATTGGATCTGGTTGTTCTTTATCGTGGCTAGCGTTGCGGTTGCTGCGGTTAACGGACGAATGGACGAAGTGACGGCGGCAGCTTTCGAAGGAGCTAAGTCCGGCGTGACAGTCAGCTTTGGCCTTATAAGCATTATGGTGTTCTGGATGGGGATGATGCGCATTGCCGAAGATGCCGGACTGCTGCAAAAGCTGGCGCGATTGCTGGGACCAATCGTGCGCTGGTTATTCCCTGATGTTCCAAAGGATCATCCGGCAATCGGGTATATTATGAGCAATCTGAGCGCTAATATTTTCGGCCTCGGCAATGCGGCTACACCGATGGGGATCAAGGCGATGCAGGAGCTGCAGAAGCTAAATCCCGACAAGGATACGGCTACGCCGGCCATGTGTACGTTGCTTGCGCTTAATACATCCAGTATTACGCTTGTTCCTACGACGATCATTGCCATTCGAATGAATTACGATTCCGCTAATCCCGCGGAAATCATAGGTACAACGCTCGTGGCAACCGCAATTGCGACGGGAGCGGCTATCCTGGCCGATCGTTGGTACAGAAGCCGATCTTCATCGCCGCCCGCTAATCCTGCCATACATAACAAGAAACAAACAAATGCAGCAAAACCAGCCTCCGTATCTGATGGTATCGGGGGTGGAGGAATTGTATGACGTATTTTCCAATCTGTCTATATGGATGATTCCCGCCATTATCGTATTTATTCCGCTATATGCGGCGCTTCGCAAACGTATCCCCGTCTATGAGACATTTGTCGATGGGGCCAAGGACGGCTTCGGAACGGCGATAGCCATCATTCCTCATCTTGTAGGCATGATGGTCGCGATCAGTATGTTTCGGGCTTCAGGCGCGATGGAGCTTATGCTTTCTGCCGTTCGTCCATTATTCGATATGGCTGGAGTACCGAGCGAGGTATTGCCTTTGGGTTTGCTCCGCCCGCTTACGGGAGCAGGTTCACTCGCGTTTACGGCAGACCTCATTGCTACACATGGTCCGGACTCCATGATCGGCAGAATAGCGTCTACGATTCAAGGCAGCACGGACACGACTCTGTATGTCCTGACGGTTTATTTCGGAGCCGTTGCGGTTCGCCGCACGAAATATGCGCTTAAGGTGGGATTGTTTTCAGATGCGGTCGGTTTTTTTGCGGCCATTCTAATCTGCCTGTATCTGTTCGGCTAATTGTAATTAGGTACGAAGCTTGTACTTTGCTCCCGTAATCGTTATGATGGGGAGTGAGGTGAAAGCATTGGAACGTTTACAAAAAATATTGGCCCAAGCAGGCATTGCTTCGCGGAGAAAGTGCGAGGAGCTCATTTTATCCGGCGCGGTTGAGGTGAACGGCGAAAAAGTGACGACATTAGGCGTCAAGGCCGATCCTGCCGTTGATAGCATCGTCGTTAACGGCAAGCCGATTAAAGGCGAAAAGAAGATTTATTTGATGATGAACAAAATGAAAGGCGTCATAACGAGCGCCAAGGATCCTCAAGGCCGCAAGACGGTGACCGACTTCCTGCCCGGCATCAAGGAGAGAGTCTATCCTGTCGGCCGGCTGGATTACGATACGGAAGGTTTGCTGCTGCTTACGAACGACGGCGAGTTCGCGAATTTGCTGACCCACCCCAAGCATCATGTGCCTAAGACGTATCATGCCACAGTTAAGGGCGTGCCGCACGGTACCGCATTGGAGCAGCTTCAGAAGGGAATTAAGCTGGAGGACGGCATGACAGCGCCTGCGGAAGTCGAATACCACGATGTCGACACGGAGAAGAACGAAGCGACGATCACCATTACGATCTATGAGGGACGCAATCGTCAGGTGCGCAGAATGTTCGAAGCTATCAATCATAAAGTCATCCGGCTCAGACGCGTCCGTTTCGGCGAGTTGACGCTCCAAACGCTTGGTCGAGGCAAGTATCGGCACTTAACGCCGAAAGAGATCGAAGAACTTAAAACAGCGGCGATGAAGACACATAAAGTTCATAAAAAGTAAACGACGGCGGCGGTAATTGCCGTCGACTTTTCGTTATAATGAAATGTAGTCCTTGACTCAAGAACTCGCAATTGGTGGTGATTATACATAATGGCAAAGACAAAAAAATCGCGGAAAATGATGCAAGTCGTTATTCTCGCCGCAGTTCTGATCGTCGGGGGATACGCAATCGGCACGACGTTGTTTGCGGAGCGGGGAAGCGGGTTCCTGAAACCGGGAGAACGGCCTCCCGAATTCTCGCTTGCCAATATGGAAGGCGGTGTAACCTCTCTGTCGGATTATGCCGGCAAGCCCGTCGTCATCAACTTCTGGGGTACATTTTGCGAGCCCTGCGTAAAGGAGATGCCGGAGTTCGAGCGTCAATACAAGAAGTGGCAGGATAAGGACTTGACGATTCTGGCCATCAATCTTAGCGAAGATACGCTTACGGTCAAAAACTTCCTGAACCGTTTCAATCTATCCTATCCCATCTTGAGGGACGAAGCCCGGAAGACGGAACGGAACTTCGCCCTGCGGCAATATCCGACGACGTTCTTTGTAAAGGCGGACGGCACATTGATGGAAGCTGTGGTCGGCGGTATGACCGAAGAAGATATCGACAAGCGCATCGTGCGTTTGCTGCAATTGTAGGAGGTCACCTTAGTGTTAGTACCCGAAAATACCAAATGCGAATGCGGACACCATAATTCTGTCGGAACCGTATTGTGCGAATACTGCGGCAAGCCATTGCATCAGGATCTCCAGACATCCGATGAACCTCTCGAGATGCGCTACGACGGTGTGGCGAGACGGTCGCAGAAGAGCAATCCTTCTTACATCGACAGAGTCTGGAACTTCTTCTCGTCAGTCAAAATCGCGATCTATTTGATCGTCATCACATTTCTGACTGCCATGCTGGGGACGATCTATCCGCAGGAAAGCTCGTTCATCAACAACTTCGACCCATCTACCTACTATCGAGAAACGTATGGAACGATGGGTCATCTTTATTATGTACTGGGCTTGTCCCATACGTACGAGAGCTGGTGGTTCATCGGACTGCTCGTTATGATCGGGACATCGCTGGTCATCTGCAGCCTGGATCGCGTTTTGCCCCTGTATCGTGCGCTTAATAAGCAGCAGATCCGCAAACATCATCAATTCCTGCTTCGGCAAAAGGCTGTCTACAAGGGCACTTTGAACCAGGACGCGGCAGATTGGGTATTGCAATACGGCGACGCGCTTAAGAAGAAGGGGTATCGCATTCACCGCGAGGAATCCGGCACCGCGCTGCTTGCGGAAAAGAACCGCTTTAGCCGCTGGGGACCGTACATCAACCATATCGGACTCATTCTCTTTCTGCTGGCTATCGTTGCAAGAGCCATTCCAGGCTGGCAGATGGACGCCTATATTACGATTCCGGACGGCGATACGGTTCAGATCAAGGATACGAACTATTACGTCAAAAACGAGAAGTTCAAAGTAGAGTTCTATACGGACGACGAGCTTCCCGAGCAGTTGCAAGGCAAAGCGCGCGCCAAGAAGTATCAGACTGAGGCGGTTATGTACAAATGCGTAAGCGATTGCGGAGATCCGCTCAAAGAACCCGTGCTGGAGGAAGTAAAGCGGCATGACATCATCGTCAACAGTCCGCTCTCGCACGACGGCATCAAGCTGTTCCAATTCGACTTTAATCTTAATCCGCGGCTTAACGCGGTAAATCCCGTTCTGGAAGACAAGACGACCGGAGAGATTTATGGACCGTTCTATCTTCCAATGAAAGATGCAGAGCTTCATCACGAGCTTGGTCCGTTTACGCTGGATCTTTATGCGAATTACATGGAGTTTGCGCTGGGGAGCGATGGCAAACCAACGACGTTATCGAGAGACCCCAACGCCCCCGCGTTTGTCTTTACTGTTAAAGGCCCCGGGCTCCATCCGGATGGCGAACCTTACATCTATTTCCCGATGCAGAAGGACAAGGTGCGCTTCGCCCAGGATACCATCAACCGGGACTTGGCGGAGCGGATCGAGATTCGGGTGGACGGCATGGAAAACGTTGACTTCTCCGAAGCAACAACGGTTCTCAATGTAAGGGTAGACCGCGCGGTTCCTTATTTGTGGGTCGGAGCGGTATTCTCCATGCTGGGTCTCATAATGGGCTCTTACTGGCAGCATCGCAGAATCTGGCTGCGAGTGGATGGAGCAGAGGTCGTGCTTGGCGCCCACACGAATAAGAACTGGTTCGGCATGCGCTCGGACGTAGCTTTTGGTTTGAAGAAAACGGGAATCGAAGTCGATCCCAAGTCGCTAGATAACGGGGGGAAAAACGCGTGAGTTACGTCGAGTTTAGCAGTGACGCCTTTTTGGTTGCCTTTTTCTTGTATTGCTTTGCCTTTATGTTTTATGTCATCGCGTTTGCGGGTAAGAAGTGGAGCAATCGCGATCCGATCGCTCATCAAAGGCGCTGGGGACGTATCGCTTTTATTGTATCCAGCGCGGGACTGGCCTCGCATCTGGCCTTCTTCTTTACAAGATGGATCGGGAGCGGGCAGATACCGACCAGCAACATGTACGAGTTCATGACATTCCTTGCCATGTCCATCATGATCGCCTATACCGTTGTGTATGCGATTTACCGCAAGCCGCTTCTGGGCGTATTTGCTCTTCCGCTAACGATTATCATCGTTGCATATGCGGCAGTGTTTCCGCAGGAAGTGCAACCGCTCATTCCGGCGCTTGATTCCATTTGGCTTAAGGTGCATGTGACGACAGCCGCGCTTGGCGAAGCCTTTTTCGCAGTAGGCTTTGCGGCGGGTCTTATGTACCTGCTGCGCGTTATGGATTATAATGACAAGACGAAAAACGGCCGCAGAGCTCAATTCTGGCTGGAATTCACGTTGTATTCCATCATCGTGATCGTCGGCTTTATAATAGCGGTATTCGCGTTCCGCGGCGCAGGTTACGAAGCCGAATTCACACAGGAGAAAGTCATTATTGACAGCAGAGGCGTGCAGACGGAAACGACGTCGAACGTACATTATACGCTTCCGCCTATCTTTAAGCCGTATAACAGCGAAATTGTATCCGTGCAGCCGTTCCTTGGCGTAGATAAGCCGTTGTTCGAAGCTCCGTCCTGGATGAACGGCATTAATGCAGGCCGCAAGCTTAACACGGTCGTATGGTCAATCATCGCGGGTACTCTGATTTATGGATTGCTGAGACTGGCTTTCCGCAAACCGCTCGGTGCCGTCATTCATCCGATGATGGACGGAATCGATCCGGATGATCTTGACGAGATCAGCTATCGCGCGATTGCTATCGGTTTCCCTGTATTCACCCTTGGCGCGCTCATCTTTGCGATGATATGGGCGGAGATAGCCTGGGGCCGATTTTGGGGCTGGGATCCCAAGGAAGTATGGGCGCTTATTACTTGGTTGTTCTACAGCGCTTATCTCCACTTCCGGTTATCGAGAGGCTGGCAAGGCCTGCGTTCCTCGTGGCTGGCGGTTATCGGCTTCGTCATTGTATTATTTACGCTCATCGGCGTTAACTTAATCATCGCGGGATTGCATTCGTATTCTGGCGTATAGACGCCTTAAGATAAGGAGCTGTACCGATGTCTGATTATGGCAATCGTATACTTGTTGTGGACGATGAAGAGAGAATTCGCAGACTTCTCAAGATGTATCTCGAGAAAGAAGGGTATTCCATCGATGAAGCGGAGGATGGAGAGACCGCTCTGAGACTTGCATCGAGTTCTGATTACGCGCTTATTTTGCTTGATGTCATGCTGCCTGGCATTGATGGCGTCGAGGTTTGCGCCAGACTTCGTCAGATCAAGGCGACGCCGGTCATCATGTTGACGGCGAAGGGCGAAGAGATGAATCGCGTGCAAGGCTTCGAGGTGGGAGCAGACGACTATGTCGTGAAGCCATTTAGCCCGCGTGAGGTCATTTACCGCGTAAAGGCCATCTTGCGCCGTTCTTCCGCGACGGCCTTCTTATCGAAGGAGTTGAATACGAGCAATAATATCGTATTCCCCAATTTGGTCATTGAGCATGATGCCCATCGCGTAACGGCGGGCGGGCAAGAAGTCAGTCTAACACCGAAGGAATATGAGCTGCTCCATTATTTGGCCGTATCTCCGGATAAGGTGTTCTCGCGCGAAGAGCTGTTGAAGGATGTATGGAACTACGAGTTTTTCGGCGATCTGCGGACAGTCGATACCCATGTGAAACGTCTCCGCGAGAAGCTGAATAAGGTATCTCCCGATGCGGCGGCGATGATTACGACGGTATGGGGAGTCGGCTATAAGCTAGAGGTTCCCAAGTAATGAAGCTCTGGCGCAAGCTCGCTCAACTCTTATGGCATAGCGTCGTGGGTAAGCTATGGGCGACCATTATGCTGCTAGTTGCGGTCGTCCTGATTATCCTGGGCGTGTTCCTGCTGCAGTATATCGATATTTTCTTCGATAAGGATGCGCACAATATTAAAGTGCTGTTTGTCATAACGGCGATCATCGGCTTTCTATTGTCGACGTTCTTTGCTTTCTTTTTGTCATCGAAGATTCAACAGCCGCTTCTGCAACTGAAAAACGCAGCCGATTCCGTATCTCAAGGCGATTATACGACGCGCGTCCATATTCACTCGTCAGATGAGATTGGACAGCTTGCCAACACGTTTAATCATATGACGGAACAGATCGACAAGCTGATCGGCGACCTCAATCACGAAAAAAATCATTTGACAAGCATACTTCGAAGCATGGGAGACTCCGTCATCACCTTCGATGCGGATGGCGAGGTTATCCTGGCGAACCCAAGCGGACATCTGCTTCTGAGTCAGTGGTCCAGTCTTGAAAGAGGCTGGGATGATGAAGGCGGCCAGGAAGGGAAAGTGTCGTTTAAGGGCATACCTGCACCGCTTAGAGGATTATTCCATGAAGTGGTCAAGGAGGGACGGGATGCGACGGACAAAATTCATGTCCATAGCACCGTTTGGTCCGTCGTGATGGCGCCTTTGCAATCCAACGGCGTCATAAGAGGAGCCGTAGCCGTTATTCGCAACGTAACAGAAGAGCATAAACTGGATAAGCTCCGTCGTGATTTTGTCGCCAACATTTCGCATGAAATCCGCACGCCGCTATCCATGCTACAGGGTTATAGCGAAGCGCTGCTGGATGATATCGTGGTGGAGGAAGAAGAGCGGAAGGAGCTAGTGCAAGTCATCTACGACGAGTCGCTGCGTATGGGCAGGCTAGTGAACGATTTTCTCGATATTGCGAGAATGGAAGCCGGACATGTCGACATGAATTATCAGAAGATTGACTTGAAGGGCATGCTGCGACGGGTTCATCGCAAGTTCCAGGTCTATGCGAAGGAAAGGGAAGTTGCTCTTCATGCCGCTTTTTCCGAAGAACCTCTAGTCATCATGCAAGGCGACGAAGACCGACTTGAGCAAGTGTTGACCAATCTGTTGGATAATGCTCTCCGACATACGCCGGCTGGCAAGTCGATTACCATTGACGGCGAACGTCTTAACGTAAACGACAAAGCCTACATCCAGCTTAAGATTAAGGATGAAGGGCAAGGCATACCGCAAGAGGATTTGCCTTTTATATTCGAGCGGTTCTACAAAGCCGACAAAGCAAGAAAAAGGGGTTCCTCTGGCGGGACTGGATTGGGGCTTGCCATCGTCAAAAACTTCATTGATCTGCATCACGGACAAATCGTCGTTGACAGTCTTGCGGGCAACGGCACCACCTTCACGCTGCTGCTTCCGGTGGAGAAGCAGGAAGGAAACGTCGCACACGCCGCTAACCGTCAAATTTTGCATTAAAACAACAAAGCGCTCCCGCGAGGGAGCGCTTATTTTGTTGAAGGGAACCGATAAATCTTGTTGTTCGTGGAACAATGGAGAGCAGGGCCCTATTTAAATAGCTTTTAAGGTAGCTTGATCTCTTTTGCCGTGTTGAGCTCAGGCATGCTTGTCAGCTGTGTTAATACGTCTTTCGGAGTTTCTTTGTCTACGCGAAGGACCATGATGGCCGAACCGCCAACGAGCTGTCGACCTACCTGCATGGTGGCGATGTTTACGTCGTTATTGCCCAGAAGCGTGCCGACGCGGCCGATAATGCCCGGTTTGTCGTTGTGCGAGATCAGAATCAGATTACCTTCCGGCGTAACGTCGACCGGATATTTGTCGATCTGAACGATACGCGGTCCGTATCCTGTCAGTAGCGTTCCGGCAACGACATGTTCTTCCTTTTTTGTGCGTAGAGCAACGGTTACAAGGTTCGTAAAGTCCTTCGACGCATGCGACTTCTGAATAACGATATTTACATCGCGTTGCTTAGCCAGATGCATGGAATTTACGACGTTAACCTGGTCGGCGCCGAGATGGTGGGCAAGAACTCCGCGAACAATGTAACGAGTGAGCGGTTGAGTATCCAACTCTGCAAGCTCGCCGGAGTAGCTGACAACAACCTCTTGCACTCCGCCTTCAGTGGACTGTGCAATAAAGCTTCCCAGCTTCTCGCCAAGCGTGAAGTAAGGCTGCAGCTTGCTCTGAAGGTTCGCCGGAATCGGAGGCATGTTTACGGCATTCATAAACGGCTCGTCTCTAAGGATATGAAGAACCTGCTCGGATACGTCGATCGCCACGTTTTCTTGCGCTTCCACAGTAGACGCGCCAAGATGCGGCGTAACGATGATCTTTGGATGTTTAAGGAACGGATGGTCTTCTGCAGGAGGCTCGACCTCGAACACGTCAAATGCCGCGCCTGCAACGATACCTGCGTCGATCGCATCTACCAAGGCGATCTCGTCGATGATGCCGCCGCGCGCGCAGTTTACGATACGCATGCCGGGCTTCATGACGGCAAATTGAGCTTTGCCGATCATATGGCGAGTCTCGGCAGTCAAAGGTGTATGCACGGTCATAAAATCAGCCTGGCGTACGATTTCATCTACGCTGGCAAGCTTGATGCCAAGCTTCTCTGCGCGCTCTTCAGTCATGAACGGGTCATAACCCATGATCTCCATGCCGAATGCTTTGGCGCGTTTGGCAACCTCGCTGCCGATACGGCCCATGCCAAGCACGCCAAGCGTCTTGCCGCGAAGCTCGACGCCGAGAAACGACTTGCGGTCCCAAGTGCCGTTAACGGTCTTCATGTAGGCTTGCGGAATGTGGCGGGCTACTGCCATCATCATGGCGAAGGTATGCTCGCACGTCGTGATCGTGTTGCCGTCTGGAGCGTTAATAACGATGATACCGCGTTGTGTAGCTGCTTCGAGATCGATATTGTCGACGCCTACGCCAGCGCGTCCGACGACTTTGAGCTTCTTGCCGGCTTCCATGATTTTGGCGGTAACGCGTGTCTGGCTTCTGACGAGCAGAGCGTCGTAATCGCCGATAATCGCACATAATTCATCTTCGTTTAAACCAGGATTCTTGTCGACGACGACGTCAGTCGCGTAAACCAGCTGTTGGATCCCAAGATCGCTGATTGGATCGGATACGAGCACTTTGTACATGTGAAACATGCCTCCTAGAATGTGCAAAGCATAAAAGCTTCGCTTAAGTATGAACAGAAAAACCCTCGTCCCGCTTCGATGCGTCAGCGAGTCGAGAGTTCAATCTACGAACGAATCAGACTTTACTATTTTATAGCATCACAGTGGACAAAATCAATCCTCAAACTTGCTCATTTATGAAAATTTCGATATGATTCAAGCAAAGTCCGCGTTATTCGACATTATGGCGCCGATGGCAAGAAAAAAGGAAGCTGCGGCAAAAGCTGATTCGGGTAAAGCCGATTAAAGCTTTTCGTGAAGTCTCCGCTGCGTACCGCATCCGTGCTTAACAGCAAGTCGATAACCGCAGAAGCCGTCTGAAGTTTCATCTTGGAAGCTTGTCCGGAAGTGATGAAGTCGTCCACTCGCGCCGTCATGTCTTGCGGGTAAAACGGCTTGAGCTGATTGTATTCCTTCAAGTATTGGGCGACAACACCGTTCTTCGCCGTTAAGGGCAAGGCTGACCATTCCTTCATGCTGAGTACCTGCTGCTTAGGGAGCTCGCCGGGGATGTCGCTGTCAATGGTTGCGGCCCACAGCTGCATGGCTGCATAATAATGGGACTGTGCGTCTAGAGTTTCTTTGACGGCGGTCTTATAGCTGGTCTCGTTGGCAATCGCGGCATAAAGCTTATCGCCTGATTCTTTTTTGGCCAGGCTCGCTCCGGCGGACGCAGCTTTGGCGAACTGCTTCAAGCTGCGAAAATAGGCGACCTGCGCATCGCCCAGTCGAATCGATTTGCCCATATCATACGAGCTGGCTTCTTGGGATTTGCGTTCTGCGAGCTTGGACAGATTGCTCATAACGTCGCCGAAGTCATCGCTTTGACCCTGCGACAACTTGCTCATGGCGTTAAGCCATTCGTTCTGAAATTCACGGTAGGGCGAAAATACGGTATGATAGAAGGAAACCAGATCCTGTTGCTGATAAGGATTGCCATCTGTTCTGGAAGCTTGTGCTTCCTCCAGACGTTTGGCTTCATAGCCGGCTTCGACTTTGTCCATGCCGATTTGCACGCCGTAAAAGAAAGCTCCGACCGCGCATACAAGCATGAATACAAATCCTACGCTAAATATCATTGCCGAGTTCGTTAATCGTTTCTCCATGGTACGACTCCTTCTATGTATGTAAGTAAGTACAAACGATATAAATGCGGGTTCGAATCCGAAGAATTGAACCTTGTATAATGGACAGGCGGGTTTGCATGAAAAAAAAATTTGATATCCGGAAAATCAAAATCCGTAAGGTCAAAGTTGACGAAATCGATGACCGTATGCTACTTATTAATTTGTACGCGACGCAAGTGCTTACTCTTATTATCGGAATCATATGGCTATTATTTCAGCACCAAAATTTATTAGCTGTAATGGCTCCTCCAAGGTCGTTAGACGCCGTATGGTGGGGGCTGGGGCTGGCAGCTGCCGTTGTGGCCATTGACCTGCTTATCTCCCGCTGGGTCCCGGAAGACGCTTCCGACGACGGAGGCGTCAACGACCGTATATTCCGCTCAAGGGCCGTCTGGCATATCGCCGTCATCTCGCTGGTCGTCGCAATCTGCGAGGAACTGTTGTTCCGCGGCGCGATTCAGCACGCGATCGGTCCTTATTGGACAAGCATCGTATTCGCCGCCATACATGTACGCTACCTTCGACACTGGATTCCGACAGGGCTCGTTTTTTCCATCAGCTATGGCCTCGGCTTTATCTATGAGGAGAGCGGAACGTTATGGGCGCCGATCATCGCTCACTTCGCCATCGATTTCATCATGGGCCTTATTATTCGCTTCAGGAGGGAGTCATGAGTAGGAAAGAACGCCACAGCCGGAGCTCCGGCTCAAGGAAGGGCCGGCTATCGGAAGGAACATCCGGCAGCTTGGGATCTGCCAACGAAGAGGGAGGAGCAAAGCTGCCTCCCAGACGCAAGAAGTTTCCTTCCAGCCTCCATAAATTAAACAAATGGTATTATAATTTGTTGTTCGTCTTGTTCCTTGGACTGGTCATTTTTCTTTTCTGGTACGGAAACAAGTTCAGTTCGTAGTCTCGATTGCTGCTGGATCGATGAAGCTGTAACCTTCGTTCTTTAGTTTCGTCAACAGCTCATCCAGCGCATCTGCCGTCCATTGCAATTCGTGCATAAGAATATTGGCTCCGGGATGCAGTTGTTCCATTACATTTGCAATGACAACCTCCGGTTTGTTCTTGGCCGACTTATCCCAATCCAATGAGCCGTTAGACCACGTCATGTAGAGCATGCCGTGGTTTTTGGCTATGTTCTTGACGGAATCGCCTCCGGATCCGTAGGGCGGGCGGAAGAAACGCGGCTTGATGCCGACAAGTGCTTCTACATCCTTTTGTACCGACGAGAGCTGTTCCTCGACAACCTCCTCGGATTCCTTCTTTAAATCAATATGATCGTAAGAATGGTTGCCGATCGTCTGTCCCCGCTCGTGAATGAGCTTAAGCAGATCCGGGTTTTGCTTTACCCGATACCCGTTAACAAAGAAGATCGCTTTCGCCCCGTGACGGTCCAGCGAATCCAGCATACTCGTCAACACCTCCGTATCTTTTGGTCCATCGTCGAAGGTTAGCAATACAGCCTTGTCGGTTGCTCCGTCATCTATAGGCTCGAAACGATATGTTTTTGTATTCATGCGATACTGCATAGGAGTCTGGCTGGCCTCCGGAGTTGCGGTTGGCTCGGGCGAAGGCGCAGCAGTCTGTTGAGGCTCAGAAGCCGACGTCTGTATGGGGGCCGATGCGGCCTCGGAGGTTTCCGTTTGAACGGGCGTCTGCGCCTGACTGCCGTCGGGGCTGCTGCATCCTGATAGTTGAACGGCGAGCAGCAAAGCTATTGTCACTGTCCATCGTAGGTTCATTGTTTCCGATACACCTCCTGCATGCCATTGTATTATTGTGTCTATTTCTGTCGATTCGACAACATTGTAACATAATTAGCGGCTCGAGACCGAACGCATTTCCTTTATTTATACCGAATGTTCCCGATCCTTGGCGGTCACACTACAATTGAACGACGAACCACGAAAGAGGTGAACGGTCCTTATGAAATTAAGCGGATTAATATTAGGCGGCATAGTGGGCGCTGCAGCTACGATGTATGTATCGCGCAAGAGGCCAGATATGGCAGCCCGGGCATCCGGCGCAGTAGCGGATATGTGCGCCGCCGCCGCCGGCAAAGCGTTCTCCATGATGGCTGGAAGGGCGCGCATGAATTCCGAGGCGATGAAGTCAGCCCCAAAGCCTTCCGCCGATACCGCCGCAACCTCCGCCGCCGCATGGGAACGCATTGAATCGTTTATTGAAAGCGACCCATCGGTCAAGCGCGAAGTAGACAAGATCAAGGCGGAAAAGTCGGCTGTAGCACATTAATACTTTAGTGAAATTAACCGGGAAGCCGAAAACAGCCGTTCCGCAGGGAACTTAATGCTGAATCGGCTTCTTTTTTTCGCCCATAATTAGTGCAAACGACACTCAGACATGATAAAGTAAAGGCATAGCATTATGAACAACCTCTTTATGAGTCCATTTTATTCACTCTTGACAAATTGATTCATAAGCTATTACGACAGACGTTACAGAGGAGGATCCTGTCATGAAAATCGAACGGCTTAGTCAGGACAAGATACGGATTTTCTTGACGTTCGACGACTTGCTTGAACGGGGGATCCATAAGGATGATATGTGGCGGGAACCTCCGAAGCTTCATGAGCTTTTCTTGGAGATGATGGAACAGGCGTATACCGAGCTAGGCTTCGATGCCAGCGGTCCACTAGCGGTTGAGGTGTTGGCCATGCCCGCACAGGGAATGGTAATCATCATTACTCGCGGGAAAGTGAACGAACAGCGCGGTGCTGCAGAAGAGGAAGATGAGTTGGAAGATGACATATACGATATGGAAGTGACCATGGAGCAGACGGATGTGGTGATGTACGCATTCCGCGATTTCGAAGATGTCATTGCGGCAGCGGCACAGCTTCAATCTTCTGGCCTAAGCGAAGGCGGCGTGTTGTACGCCTACAAGGGAAAGTACATTCTGGCCATCGATCCTGCAGAGTTGGAGCAGAATCGTTTCCACGCCGTTATTGCCTTGCTGGCGGAATACGGAGAAGCGACTTCCGTTACATTTGCGGTTTTGGAGGAATACGGCAAGACGATAATGCCCGAAAATGCCATTCGCGAAATATGCAGTCATTTCCTTTCATAATTCCTGCCGAGTACGTATCATCCAGCATGATATTCCAAAACCTGAAGAGCATCCGTATCCGATTTCGGCGGGATGTTCTTTTTTCGTCTTGACAATGCGGGTTTCAGCATACGATGCAGAATAGGGCTGCTTTGCCATGCTCATACTTAAAGAAAACTATGGCCGAAGAACAGGATGGGATAATGATGAACGATGTATTGCATTCGACTCAGGTTGTGATCGAGCAAGCTCTGCGCAGACTCGGATACGGCGATGACATGATAGAACTGCTGAAGGAGCCCATTCGACTATTGACTGTACGAATTCCCGTACGCATGGATGATGGGACGACGAAAGTGTTTACCGGGTACCGTTCTCAGCATAATGATGCCGTTGGTCCCACTAAAGGAGGCGTCCGCTTCCATCCGGCTGTTACGGAGAAGGAAGTCAAAGCGCTGTCCATTTGGATGAGTCTCAAATGCGGAATTGCCGACTTGCCGTATGGCGGCGGTAAAGGAGGAGTCATTTGCGATCCCCGGAAAATGTCATTCCGCGAATTGGAACGGCTTAGCCGGGGTTATGTGCGAGCCGTCAGCCAGATTGTAGGACCAACCAAGGATATTCCAGCCCCTGATGTCATGACGAATTCTCAGATTATGGCCTGGATGTTGGATGAATACAGCCGGATTCGGGAATTCGATTCGCCTGGCTTTATTACGGGCAAGCCTATCGTGCTGGGAGGCTCCAAAGGCAGGGAGACTGCGACAGCGCGGGGCGTCGTCATCATGATTCACGAAGCGTTGCGTCTCAAGGGAATTCCGCTGGAAGGCGCCAGGATCGTCATTCAAGGGTTCGGCAACGCGGGAAGCTACCTTGCCAAATTCTTGCATGAGAGCGGCGCAGCAGTAATTGGTATTTCGGATGTCAATGGAGCGTTGTATAATAAAGAAGGACTGGATATTCCGCATCTGCTTGATCGGCGCGATTCCTTTGGCAATGTCACCAATCTGTTCCCGAAGACGATCTCGAACGAGGAGCTGCTTGAGCTGCCATGCGACGTGCTCGTACCGGCAGCGATCGAGAATCAGATTACGGAGGCGAACGCAGCCCGAATCGGCGCCTCCATCATCGTCGAAGCAGCCAACGGCCCAACGACGCTGGAGGCTACGCGGATTGTAACGGAAAGGGGCATTTTGCTTATTCCGGACGTGTTGGCAAGCGCCGGCGGGGTAATTGTTTCCTACTTCGAGTGGGTCCAGAACAATCAAGGTTATTATTGGGATGAATCCGAGATCGACAACAAGCTTAAGCTGATGATGATTCGCGGATTTGAGAACGTATACGAAATCCACCAGACTCGCAAGGTCGATATGCGGCTCGCTGCTTATATGTCAGGCGTCCGGAAGATGGCGGAAGCGGTTCGTTTCCGCGGGTGGGTGTAAAGAAAGCAGGGAAGTCATGCTGTTATTCTCCATATTGGCTGCCGCGATCGCGCCGGGCATCTCTCTCCTTACGTACTTGTACCTGAGGGACAAATACGAGGCGGAACCGATTCATATTGTCGTACGGATGTTCGTACTCGGCGTGCTGGTCGTTGTGCCGATCATGGTGGTACAGCGTGGATTGGAAATTTGGCTGGGCAACGGGACGTTTGTTGCTTCATTTATCCATTCCGCAGCAGTCGAGGAATTTCTGAAGTGGTTCATCCTGTACCACGTCATCTATAATCATACCGAATTCGACGAGCCATACGATGGCATTCTGTACGCGGCATCCATCTCGCTTGGTTTCGCCACGCTGGAGAATGTATTGTACGCGATTTATACGCCGTCATCATTCGGATCGTTGCTGGCCCGTGCCATGCTGCCGGTGTCGGGACATGCTCTGTTTGGCGTCATGATGGGCTATTATTTGGGCAAAGCCAAATTTGCGGGAACCCGCAAGAAGATGAAATTATTTCTTTCCATCTCGTTCGCGCTGCCATTCCTGCTTCACGGGTTTTATGATCTCATCCTCATGTCCGTGGAGCAGAACTGGATTTGGGTCATTGTGCCGTTTATGATCGGGCTCTGGGCATGGGGCCTGCACAAGATGAATTCCGCCAACGCGAAGTCGCCGTTCAGGCTTGTCACCAGAGAAGAAGAGGTTAAATCCTGACAGACTTGTCCATACTGTTGCTAAATATGAAGCAGTTCAAAAGTTAGCAGGAGGAAGCAGGCATGGAAGCAAGAGTGAAAGTGACGATTCGCTGCAATGTATGCGGCGAGAAATTCGTATTGCGGGGAAGACGGGACAAGGATTTCATCGATACGGGTTTTAAGCAATGCATCTGCAACAACGCCGACGATCTCGACATCGAAGAACATCCGGGGTTTTGAATGCAATATTCGACGTCGATTAAGCTCCGGAGGATTACTTCGTGATCAAAAGCGGTTTTTTTAACAACCTTGCATAAAGCTTCTTTTGGTAATCCAAACTATGGACAAGTTTGGCTACCCGAAAGGAGCTTTTTGCATGTATCGAAGACTTAGTTCCATTATGTTCCCCTTTGTTACGATTTTATTGATCGGCGCGGTGTATTGGGGGTATCAGGAGCATCAGGAGAAAAATTCAATTCTAATCAAAGCGGAGAATCAATATCAGCGGGCGTTCCACAATCTCGCGTTCCATATGGACAAGCTCCATGAGCAGCTCGGCAATACGCTGGCTGTCAACTCTACTTCAATGGGGTATCATCGCAAAGGCTTGATCAACGCCTGGAGATTGACGAGCCAGGCACAGAATGAGATCAGCCAGTTGCCGCTATCCTATCTTCCGTTTACGGAAGCAGAGGATTTTCTGTCGCATATCTCGAACTTCGCTTATAAGACAGCAGTTCGCGACTTGACCAAAAATCCATTGACGGACGAGGAATTCAAAACGCTCAAAGCGCTATATGACAAATCGAATGAAATATCCAAAGATCTGGATCATATGCAGGCGGATGTGCTGACCAATAATTTGCGTTGGATGGACGTCGAGGTTGCCATTGCGGCCGATCAGGGAAGCGGCGCTAACGTAATCGTCGACGGTCTCAGGTCCATGAACGAGAAGGTCGGAGCTTATCCAGAGCTGAACTGGGGGCCTTCCGTAAGCCACATGTACGAGAAACGGACCATCAAGATGTTAGGCGGCGAGTTCGTTAAGCCCGAGGATGTGAAGCGCAAAGCTGCAAAGTTCATGAAGGTTGACGAGGCTTCGGTCGAGGTAAGCGAAAATGGGCAAGGCTCGGAGTATGCTTCGTATTCTGCTGTAGCGAATGTCGATGATGCTGGTAAAAAAGTCCAAATGGATTTTACGCAAAAGGGCGGTCAACTGTTATGGATGATGAAAAACCGCGAGCTTGGTGCCAAAGCGATCAACTTCGAGCAAGCGAAAGCTTCCGCCGACAAATTCCTCGATGAGTTCGGCTTCAAAGGGATGAAGGCGGTAAGTTATGATATGTATGGGAATTCCGGAAGCTTTACGTATGTTGGCGTTCAGAACGGAGTGTTGATCTATCCCGAGAAGGTGACGGTGAAAGTAGCGCTCGACAATGGAGAAACGATGGGGCTGCAAGCCAACGATTATGTATATGAGCATCATACCCGCGAGCTTCCAAGTCCCATTATGACCAAAGAAGAAGCTCGAAAAGCGATCAACCCCAACTTGAAAGTAAAAAGCGAGCAGTTGGCTTTGATCGAGAACGAGATGGGCGAGGAAGTATTGTGCTATGAGTATACCGGCGCCATAAACGGCTCCATGTACAAAATTTATATCAATGCTCTAAACGGGATAGAGGAAACGATTGAGCAAATGACCATGGAAGACGAAAAAACGACAAAATCGTAAGTCGAACGGCGCAAATCTCGTTATGGCTCCCCTTATATCGGCATGCTATAATGGCTGATATATGGGAGGGAAACAATTTGTTGCCAAAAGTTAACGGGATGTTATACTATCAGATCGCTTCTTCCGATGAGGCGGAGGCTGCGCAGGAATACCGCTCTAGAATTGCCGACGAGGACGAGAGCGGGCTTCTGATCGAATATCCGCTTAATGAGAAGTCGGGACGGTTGAAAAGATTGTTCCTTGGGGACGAGATGTCGGTTTATTTCCTGTCGCCCGAAGGCGTAAAACATTTTTTTGACTCGCATGTCATCGGTTTCAAGGAAGACGGCGCAGTGAGATTAGTCAAAATTCTTCGTCCCGACCCGGATAAAATGACGAAGGTGCAACGCAGAAGCTTCCTTCGGGTTCCCGCGGAGCTGGAACTTGCGGTCAAGGTCGGCAGTCACGAGCGTTTCCTATGCAGGACGGACGATGTTGGCGGCGGGGGCATCTCCTTTGTATGCGACGGAAAGCGGGGATTGCAAAGCGAGAACGTATTGGAGTGCTGGCTGCTTGTGCCGTACAAAAATGGCATGATTGAACATGTCTCCTTTACAGCGGAGGTCATCAGGGTCAACGTGCTGGAATCCGGCCGTAAGCAGGTCATGATCAAGTATCTCAGCATCAGCGACTCCGAACGTCAAAAAATTATCCGTTTCTGCTTCGAGAAGCAGCTGGAATATCGGAATCGATGAATAATAGAGTGACTGCGTGGGAACATATCCATAACACTTAAAGTTGGAGATGTTCCCATGACACTAAAAAAACAGGTTAACGCCATAACCCCGAAGCGGCTCGTCAACTGGCTCGACGTAGTCAGCCGGAGGCTGATTAAAGTCATCGTAATCTTGCTTGTCGCCCTTCTTTTGGCTCAGCTGGCCATCCAAAACGACTACATTAGACTCGTCCTGTCAAGCGCTGATCGGTGGGAAGGAACCCGCCTGAACTAGCGCTTCTCTTTTGCATATCGAGGCATAGTGTGGTATAATTTTCACGTTCGCAGGCAATGCCTGCTTTTTCTTTGAACGCCGGCCTTGGCCGGACTCGGAGAGGAGAGGCCGTCCTGATTCAAAGGAGGTAGACCGCAAGTGGCGCAGCAAGATGGCGACAGCGACCGCATTAATATTGCGATTGACGGGCCGGCAGGCGCGGGCAAGAGCACGGTTGCCAGGTTGGTCGCCGGGCAATTAGGGTATGTGTACATCGATACCGGCGCGATGTACCGGGCCGTAACGTACAGCGCGCAGCGCTTGGCGATTGCGGCGAACGAGCAAGAGCAGCTGGGCAAGCTGATGAAAGACATCCGAATTCGGCTGGAACCCGGAGAGAGCGGGCAATCCGTTTTTGTAGACGACGAAGAAGTGACGGATAAGATTCGTTCCATGGACGTGACGAGGCAGGTTTCGCATTTCGCAGCCAGCGGAATCGTCAGGGAAGTGCTGGGCCGCATGCAGCGGGAACTTGCGGAGCGCAAGGGAGTCGTCATGGATGGCCGGGATATCGGATCTCATGTATTGCCTAATGCCGAGCTGAAAATTTTCCTTACCGCATCGGTAAGGGAACGTGCGAGCCGCAGGCACAGGGAATTGAGCGGCGTTGATGTTGTACCGTTAGAGCAACTGGAAGCCGAGATCGCGGAGCGGGACAGGCTGGATGCCAGCCGCGAGATTGCACCATTGATCCAAGCCTCCGATGCTATCGAACTGGACAGCAGCGGAATGACGATCGACGAAGTTGTTGCAACCATCGTACGATTGAGCAGAACCAAATTGGCGGAGGCGAAGTAAACTATGTTATACCTCTTATTCCGCTTTTTGCTCCGAGTGCTGTATCGGCTGTTGTTCCGATTGGAAGCCAGGGGATTGCATCATATCCCGAAGGATGGCCCCGTCATTCTCGCATCCAATCATATCAGCAATCTGGATCCGCCTACAATCGGCGTATTGGTGCCGCGCAAGGTTAACTTCATGGCGAAGGAAGAATTGTTTAAGGTGCCTGTGTTCGGACCCTTAATCCGTGCGTTCGGTGCTTTCCCGGTAAAACGCGGAGGCGTCAGCAAGGATGCAATCAAGTCGGCCATTACCTTGCTTAAGGAAGGCAACGTCCTCGGGATATTTCCGGAGGGATCGCGCAAGACGCCTGGCGCAGCAAAAAAAGGCGCGGCAATGATTGCCGTTCGAAGCGGGGCGACCATCGTTCCGGTTGCAATCGTTGGCGGCTATCGATTATTTCGCAAGACAAGGGTCTGTTACGGAGAGCCGCTTGATCTTACAGCTATCATTCACGAATCATCTCCGGATATGCTCGAGCAGGTAACGGATGCTGTCATGGAACGCATCGGCCAGCTCGCAGCACAGAATCGTTAAGATGTTTTAAATGCCGGTTGCCTGAGAGATCGGCGCCGGGTTTAAATAAAGTTGGGGTTAGAACTGAGGAGGTTATTTCAATGTCAGAAGAGATCAATGTGCAAGAAACCGTTGCGGAGGAAGTGAGCCAGGACGCAATGGATAATTTCGTTTCTTTGAAGAAAGGCGACTCCGTCAAGGGTACAATCGTCAAAATCGAAGATAACCAAGCTTACGTAAGCCTTGGATATAAATATGACGGTGTTATTCCGCTTCGCGAACTTTCTTCCGTACAACTTGAGAACGCAGGCGATGCGGTTCAAGTCGGTCAAGAAGTTGAACTGAAAGTCGTAAGCATCGACGACAACAAAGAAAGCCTTGTGTTGTCCAAGAAACTTGTGGATTCCGCTAAGGGCTGGGAAGAGATCCAAGCACGTTTCGAGAGCGGCGAGATCTTCGAAGTAACGGTTGCCGACGTGGTTAAAGGCGGACTTGTTGCGGACGTTGGCGTTCGCGGATTTATTCCTGCATCCATGGTTGAGCGTCACTTCGTCGAAGACTTCAGCGACTACAAAGGTCGTACGCTTCGCGTTAAAGTGAAGGAACTGGATCTTGAAAACAAAAAAGTGATTTTGTCCCAGAAGGAAGTATTGGACGCGGAATTCGAACAAAACAAACTGCAAATCATGAACAACCTTGAAGTGGGCCAAGAGCTTGAGGGTACGGTTCAACGCCTGACTCCGTTCGGCGCATTTGTAGATATCGGCGGCATCGACGGTCTTGTTCACGTATCCGAGCTGTCATGGCAGCATGTCGCTCATCCTAAGGATGTTGTATCCGAAGGACAATCGGTACGAGTCAAAGTACTTAAAGTAGATCCGTCCGCAGGCAAAATCAGCCTCAGCATCAAAGCGGCTCAACCAGGTCCTTGGGATTCCGCTGCAGGCCAATTCAACATTGGCGATATTGTAACGGGTACGGTTCGCCGTATCGTAACATTCGGCGCATTCGTTGAGATTGCTCCGGGCGTAGAAGGTCTGGTTCATATTTCCCAGATCGCTCACCGCCATGTTGCGACACCATTCGAGGTTCTTAAGGAAGGCCAAGAAGTGAAGGCGAAGGTTCTTGACTTCAATCCTGCCGAGAAGCGCGTATCCCTGAGCATCAAAGAAACGGAAGAGGCTCCTGAACAATCAGAAGCAGCTCCAAGACAAGATCGTGATCGCGGACCGCGCGCACCTCGTGCTCCTAAGATGGAAGAGATCAACAATCCTAACGTCAGCCTTAATAGCTCCAGCATGAGCTACTCCCTGGGCGAGCGCTTCGGCGACAAACTCAGCAAACTTAAGTAAAACTTGCGGCGTCATTTCAGTTCAATGACTTACCACTAGAAGAGGCTATTCCCGTTGCAAACGGGAATAGCCTCTTTGCTTTAGGTCATAATAGGGAATATAAGAGGTGAGAACTTATGATTCCCGGTTATGTTACCATCTGGTTAAGCGTAATCATCGTTATTTTATTTGCGACAGGGTGGAAGCCTTACTTGGCGCCTAGACTAGGAACGTTAGGTGTTATTGTGCTGGGGATAGCGGTTGCGATTGCCGCTTATACGGGGTACTGGTGGTCCCCATTTCCGGAGTCATTGCCTACGGTGCGAATTCATGTCATCATCGCTGTTTTGTTAGCAGGGAGTCTGCTAGCGCTGGCGAATAACGCCAATAAAGGACAGAGAAGTTATTTGATGTTGTGCGCACTCATGTTGTCGATTATTTGGGGTAGCATTCGAAGCCTGTACACGCATGATCCCGTATTGTACTGGCTGGAGCCGGCCTGGAATGCTTCGCTATTTTGCGGCTTGTTGTGCCCATTGTTCACACTCAATATCCGATATCAATGCGGAGCATTGTTATGGGGAAGCGTGCTGGGCGAAATCATATGCGCTTGGCTGGATCACGGAGTTTATAAGGCGGCTGTTGGTTCTATCCAATGGTGGGATTCATTGAGCATTGCCGCATCCGCAGCCTTTGGATGCTCGCTTGCTGTTTATGGCGTTAAGCGATCGGCAGCCATTATGGTCCGGACGATGAGCAGGCCGGGTAAAGGAGGAGAGTAAAGGCATGCTTTACTATATGGAACAGAATCGCCATTTAACGGGTGTGCTGTTGGGTATCGCATTCGGCATTATCGCCAGATTACTTATGCTGAAGACGGATTATCGGCAATATCCCACTTACCCTCACGGCAGAATTATCCATATCTCCTTAGGGGTAATCGCTGCAGCGCTTGGAGCGGTTGCTGTCCCGGCATTGTTTAACAAGGATTATACGGCGATCACTTTCCTGACGCTTGCTGCACAGCAATTTCGGGATGTACGCAAGATGGAACGTGAGACGTTAACGAAGATCGATAGTATGGAGCTGGTCAGCAGAGGTTCTACTTATATAGAAGGAATAGCCATGGTTTTTGAAGGACGCAATTATTTGGTCATTATGTCGGCTCTCGTCACCAGCTTGTTCGCGATCCTGCTTAGTTTCTGGTATGGATTAGGAGCCGGAGTCCTGTCGCTTATCATTGTTATGAAACTGAAGTCGGGCCGCTCGATAGATCATATAGCAGGGGTCAAGATCGCTGCGGTTAAAATGGACGGTCCGGATCTCTTTGTGGACGATATCTACATCATGAATGTAGGCTTGAAGGAAAATCAGCAGATTATCGCGGAGCGGGGTATCGGTTTTGTGCTGACGCCCCGTAATCCCAACGCCAAGGTCACGTTGACCAATCTCGGCCAAAGACAAGCCATTCTGTATGATCTGGCGACTATACTAGGCGTCTACCGGGATGACGGTGAGCCGGCCCTCATTCCCATGGCGAAGCTGGATATGAAGGACGGCAGACTGGCGGTATTCCTCATCCCGCAAGATCGAGAGCGGGGCAAAGGTGTCGAGATCATTAAACGAGTGCCAATTATGGAATCGGCAGTACGCATGCCGACGGAAGCGCAAGTCAACCAGTTGGAGGGTGATTCCCATAGCTGAGATTATAGCCGTAGTATCGGTCAGAAGCGATGCCGTGGCGGGCGGAGCGCCGATCTTTATTGCTCGGGATGAGACGGAACTGCAGGCAACGTCCTTTTTGCTGGAAAAAATTTTGGATGCGAGCGCACATGATTTAAAAAACGGCTCCATCATCCTGGTGAACCATCGGTAATATGAAATGTTAGCCAAGAGCGTACTTTTTTGCTATGATGAGTAACGTGAGAATTTTGACTTGTGAAACGATGCTTACGAAGTAAGTTTGCTTCGCAAACTTTTAAGGAGTTGAAAACCTACTATGGCTAGACCCGTTATTGCCATCGTCGGACGACCGAATGTGGGGAAGTCGACCATATTCAACAGAGTCATCGGCGATCGGCTGGCAATTGTTGAGGACAAGCCGGGAGTAACCCGCGACCGTCTGTACGGCACGGGAGAATGGAACGGCAAGCCGTTCAGCATTGTGGACACCGGCGGCATCGAGATAGATGGCGAAGACGAAATTATGAAGTCCGTCCGCATGCAGGCCGAGCTGGCTATCGAGGAAGCGGATGTTATTATTTTCATGGTGGATGCCAAGACCGGACTTACGCATTCGGACGAAGAAGTCTCGCAGATGCTGTTCCGTTCGCGCAAGCCCGTCGTTGTTGCCGTTAACAAGGTGGACAACGAGAATCGGATGGATGACGTTTACGAATTTTATGGTCTGGGCTTCGGTCAACCGATTGCGATTTCCGGTTCGCATGGCATCGGGATCGGCGATCTGCTGGATGCGGCAACAGATCTGCTCCCCGAGCTGGAAGACGACGGCTACGATGAGGATGTAATACGAGTGGCGTTGATCGGACGTCCTAACGTCGGCAAGTCCTCGCTAGTCAATGCGCTTCTCGGGGAAGACCGCGTTATCGTAAGCAACGTGGCGGGTACGACCCGCGACGCCATCGATACGCCGTTTGAGCATGATGGCCAGCGTTACGTGCTGATCGATACGGCAGGCATGCGCAAGCGCGGCAAGGTGTACGAATCCACGGAGAAGTACAGCGTAATGCGCGCGATGAAAGCTATTGAGCGAGCGGATGTGGTGCTAGTGCTTATCAATGGAGAAGAAGGCATTATCGAGCAGGACAAGCATATTGCCGGCTATGCCCATGAGGCAGGCAAAGCCTCGGTATTTGTCGTAAACAAGTGGGATATCGTTGATAAAAGCGACAAGACGATGCAGCATTTCACGCAGAGCATTCGCGACCACTTCCTGTTTATGACATATGCGCCGGTCGTTTTTCTGTCCGCACTGACGAAACAGCGTTTACATAAGCTTTTGCCGGTCGTTAATCATGTGTCGGAGCAGCATGCTCTTCGTATTCAGACGCATCTGCTTAACGATGTTGTTTCCGACGCGGTAGCGATTAATCCTCCGCCATCGGATAAGGGCAAGCGTTTGCGTATTAATTACGTGACGCAAGTATCGACGAAACCTCCGACGATCGTCTGTTTCGTTAACGATCCTGAGCTTATGCACTTTTCGTACGAGCGTTATCTGGAAAACAAGATTCGCGCAGCATTCGATTTCGAAGGAACGCCGGTGCGTATCTACACGCGTCGCAAATCCGACGAAGACTAGGGGAGAATGGAATCGGTGTTTGATATTATCGCGGTTGTACTTAGCTATTTGTTAGGTTCGGTATCATTTAGCATCGTTATCGCCAGGTTGGTCAAGGGAATCGACATCCGGCAGCACGGCAGCGGCAATGCCGGCGCGACCAATACGCTTCGCGTGCTGGGCAAAGGGCCTGGCATTCTTGTCTTCTTGCTCGACATTGCCAAAGGCATTGCGGCAATCGCCATCGGGTACGCGCTTAGCGATGGAGCCTGGACGCCCGTTCTATGCGGCCTTGCGGCCATTATCGGCCACAACTGGCCGATCTGGTTCCGCTTTAAAGGAGGCAAAGGGATTGCGACGGCAGTCGGCGTCATCGCGACGCTGGCGTTTTTCCCTGCTCTGTATGCCGGCATCGTGGCCATCGGCATCATAGCGATTACCCGCTACGTGTCGCTTGGCTCGCTTATTTTTGCGGCTCTGACGCCGCTGTTCATTATTTGGCTGGACTTTTCCTGGCCTCTGCTTGCAGGAGCGTTGGCGATTTGCGCATTCTCCTTCCTGCGTCATCGTACAAATATCGTAAAGCTGGCGCAAGGGACGGAGAACAAGCTTGGTGCTAAGAAGGAGGCTTGAAGGACATGACGATCAACGAGAGCTCACCAGGAGTGCGTAAAGCCGCTGTATTGGTTGCGGGAAGCTGGGGTACGGCGCTTGCGTCTGTGCTTGCTTCCAATGGATTTAAGGTCAGCTTGTGGACTCGAAACGAGGAGCAGGCTAAAGAAATTAATGCGACTAGACGAAACGCCAAATATTTGTCTGATGCGGAGCTGCCGGTCGGTCTTACGGCAACAACCGACATGGAAACGGCGCTTGCGGGCGCGGAGCTTGCATTGTTTGTGGCTCCTTCCGGCGCGATGCGCCAGGTGGCTGGGCAAGCGTCTCCTTATCTAGGCAAGGACACGCTAATTGTTCATGCGACAAAAGGTTTCGAGACCGATACGCTAAAGAGGATGTCTTCCGTGCTGGCGGAGGAACTGGGACGTCCGCAGTCGTCGATCGTCGTCTTGTCCGGTCCGAGCCACGCCGAAGAAGTCATTCGAAAGCAGCCGACAACCGTCGTAGTCGCTTCAGAAGAGTCGGATAAGGCAGAGCGGGCTCAAGATGCGTTCATGAACAATGCATTCCGCGTCTATACGAACTCAGACGTTGTGGGAGTGGAGGTCGCCGGAGCAATCAAAAACATTATTGCTCTGGGAGCTGGACTGTCGGACGGACTCCGGTTCGGGGACAATGCAAAAGCCGCCCTTCTAACACGCGGCCTTGCGGAGATTGGAAGACTGGGCGCTGCAATGGGGGCCAATCCGCTGACATTCGCCGGCTTGGCAGGCGTTGGCGACCTGGTCGTAACCTGTACAAGCACGCATAGTCGTAATTGGCGCGCAGGCTCCATGCTTGCCGATGGTTCGCCGCTCGAGGATGTGCTGCAGAGAATGGGCATGGTCGTCGAAGGCGTTCGCACGACACGGGCCGCATACGAATTGTCCAAGCAATATCATGTGGAGATGCCTATTTCGACTCAGCTTTACGCGGTGTTATTCCAGGGCAAATCGCCTGAGGACGCCGTCGGCGAGCTGATGGGACGGCTAAAGACGCACGAGATCGAACCGCTTGCGTAGCTTGCCGCCTACACCACTTGTTATCCCCTCTCATATGATGTCATGAGCGCAACACATGAGGAGGGTGAAGTCATTGTCCAAAGGAATTCCCAAAGATGTGCTCGGCGCCATCAACAAAAAAACGGGCAAAAACATCTCGGAAAATGCGGTCAAAAAGCTGGCAAGCGGCGTAGATGCAAACACGCTCCAAAATGAAGCGGAGCTGCGCAAACTGGTAAAGCAAGTCGCCGACATGGCAAAAATAAAAGTGCCGGAATCGACCGTGAACGATATCGTGAAAGCCGTTAAAGCGAGCGGAATGAATCCGTCGAGCATGGAATCTTTAGTCAAGATGATGCTCAAAAAGTAGTGTAGGTCAAAGCCATGGAAGCTCCTGCGAGAGACGATCTCTCGGGTCACAGGGGCCTTGCCATGGCTTTTTGTCTCATTTTTGTCAGAATTGCGGACAGGGTAACATGTGCGCCGACTTATGACGGGTGTTATAATGGATGAGGATGATATCGAAGCAGATTAGGAGAATGGTCATACAATGGATGCAATGACAAAGATGTGGGTGTCGTTTATCGGCATCGGCTTGATGGCGCTGGCAGCGTTCGTGATTACGTTTGCCCGGGTAAAGACCAAAGGCGTCGTAAAGCTTGTTCTGTCGATTGTCGCCTTTATATTGCTCGTATTCGGTTTTATTTATGGTTTCTTTTCTATTATCTAAAAGAGGTTGTTCAAAAAGTCCGCTTTTGATCACGAAGTAGGCCAAGAAGCATACTCGACATCGAATATGGAACGCAAGCGAAACTTCCGGTGCTCACGTAGCTTCCATTACGCTCCGCTCCTCAGTTTCTACTTTCGTCCCATCTTCTCGGTGCTAAAAACCGAACTTTTTGAACTTGTACTTGAAGCATCTACATAAGGAATGAAGAGCTGGCGGGAGAAAGGACGCGTAACGTAATGATTGAACTTAAGGGTAGAACGATAACGAAAGAAGTGGAAGCGGAATCCGGGCTGTCGTTGCTGGATCACGCGATGAAACACGGCGTTGACTTCAGTTTTTCTTGTACTCGGGGCACTTGCGCAAGATGCCGTTGCCTTGTCACGGAGGGATTGGAGTATCTTGAAGACGTAACCGACGAAGAGTGGGACCGGTTGGAGCCGGAGGAATTCGAGGAAGGATTCCGCTTGGGCTGCCAGGCCATTGTAAAGGATGGAGCCGGCCGGATCGCGGCCATGAACAAAACGTATTTCTGACATACAGAATTGACTAGTTCGAAGGATGTGCAGCTATGACGGAAAAGGCAGAAATCAAGAAGGCGCTGGCTGCCATTATCAGGCTTGCGGGAAACGAAAAGTGGGTCGTAGGGGGCAGTGCGGGGCTGTTGCTCAGAGGCCTGTCGCTGCCCGCCAAACCGCGTGACCTCGATCTGTATTGCGACGAAGAAGACAGCCAGGAGCTCCATGAACGGTTGCGGCCGTTCGCGGTCGACGAAGCGGCATACAGCGAAACGGCGATCTATCGATCCACACTCAGTCATTATGAACTGGAAGGCGTACGCGTGGAATTGGTCAGCGGATTTCGTGTCTCGGCCTTCCAATGCTCTTATTGGACGGAAGTGCGGCAAGTACTGATACCTAATGGTTTTCCCGTAATGGTGGAGGAAGGTCTCCCTGCCGCCGTAGTCGTTCCGCTAGCGCATGAGCTATGGTTCAACGCGTTGAGAGGACGGCCGGATCGTGTCAGGATGATTACCGAAGCCTATGCCGCTAACCCAACCCGGCATCAAGGGGCATTGGCCGCGATCGAGGACAGAAACACGTTTAGTCCGCACGCGATCGGCGAGGTACATGGCTGGTTAGGTCAATCGGAAGCAGGTGAAGAGCAATGGATGCTGAAGTCGTCTTCTGGCCCAGCGGCAAGTCCGTTCGTGTAAGGCGAGGAACAAGCGTGCTGGATGCTTCCAAGCGCGCCGGCATAGCTATCGCGACCCGTTGCGGCGGCAAGGCTGCATGCTTTATGTGCAAGGTAACCGTCCGACCCGGCAGCGAGCTGCAGCCTATCGGCGACGTTGAGCGGCGCAAGCTGGCCGGGCTGGACGAAAAAGGAATTCGTCTGTCCTGCCAGACTAGGGTAACTGGCCGAGTGGAGGTCGACCTGCCGCTTGATCCGCTTAAAGCTGCTGTAGCAAGGCAATTGGCCAGACAGAAGGAATTAGAAGATGAGCTATGGTAGCAAGGAGGAGCATTTAACGATGGATACGGCAACAAAAGCCGCGCAAGCGATGCGCGGCAAACTTTGGATCCGCGCGGCGTTCGTTTGTTTGGCGACCGTGCTTGTCGCTCTGTCTCTTAGCGGATGTATGTATCCCAAGGAGCGCTTGAAGGGGAAGGTGGCGCCCAAAGAAGCCATTCGCAACGTGCAGGGTGCCATTGATCAGTATTATGACGATCTGCAACTGCTTCCTATCAAGAACAGCTCCCAGTCGGTACCCGTCTACGAAAAATATTTGATCGACTTCGGCAAGCTGCAAGCAAAAGGATACATAAGCGACGTTCCCGCCGCTTCGTTCGAAGGCGGAGGACATTATTATTTTCTGATTCTCGATGAAGAGACGGAACCGCGCGTAAAGCTGATGGATATCGTCACGTCGCAGCGAATCAACGACATTCAGAACTGGGTGAATGCGTACATAAAAGAGAATACCGCCGTGCCTAAGGGCGATTCTATCTATCCCGGGTTCTATGAGATCGATTACGGCAAGCTGAAGCAAAAGGAGCCGATCATTACGAGCGTGTACTCCGGTACAACCCAGAGGGCGATCGTGGATGAAGACGGCACCGTATTTACGGATTACGGCATTGATATTATGCAGCTTTTGGAGAGGAACGGCGAAGCTTCCTACGAAGAAAACATAGATTTGAGAACGCTGCTTGTGGATTCTTCGGATTATGTTCCCGTCAAATCGCCGGCTTACAAGCTTGTTGAAGGCGAGCCTGTCGCTATTCAGCCTTAACCGCTTTACATCAATTCCCTTGCGGGCTTATGCCTGCGAGGGAATTTTTTTTGCATGCCGCCGCTGCCTTCCGTCATAGTTTTCTTACATGGTTCATATATTTCAATCTTGGATAGGATGTTCTCGCATTTGGAAGGGAAGCTGGCGCAGGCAACAACGGGAAAAAAGATTTCGTAGAAGGAAAACGGCATAATTGGACAGTCCCAACATAAGATGTTAATAGTCCGAAAGCATGTACGAGTTGCGTCGCTGGCCTGCCCTCTTGTCCGGTGGAAGGCGGCGAACCGGAAAATCAATTGGGAGGGGATATTCAGTGGAGAAAGTAGACATTTTCAAGGACATAGCCGAACGTACCGGCGGGGATATTTACCTCGGTGTGGTAGGCGCGGTCCGGACGGGCAAATCAACCTTCATTAAGAGGTTCATGGAGACGGTCGTGCTTCCCAACATCGTGAACGAATCGGACCGTATTCGGGCCGTCGACGAACTGCCGCAAAGCGCCGCGGGCAAAACGATCATGACGACAGAGCCAAAATTCGTGCCGAATCAGGCCGTGCAGCTCAAGGTCGCAGAAGGGCTCGACGTAAACGTCAGGCTTGTCGATTGCGTCGGGTATGCTGTGGAAGGAGCAAAAGGATATGAGGACGAGAACGGTCCTCGCATGATTACAACCCCTTGGTTCGAGGAGCCGATCCCGTTCCAGGAAGCTGCCGAGATCGGCACGCGGAAGGTCATTCAGGAACATTCCACGCTGGGTGTCGTCGTTACAACGGACGGTTCCATCGCGGAAATTCCGAGAAACTCTTACGTCGTCGCCGAGGAGCGCGTTATTGAGGAGTTAAAAGAGGTCGGCAAGCCTTTCGTGCTGATTATTAACTCTACAAGACCAAAGTCGGATGAGACACAGCAGCTTCGAAGCGAGCTGCAAGCCAAATACGACATTCCCGTTATGGCTTTAAGCGTGGCCACGATGGGCGAAGAGGAAGGCATGGCCGTCCTGCGCGAGGTGCTCTACGAGTTCCCCGTGCATGAAGTGAACGTCAATCTGCCAAGCTGGGTCATGGTGCTCAACGACAATCACTGGCTTCGCAGCAACTACGAGAATTCCGTAAGGGACACGGTAAAGGATATTCGCAGGCTGAGGGACGTGGAGCGCGTTGTCGCGCAGTTCATGGATTACGACTTTATCGCGCGAGCCGGCCTCAGCGGCATGAACATGGGCCAAGGGGTCGCGGAGATCGATTTGTATGCCCCGGATGAGTTGTACGACCGCATTCTCATGGAGGTTGTCGGCGTCGAAATTCGCGGCAAGGATCACCTGCTGCAGCTTATGCAGGACTTCTCGCATGCGAAACGGGAATACGACCGCTTTGCGGAAGCGCTGGAGATGGTCAAAACGACGGGGTACGGCATCGCAGCGCCGTCGCTGGCGGAGATGGCGCTCGACGAGCCGGAGCTCATTCGCCAAGGGTCGAGATTCGGGGTGAGACTCAAAGCGACTGCGCCTTCGATCCATATGATCCGCGTCGACGTAGAGTCCGAGTTCGCGCCGATCATCGGCACGGAGAAGCAGAGCGAAGAGCTTGTCCGCTACTTGATGCAAGACTTCGAGAACGATCCGATCAAAATATGGGAGTCCGATATTTTCGGCCGTTCGCTGCACTCCATCGTCAGAGAAGGCATTCAGGGCAAAATCGCCCTTATGCCGGATAATGCCCGCTACAAGCTGCAGGAAACGCTGGGCCGCATTATTAACGAAGGCTCGGGCGGCTTGATCGCCATCATCCTGTAATCACGCGACGGGAACGTAAGCAGAGCTCTCTCTCAAGCTGTTGAAGCTTGAAAGAGGGCTCTCTTTTGCATAAAAAAACCATGATTTTCGTCTTTTTTGGATGAGGAAGATGAGAATTGTCTCGGAATAGGCTTTAAACGGGTTTACCCACTTGAAATTGTGTTTCCGCTGTATTACTATAGGTTTGTTCGGTCAAAAGGTATATATTTGAAGTTTTCGGTGAATAAGAGGGATAAGAAGTTTTTATATACCTAAGGAGGTGAAGAGATGAATAAAACAGATTTGATCGCTAAAGTAGCAGAATTGTCCGACCTGTCCAAAAAGGATGCGACGAAAGCGGTTGACGCCGTGTTCGAAGCGATTTCCGATGCTCTCCAAAGCGGTGACAAGGTGCAACTCGTCGGCTTCGGTAACTTTGAGGTTCGCGAACGCCAGGCTCGTAAAGGCCGCAACCCGCAAACGGGCGAAGAGATCGATATTGCCGCCAGCAAAATGCCGGCTTTCAAACCGGGCAAATCGCTCAAGGATCTTGTATCCAATTAATGTTTCAGCAATACGGAACGCTCGAACGGATCGTTTGAGCGTTTTTTTATTTGAAAAGTACATGTTCAAAAAGTTCGGTTTTCAGCACCGAGAAGATTGGATGAAGGTAGAAACTGAGGAGCGGAGCGTAGTGGAAGCTACGTGAGCACCGGAAGTTTCGCCTGAATTCAATATTCGATGTCGAGTAAGCTTCCTGGCATACTTCGTGATCAAAAGCGGACTTTTTGAACTACATCTATAACGGGAAAGGCGGAGGAGATCATCATGGAGCAACCGACAGTTGGGGAATACATAGTTGTGAAGGCGAAGGACCAAGGCGTGCAGGTCATCGGACTGACGCGTGGCCAGGATACGAAGTTTCACCACACGGAGAAGCTGGATCGCAACGAAGTGCTAATCTGCCAATTTACCGATCATACCTCGGCAATCAAGATCCGGGGAAAGGCGACCGTAATGACCAAATACGGCACGGTCGAAACCGATTCCTAAGGCGGCGATGACTCGCCGCAGCATAATACGTTAGACTGGAAGAATCGCAGCGCCTACAGTGCCTCGGTTCTTTTTTTTGCCTGGAAACAGAGATCGTCGCGCAGAGTCGAATATTACATCCTTCATGCTCGTACAATGGAGAGGAGAAGCATATGCGTATGGTCTCTTTCCTGCATGTGCAGACTGGGTAGAACAGGAAGATCCTCTCCGGAAGGTGGATGAAGATGCAGAGGTTGAACGGATGGCTGACGGCAGCCCTTGCGACACTGCTTATTACGCTAGCGATGACCGTAGTAATGGGCTGGTTCGAAGAAGGAGCTCGCGCCAAAGGCGAAGTGGCGGTCATGCGCCCAGAACAAAACAACAGACTGACGAATGTAAATTTGGTCGATATTTTGGCGGATGTGCCCCTGAGGGAGAAGCTGGGACATGCGGAATGGAACGGGAACGTACTGACGCTGGAGCTGATTGTGTCTCCCGGGAAGAGTCGTCCGCAATCCCTGTTTTCGGATATCGGGAAGCTGACCGGGCTTGCGTTCAGAGAAGTAACCAATATTGAACGGCTCCTCGTCAGGATTTCCGAACGCGGGGAAGAACGCAAGACATTGCTTGCGGCAATTGACTTGCGCAGGAGCGATGCTTGGCTGGAAGACGAGCTGCAATCCATGGCGTATGCCGATCCCGTGCACGACGAAGTATGGCGTCAGCGGCTCAGACTTAGCTTTACGCGAGCATGGGAGACGCGCTTCGGACCCGTCAGCGGTTTTTCGGCCGATGCGCTGCCAACACCTGCCGAAGCAGGCGAGCCGGAGGATGTTGCAAATTGATGGACGCTATGCGCGCATAATGTGATCTTTGGTGCAAGTTGTGCTATAATAGCGTGAGATTATTGAGCGGCAATTCTGCTACACTTGTCCGGAGGCTTCGATCTATGGCGAAATACCGTATTTCTGAACTAACATCAAGCTACATCAATTATGATATGATACAAACACATACGGATCTGCCGCCGCCCGCCGAGCCTCGGCTGCGGCTTCTTTATGCCGTTCTGAACGAAGAGAATGACAGCCGCGAGCATAGCGAGCTGTACACGACGGTCGTATCCCTAGTTCAGATGGGGATGGACACGCATGACATGATCGATACGGACACGCGCAGAAAAACGGAGAAAGAGATGCGCTCCAGGCAGCTGAAGGTACTGGCGGGCGATTACTTCAGCGCGAGGTTCTATCAGCTTCTGGCGAAGGCAGGTCAGATCGGGATGATTACAAAGCTGAGCGATGCCGTCTGCGAGGTCAATCGCTTGAAGGTCAATTTATATTCCCGCATGCGCGGCATGAGGCTTGGCGCCGACGATTATTTTGGCTACGCCGTGCAGCTCAAAAGCGAGCTGTTCGGCCACTTCGCCAGCTTGCTTGAAGGTTCTCTGTCGCGAGTATGGCCGGAGCTGCTAAGCGGCATCTCGCGCTGCGAGGTAGCGATCGAAGAGCTGGAGCGCAGCGAAGACGCCAACCGCTTCGACAGAAGCTGGGCGTATTGGCATCTTCTCCAGGTAGGCAACGAGGAAGAACGTCATCGGCTTGCCGATGGTGTATATGAGCAGGATTACATTGCTACTCTTGTACACAAATATGATGTTCGCAAGCATCTTGCCGCGAAGCTGGGGAGCGGCCTGATCGCTCTGAAAACAGCGATCGGCAGGCTGGAGTCGGACAAGCTGATACGAGAGTTGACGGCAATCGCTAACGGACTTACGAATAACACTGGCGGTTACATGCCGGCACTTAACGAGATGAGGTGATCACGTGGATACGAATTCTTCTAAAAGTCACGTTCACGCCTTGTTCGAGACGATCGCACCGAAATACGATTTCATGAACGATGTAATCAGCTTTCGCCGGCATAAAGCCTGGCGCAGGTTCACCATGAAGAAGATGAACGTGCAGCGCGGACAAAGCGCGATTGATATTTGCTGCGGTACATGCGATTGGACGATTGATCTGGCGGGCGCAAGCGGCCATGGCAACATCGTAGGTCTTGATTTCAGCCAAAATATGCTGGATGTCGGCGCCGAGAAGATCAAAAAACTTCAATTGCAGGATACGATCAAGCTTGTTAAGGGCAACGCGATGGAGCTCCCGTTCCCCGACAATTCCTTCGACTACGCGACGATTGGCTTCGGCCTTCGGAATGTGCCCGATTATTTGCAGGTGCTCAAGGAGATGCGTCGCGTCGTCAAACCGGGCGGCCTGGTCGTTTGTCTGGAGATGTCGAAGCCGACTTGGCAGCCTTTTAAAGGCATTTATTATCTTTATTTCGAGAAAATCATGCCGCTTTTCGGCAAGCTGTTGGCCGGCAAACACAAAGAATATCAGTGGCTTCCCCAATCTCTTAAGCAATTCCCGGATTCCAAGGGCCTGACTGCGCTTTATGAGCAAGCCGGATTGAAGAAGACAAAGGTTGATTTGTTCTTCGGCGGAGTTGCCGCGCTGCATATCGGAACGAAGGGAACTGATTAGGGGTCATGATTCGCAAACTGCGCATAATTTTGGAAATGATTAAATTCGAGCATACGGTGTTCGCGTTGCCGTTCGCGTTCCTTGGGGCTATTTTGGGATCAGTCGCCTTGAACGGCCACCTCCCGTCCTGGAGCGAGATCGGCTGGGTAACGCTTGCTATGTTCGGAGCAAGAAGCGCCGCGATGAGCCTGAACCGGGTCATCGACGCCGCCATCGACAAAAAAAATCCTCGCACGAGCAACCGCGCGATTCCGGCGGGTCTGCTGAAGTCGGTTGAGGTCGTGGCGTTCGTTATCGTCTCGTTCGCATTGTTGTTTATCGCGGCTTACAATCTGGAGCCAATCGCGATGAAGCTGATGCCAATCGCCGTCTTTTTCCTTGTTATCTATTCTTATACCAAACGTTTTACTTGGTTGTGCCATATTGTGCTGGGCTTGACCATCGCATTGTCCCCGCTGGGGGGCTGGGTAGCCGTTACGGGAGAGTTCTCGGCATCGGCGTGGCTCTTGTACGGCACCGTGGCGCTGTGGATCGCCGGGTTCGATATTATCTATGCAACGCAAGATTTCGAATACGATAGGGGAGAGGGGATTCATTCCATTCCGGCTCGCTTCGGCATTGCCGGCGCGTTATGGATTGCCCGCGGTCTCCACGTCGTTACTGCGATCGGCTTTATCCTGCTGTTCGTCAGCACGCAGCTCAGTTGGCTCTATCTGTTTGGCGCGCTCTTGTCCGTAACGCTGTTATTCTACCAGCATTACATGGTTCGACCGCATGACTTGTCCCGCGTACAGACAGCATTCTTTGGCATGAACGGCACGCTAAGCGTTGTGCTGTTCGCATTTGCCTTTATCGATTTGGTGGTGTTCGGCTAATGGAGAAGGGCAAAGGTTCAAGCAAAGCTGCCATGCGGCGCCGGCGCTGGGTAGTTGGCATTACCGGCGCCAGCGGCGCCATCTACGGCATTCGATTAATCGAAGAGCTTCTGGCAAATGAGTACGAGGTTCATCTGGTCATTACGGAAGCGGGCTGGCGGGTGCTCAAGGAAGAGTTGGGCTGGGAAGCCAGCAAGCGAACTGCCGCATTGGAACGTCGGTTCGGCGAGTGGCTGAGCCAGGGTCGGCTCGTGTTTTATCCTAACGCCGACATCGGCGCGGCGATCGCCAGCGGATCGTTCCGGGTGGAGGGCATGCTGATCATGCCATGCTCCATGGGAACGCTGTCCTCCATAGCGCATGGCATCTCGGACGATCTTATGACACGCGCGGCAGACGTGATGCTTAAGGAAGGACGCAAGCTGCTGCTTGTGCCGCGGGAGACGCCTCTGCATGCGATCCATTTGGAGAATATGTTAACGTTGGCACGGCTGGGCGTTACGATCGTGCCGGCGATGCCGGCCTTTTATTACAAGCCGCAATCGATGGAAGAGATGATTGATTTCCTCGTCGGCAAGGTACTGGACAACATAGACATCGATCATGATTTGTACAGAAGATGGGGAGATGAACACCATGACACAGGGACGCCGGATCGCCGTCGGGAGGATTGATTACGCGAACGCATGGCCTTTGTTCGACGGGTTGACTGAGCAGAGCAGAGACTTGTCTTACGAGCTGGTCTCGAGAGTCCCTGCCGCTCTAAACCATATGCTGCAACAAGGCGAGCTGGATGTATCCGCCATATCATCGTATTCGTATGGAGCGAACGCCCAAGACTATATATTATTGCCCGGGCTGTCCGTCGGCTCGGTAGGCCGGGTCCATTCCATCCTGCTGTTCCTGAAGCAGCCGATCGAAGAGAAGCGGCCGACAAGCATAGCCGTTACGACGACCTCGGCGACATCCGTTAACTTGCTCCGCATCATTATGACGATGAGATACGGCTGCGAACCCGAATACTTGCCTGCGGAGCCGGATTTGGACACCATGCTGGAGACGGCCGATGCGGCGCTTCTGATCGGAGATCCAGCCATTCGCGCTTCTCGTAACTGTCAGGGCATGCAGGTGTTGGATCTAGGACAATTGTGGAATGAGTGGACAGGTCTTGGCATGACCTATGCAGTTGTTGCCGCGAGACGGCAAGCGATAGAAGCCGCCGGCGAAGAGGTGTATGCGTTATACCGCGCGATGCTTCGGACCAGAGAGGCGAATGTGGCCAATCCCGGGCATTTGGTTGAGAAGGCATGCGCGCAGCTAGGAGGGGACGAGTCCTACTGGCGTATCTACTTCCAGGCATTGCGCTACGATTTCGACGAGAGGCTGCAGAGAGGGCTTCAGTTGTACTTCCGATACGCGACTGAACTTGGTCTGTTGCCGGGAGAAGTCAGCTTAACTTTTCTAGAAGATCAAATCCCCCAAAAGGTGAATGAATGAAACTATTAGAATTGTATGCAAAGATGAAAGGCGATCTGAATCAGATCGAGCAGGAGCTGGAGCGCAGCGTATCGGATGACCACGCCCTTCTGTCGGAATCTTCGACCCATCTGCTCAAAGCCGGCGGCAAAAGGATTCGTCCCGTATTCGTGTTGCTGTCCGGCAAATTCGGCGAGTACAAGCTGGATGTCATGAAACAAATCGCCGTGCCGCTTGAGCTGATCCATATGGCTTCTTTAGTCCATGACGATGTCATCGATGATGCGGAGACGCGCAGAGGGCAGCCCACGGTCAAGGCGAAGTGGGATAACCGTATTGCGATGTATACCGGTGACTACATACACGGGAAGGCGCTCTCCATTGCGACGAGGCTGCCGAACCCTATTATTCACCAGGTGCTGTCCAAAGCGCTTGTCGAGATGTGCATCGGCGAGATGGAGCAGATCCGCGACTTCTTCAACACGGATCAATCCATTCGCAATTACCTGCTCCGTATCAGGCGGAAGACGGCCTTGCTAATTGCGATTAGCTGCGAGCTGGGGGCAATTGCGGCAGGAGCCGAGCGGCAAGTCTCGAATGCGCTTTACCGGTTCGGCTACAACGTCGGGATGGCGTTTCAGATTCGCGATGATCTCCTTGACCTATACGGCACAGAGAAGCAGATCGGCAAACCGCCGGGCTCTGATATGAGACAGGGCAACATTACGCTGCCCGTTATACTGGCGTTGCGCGACGAACGCATTCGCGAGCCGTTGCTTGGCGAGATCGCCTCGATCCGCTCGCGAGAGGGCAGAGGGGATGCCAGACGTGCCATCGAGCTTATCCGCGGAAGCAAAGGCGGCGATCTTGCCGACGCCATGGCGAATCGATATATTGCAAAGTCTTTACAAGCTTTAGAAGGATTGCCGAACATAACGGCGAAAAAGAATTTAATCGACATTGCGCATTTTGTCGGGAAACGCAATTATTAAAGCGAACGACCAATTTCGAACAACCGAGTTTGAACAACCAATTAAACGAGCTTGATGGAGAAAGGAATGGTAGCAGATGGAACAAACGTTTCTCATGATAAAACCCGATGGCGTGCAGCGCGGCTTGATAGGTGAAATCGTCGGGCGCTTTGAGAGAAAGGGACTGCAGCTTACCGCTGCCAAATTCATGCTCGTTTCCCGCGAGTTGGCGGAAATACATTATGCGGAGCATCATGGCAAGCCGTTTTACGAACCGCTTCTCGAATTTATTACTTCCGGTCCAGTATTCGCCATGGTATGGAGCGGCGATAATGTTGTTGCGCTGACCCGTGCCATGATTGGCAAAACAAATGCAATCGATGCGGCGCCTGGCACGATCCGATCGGATTTTTCGGTACATACCAACTTGAATCTGATTCATGGATCCGATTCCCCGGAAAGCGCGACGCGGGAAATCGCCAACTTCTTCCGGCCTGAGGAGCTCGTAAGCTTCGAGCACCATATTCAAGCCTGGATTTGATAATTACCTTTACATCATTGGGAGGCTCCCATGTCCGAAGATCCAGACTTCACGCAATTTGTATCCCAGATCAAGCGCAAAACCGCTATTGATCTGTCCCAGTATAAGGAAGCTCAGATGAAACGCCGGCTGACGACGCTTCGAATGAAGCACGGCTTTGCCACTTTCGGGGACTATTATTCAGCCATTGAAGGCAACCGGGCCTTGCTTAATGAATTTCTGGACCGAATGACGATCAACGTATCGGAATTCTGGCGTAATCCGCAGCGCTGGGAAGTGCTGCAAAAAGTTTTTCTGCCGGAGATCGCGTCAGCCAGCCTGCGTCCGCGAATATGGAGCGCAGCTTGCTCTACCGGCGAGGAGCCCTATACGATCGCGATGATCCTTTCCGAGATGGGTTTGCTTGACCGGACGACGCTGCTTGCTACGGATCTCGATATGGGCGTGTTGCAGAAGGCGCAGGAAGGCATTTATCTGGAACGATCGCTTCGAGATGTGCCGAAGACCAGCAGGAACAAATATTTCAAGACTTCGGAAGGCGCATATGCGGTCTCCGAAGTGCTCAAGAAGGCTGTTACGTTCAAACAGGGCAATTTGCTTTACGACAAGTTCGAATCCGGCTTCGACCTCATCGTTTGCCGCAACGTCATGATCTATTTTACCGAAGAAGCCAAACATCAGTTATATCATAAATTCGCGGGATCGCTTAAGCCTGGCGGCATTCTGTTCGTGGGCAGCACGGAGCAAATCTTCTCGCCTGCGCAGTACGGATTCGAGACGGCGGATACCTTTTTCTATCGTCGCACGTAACGGAGGGTATACGAGCTTCCAACTTCTCCTATACTAGGTGATAAGGATATCTCCTTGGAGGGTGAACGTGGATGGACAAGCGTATAGTAATTGCCGCATATAGACGCGGAATTATTACGATACAGGAATGCGCGCAAATAATCGGCGTCGACAGCAAGCAGATCAATCGTCTGGTAGACGAGTCGATCCTGCCTGCTCCCGAAAGGCCGCGACTCGAGGGACGTTCTGTCTGAATAACGGCAGTTGTCCGAACCATATAATCGGAAGCCGCTCTTTCTCAAGTGGAAGGGCGGTTTTTGTATGTTCCGCATATAGCAGGCAAGTCCGAATAACGCCGAACATAATCACCACTATTGTACAAAAATGTAATTTAATCCACAGACGCTTTGACGCGTCAATGGAATAGGCTGTGATTTCTTGTCAAACCTACACCTCTGTACTATAATGAGCAAAGATGTTAAGGGAGAAGACAGCGGGCGCAGTCGGGCCTAGCGCTGAAGGAGGAGCTTTAGCTTGAGTTTACGTTATTTGACAGCAGGAGAAACCCACGGTCCCCAGTTGACCGCTATTATAGAGGGTTTGCCAAGCAATCTGAAGCTTGATTTCGAAGAGTTGAATTTCCAATTGCAGCGTCGTCAGAAAGGTCATGGCCGCGGACGGAGAATGCAGATCGAGAAGGACACGGCCGAGATCGTCGGCGGCGTTCGCCATGGCAAGACGACCGGCGCACCCGTAGCGCTCATTGTCCAGAACAACGATTGGAAGCATTGGACCAAAGTCATGAATATCGAGCCGATCGAAGGCAGCGACGAGGAAAAGCGCAGAGTGCATCGTCCGCGCCCAGGTCATGCCGACCTGAATGGCGGCCTCAAATATAATCTGAAGGATCTGCGCAACGTGCTGGAACGCTCCAGTGCAAGGGAAACGGCCGCCCGCGTCGGCGTCGGCGCCATTGCACGCCAGCTGTTGGCGGAATTCGGCATCAAAGTGGCAGGACAAGTTATCCGCATCGGCGAGATCGAGGCGCCGGCTAACCATTTGCCTATCGATGAGTTGATCAAATTGACGGAAGAATCGTCGGTTCGCGTCGTGGACAAGGACACGGAGGACAAGATGACGGCGTATATTGATCAGATCAAGGCAGAAGGGGATTCCATCGGCGGCATCGTGGAATGTATTATCGAAGGCGTGCCGATCGGCTTGGGCAGTCACGTACAATGGGACCGCAAGCTGGATGGAAGAATCGCTGGCGCGGTCATGTCGATCAATGCTTTCAAGGGCTGCGAGATCGGCATCGGCTTCGAAGCGGCGAAGCTGCGCGGCTCGCAGGTGCATGACGAGATCATGTACGAAGCGGATAAGGGTTATCATCGCGCGACGAACCGGCTCGGCGGTTTCGAGGGCGGCATGACCAACGGCGAGCAGATCGTCGTGCGCGGCGTCATGAAGCCGATCCCGACGTTGTATAAGCCGCTTCGCAGCGTAGATATCGATACGAAGGAACCTTTCACGGCGCAGGTCGAACGTTCGGACAGCTGTGCGGTACCGGCTGCCAGCGTCGTCATGGAACATGTAGTGGCCTGGGAAGTGGCGAAGGCTTTCCTGGAGAAATTCGGCGGCGATTCCATCGAGGAGATTCGCGCGAATCTTAAGAGCTACCAAGAACAATTGGAGAGCTATTAATGATGCGCGAGCTTAAGGTAGAACTCGGTGAGCGCTCTTACCCCATCTACATTGGGGAAGGGCTATTAAATGACGCGTCGTCCTACTTCGCGAAGCATGGCATCAGCGCCAAGTCTCCATTGCTGATCATTACCGACGAGCATGTCGCTCCGCATTATTTGGATGCGCTGGTTCAGAATTTATCCGCAGGCGGCTTTCAAGCTGCTTCGGCTGTCGTACCTGCCGGCGAGAGCTCCAAGTCGCTGCAGATGCTGGAAGGGCTGGTCACGAAGGCTCTGGAAGCCGGTTTGGACCGCAAGTCGGCTATCGTCGCTTTGGGAGGCGGAGTTGTCGGTGATTTGGCCGGTTACGTGGCCGCTTCCTATATGCGCGGCGTCAAATTCGTTCAAATCCCAACGACTATTCTGGCGCATGACAGCAGCGTCGGAGGCAAGGTGGCGGTAAACCATCCGCTTGCAAAAAACATTATCGGAGCATTCCATCAGCCGGAATTTGTATTGTACGATTTAAAGACGCTGCAATCATTGCCGCCCCGTGACGTTGCCGGCGGATTGTCGGAAGTTGTTAAGCATGGACTCATTTGGGACGCCGAGTTTGTGGCGTGGTGCGATGCCAATGCGGCTAAGCTGCTCTCCCTGGATCCCGAGGCATTGGGATATGCGTTGTACAAAGGATGCGGCGTCAAGGCAAATGTCGTCTCGCAGGACGAGAAGGAGAACAGCCTTCGGGCCATTCTTAACCTCGGCCATACGATTGGTCATGCCCTGGAAGCTGTTGCGGGGTATAACGAGCTGCAACACGGCGAAGCGATCTCGATCGGCATGATCGGGTCCGCGAAGCTGGGCGTTCGTTACGGCGCGCCGCAAGAGGTCTATACCGTAACGAAACGAGTGCTGGAACGTTGCGGACTACCCGTCGTTTTGCCTCGGCACTTCGACGCGGATGCCGTCATGTCAGCGATGATGCATGACAAGAAGTTCGCGGAAGGAACGATGGTATTTATCGTGCCGACGGCGATTGGCAAGGTAGAAATCAAGTCGGACGTACCTGTAGATTGGGTAAGGGAAATCGTGGAAGAATTGAAATTGGAGGTGCAGCGATGAGCGTTCGGGGAATACGCGGGGCTGTAACGGTAGAAGCAAATGAAGCGAGTCTGATCTCGGAGGCGACGCTGACGATGGTACGCGAGATCATGTCAAGCAACGACATTGATCCCGCCGATATATGCAGCGTGCTCATTACGGTGACGCAGGATCTGGACGATTCGTTTCCGGCTCAAGCCGTGAGACAACTGCCGGGTTGGGAGCTCGTGCCGCTGATGTGCGCTCTGGAAGTGCCTGTAAAGGGAAGTCTGGAGCGTTGCGTACGCCTCATGGTGCTCGTAAACACGGAGAAGAGCCAAAAGGAGATTCATCATGTTTACTTAGGCGGTGCGCAAGCGCTGCGGCCGGATCTGGCCAAGTCGAAAGTCTAATGGCCAATGCCTGAAGTTTCGGGTTGACGCCTTACGCGACATGTTATATATTAGAACCCATAGATGAGTATTGAGAAGCAGTTAGTTAGCCTAGATGAGACGAGTAGAGTAGAGCTTAGCAGAGCTTAGCAGAGTCATATTATCATATACGATCACTGGTCATAGCCGGTGCCCGGAGGGGCATGGTATGCCTGTCGCTTTCATTGCGCAACTACGGCAATGGTTGATTTTTATGTTGATCGTATGGATATGGTCTGGCTTTCCGATCTCTTCGTTATCATTACATTAGGCGCTCCTGCTTCCGGCAGGAGCTTTTTTATATGATAAGAAAGTTCTGCGAGAGCAGCTAATTATAGACGGAGGTCGATCGCCATGACGAATGAATTGAACAAAGTGATCCAGTTGGCCGGTACTTACAATCTGATTCCCATCGTTCGATATGTACTTGCGGACACAGAAACGCCGATCCGCCTGTTCCAGCATTTCGCGAAGGAGGAGCACGCATTTCTGCTGGAGAGCGTGGAGGGCGGGGCCAAATGGGCGCGATACTCGTTCATCGGAACCGATCCCTTCCTAAAGCTGTACGGCAAGAACGGCGAGATGGTGCTGGAGCACGACGGCAGAAGCACCGTGCTTAAGGAGAAGCCGATCGAGCTGCTCAAGGCGAAACTTCGTTCCTTCCGCAGCCCGTCGCTGCCCGAGCTTCCCCCGTTCACAGGCGGCGCGATCGGATTTTTCGGCTACGATCTTCTTCAATATTACGAGAAGCTGCCGCCGCATTCGGTCGACGATCTGCAGATGAACGATATGCAGTTCATGTTCTGCGATCAGGTCGTCGTATTCGATCACTTGAAGCAACAGCTGCAGATGGTGGGCAACGTTCATATTCCGGAAGGAGCGACGGATAAGGAGATCGCATCGGCATACGAGCAGGCGAGCCAGAAGCTTGACGCGCTGGTTGCCAGGCTGCAGCAACCGCCGGCCATCGGATTTATGGCCCCCGCCGCAGCATACCCGTTGGATCCCGACCTGGGAGACGTTCAGTCGAATCTGACGAAGGAACAATTCATCGGCAATGTGGAGCAGGCGAAAGAATATATCCGTGCCGGCGATATTTTCCAGGTGGTATTGTCACAGCGATTCAGCATCGAGACGGATGTCGATCCCCTGCATGTGTATCGTGTACTTCGTACGATGAATCCGTCTCCATATATGTATTATTTAAAGATGGGCGATGAGGTCATTGTCGGCACTTCGCCTGAAGCGCTGGTGAAAGTGTCCGGCGGCCGCGTGGAGACAAGACCTATTGCCGGTACGCGCCCTCGCGGAGTTACGCCGGAGGAGGATCTGGCGCTGGAGGCCGAGCTGCTTGCCGACGAGAAGGAAAGAGCCGAGCATCTGATGCTGGTGGATCTGGGTCGCAACGATATTGGGCGCGTATCGGAGTTCGGCAGCGTCCGCTGCGATTCCTTTATGGAGATCGAACGTTACTCCCACGTCATGCACATCGTGTCCAACGTATCCGGCAAGCTGCATCCGGACAAAGACTTCTTTGATGCCTTTATCTCTTGCTTGCCGGCGGGCACCGTATCGGGCGCTCCCAAGCTGCGCGCCATGGAGATCATCGCTGAGCTTGAGAACGAAGCCCGCGGCGCCTATGCCGGAGCGATCGGATATCTGGGTTTTGGCGGCACGATGGACACCTGCATTACCATTCGCACCATTATTTTCAAGCATGGCAAAGCATATGTTCAGAGCGGAGCAGGCATCGTTTGGGATTCCGTTCCGGAGAGTGAATATATGGAGACCATCAACAAAGCCAAAGGAATGCTTAAAGCCATTCGCGCAGCGGAAGCCAGCTTCGGCCAATCGCCTAAGCCATTACCCAAGCAAGAGCAATCCGGCGCGCGCGTGAATTCGGATTACGAGATTGCATCGAGAGAGGGGCGGGGTTAGGATGGAGACTAAGGTCTTTACGATCCAGGAAGCGCTGGCCAAAGTCGTGGGAAACCAGCATCTGACGCGTTCGGAAGCCTCGCAGGTCATGGGAACGATTATGCAGGGAGAAGCGACGCCGGCCCAGATCGGCGCCATTGCTACCGCCCTGCGCATGAAAGGCGAGACGAAGGACGAAATTACAGGCTTCGCCGAAACAATGCGCAGCCATGGCAACCATGTGCAAGCCGGCTCTGGCGAACTGCTGGATACATGCGGTACGGGAGGCTCCGGCATTCATAAATTCAACATTTCGACGGCTTCCTCGATTATTGCTGCGGCAGCCGGCATACGCGTGGCGAAGCACGGCAACCGGGCCATGTCCGGCAAGACCGGCAGCGCCGATGTATTGGAGGCTCTCGGCGTTCAGATCAGCTTGACGCCCGAACAGGCATCCGCGTGTCTGCATGATATCGGCATCTGCTTCATGTTCGCCCAGCTGTATCATCCGTCGCTCCGGCATGCCGCCGCGCCGCGCCGCGAATTAGGCATTCGCACGATCTTTAATATGCTGGGGCCGCTGACGAATCCGGCAGGCGCGGATCGGCAGTTGTTGGGCTTGTACGATCGAACCCGAACCGAAACGATTGCGGAAGTGCTGGGAGAGCTAGGTCTGTCGCGAGCGCTGGTCGTCAGCAGTCACGATGGACTGGACGAGATCAGCATCTCCGCTCCAACGCAAATATCGGAGCTGCGAGACGGCGTTGTCAGGACATTTGATCTTACGCCCGAAGAACTCGGCTTGCGCCGTCATCCCATCGGCGAAGTTAAGGGCGGAGAGCCAGCCGTCAACGCCGGCATTATTCGTTCCATCTTCGACGGGAATGAACGCGGAGCTTATCGCGATATCGTATTGGCCAATGCAGGAGCTTGCATCTACGTAGGCGGCCTTGCCTCTACGCTTGCTGATGGCGTGGAGCTTGCGGCAGCGGTGATCGACCAGGGCAGGGCGAAGGCCAAGCTGCAAGAGCTTATTCAAACGACAGGAGAGTTGACACATGTTTCTTGAGCGAATCGTAACAACCAAACGCGCCGAGGTAGAAGAACTGGCGGGCCGATTCTGGTTATCCGATATTGAAAGACGTATTGCCGAAATGGAAGCTTGCCGCGGCTTTGAGCAAGCGCTTAGACCCGATGGCCGCCGCAGAAGCATGGGACTTATCGCCGAGGTCAAAAAGGCATCGCCGTCCAAGGGATTGATTCGGGAGGACTTCGAGCCGGCCGGTCTGGCACGGGCTTACGAAGAAGCAGGAACCGACTGCATCTCCGTTTTGACGGATCGCGATTACTTTCAGGGTCATAACGATTTCTTGACGCTTGTCAAACAAACGGTCAATGTTCCTTTGCTGCGCAAGGATTTTATTATCGACTATCGACAAATTTACGAGGCGCGTCTCATCGGCGCGGATGCTATTTTGCTGATCGCAGCCATTTTGACGACGGAGCAATTGTCGGAGTTCTACGAGCTGGCACGGGCGTTAGGAATGGATGTGCTGGTCGAGGTCCACGACGAGGAGGAATTGGATCGGGTTCTGTCGCTGGAAAAAGCGACACTGATCGGCATTAACAACCGCAATCTTAAAACATTCGTAACGGATCTTGGGACAACGGAGCGATTGATCGGCATGATGCCTGCCGGAGTAACGATCATTAGCGAAAGCGGCATTGCAGGCCCGACTGATATGGCCTATCTCCAGTCCGTGGGAGCGCATGGCGTATTGATCGGCGAACATTTTATGCGTCAGAGCAGCGTGCGCGGCGCGGTTGAGGATTTGATGGGGCCGGTGCGGGGATGACGGATTCTCCAACACGGATCAAAATATGCGGATTAAGGGATGTGCCGACCATCGAGTCGATGGACGGCCTTCCTTTCCACGAGATGGGCTTTGTATTTGCGCCAAGCAAGCGGCAAGTGTCAATCGGCGAGGCTCCTGCGTTGCTTGCTGCTGCGGGACGTATTGGGGCTGCGGAAGGCAAGCCGCCGGTAACGGTAGGCGTATTTGTCAATATGCCGCTTGCCGAGATGCACGAACTGCTGGCGGCAGCGCCTCTGCAAGTCGTCCAACTGCATGGCTCCGAGAGTCCGGACTATTGCCGGGCGCTGAAGAACAAACATCCTGACATCGGAATTTGGCGGGTGTTCTCCGTTGGCAAAAGCGATGGTCAGGTAAGAGAACAACACGCTTCGTTGCGGGAATACGCCGTTAGCCAACTGGAGGAATACCGCGGCTTGCTTAATGCTGTGCTGATCGACGCACCGGGAGGCGGTACCGGGCAGCCGTTCGATTGGCAGGCCATCGACGCCTACAAACAAGCGGCTGCGCGTTTCGATCTGCCCTTGTACGTGGCGGGCGGCTTGCGCGAAGAGAATGTCGGAGAGCTCGTCCGCGGCTATTCGCCGGGCGGCGTTGACGTTTCGAGCGGCGTAGAAAGCGATGGACGGAAGGATATAACCAAAATAAGAGCATTCGTGAGAAAGGTGATTGAATCATGACACAGATTCCAGATGCAAGCGGCAGATTCGGCAAGTTCGGCGGCCGATATGTGCCGGAGACGTTGATGAACGCCCTGCTTGAGCTTGAAGAGGCTTATACCCATTATTCCAAGGACCCTGAATTTCAACGCGAGGTTCGCGAGTTGCTGCACCGTTATTCCGGCCGCCCTACTTCGCTTTATTACGCAAAACGGCTGACCGAGCAGCTTGGCGGGGCCAAGGTGTATTTGAAGCGGGAGGACTTGAACCATACGGGCGCCCACAAAATCAACAACACGATCGGCCAGGGCGTTCTTGCCAAGCGAATGGGCAAAACGAAAATCATCGCGGAAACAGGCGCGGGCCAGCACGGAGTAGCTTCGGCTACGATCGCGGCTCTGCTTGGACTGGAATGCAAGGTGTTTATGGGCGAAGAGGATATGAAGCGCCAGCAGCTTAACGTTTTCCGGATGAATCTGCTGGGCTCCGAGGTCGTACCGGTCACTTCCGGCACAAAAACGCTTAAGGATGCCTGCAACGAGACGCTGCGCTACTGGGTCAGCCATGTCGACGATACGTACTACATTTTAGGCTCGGCTACAGGCCCGCATCCGTATCCCATGATGGTTCGCGACTTCCAGCGGATTATTGGCGACGAGTCCCGCGAGCAGATCCTTGGTCTCGAAGGCCGTCTTCCGGATTACGTCGTTGCTGCCGTCGGCGGCGGAAGCAATGCCATGGGCATCTTCTATCCGTTCGTTAATGACGACGGCGTTCGTCTGCTCGGCGTGGAGGCTGCGGGACGCGGCGTTGATACAGATGAGCATGCCGCAACCATGACGAAGGGCCGCCACGGCGTATTCCAGGGCTCCTTAAGCTATGTCCTGCAGGATGATCATGGCCAGGTCCTTCCGGCTCATTCTATTTCCGCCGGCTTGGATTATCCCGGAATCGGACCGGAGCACGCTTATCTAAAGGACTCGGGCCGTGCCGAATATGTGCCGATCACGGATGCGGAAGCGCTGGACGCGCTGCAGCTGCTGTCTCGCACGGAAGGCATCATTCCGGCGCTGGAATCGGCGCATGCCATCGCGCAGACGTTAAAGCTGGCTCCAACGCTGGATAAGGACAAAGTAATCGTGGTCTGCTTATCGGGCCGCGGCGACAAAGATGTCGAAGCGATTATGGGATATTTGGGAGGCAACGACGATGAATCTCATTGATGCGAAATTTGCAAGCTTGAAGCGCGAGGGCCGATCGGCGCTTATGCCTTTCATTACGGTCGGGGATCCCGATCTGGATACGACGCTTGAGCTTATTAAGGAGATGGAGCGTTCGGGAGCGGACATGATCGAGCTTGGGGTGCCGTATTCCGATCCGCTTGCGGACGGTCCGGTTATACAACGAGCATCCGAGCGGGCGCTTAAAGGAACGGTGACGCTGGCGGATTGTATCGGCATTGCAGAGCGCGCGCGCGAAGCCGGCGTACAAATACCTCTCATTCTGTTTACTTACTTTAATCCTGTGCTTCAATACGGTCTGGATGCATTCTTCGAGCTTGTCGTCGCGAAAGGAATCAGCGGGCTTATTATTCCCGATCTGCCAATCGAAGAGGATCAAGAGGTGCGCGAGCTGGCCGAAGGGGCGAATATCCATTTGATCCCGCTGGTAGCGCCAACTTCGCAGGACCGCGTGAAACGGATTGCAAGCAAGGCGAGAGGTTTCGTCTATTGCGTATCCTCGTTGGGCGTAACGGGCGTCCGCGCGGATTTCCACAGCGGCATTGAACAATTCCTTGCTACGGTCCGGGAAGCAACCGATCAGCCGATCTGCATCGGGTTCGGTATTTCCAACCGCGAGCAGGTTTCGCGGTTCGAGCGGATCTGCGACGGCGTTGTGGTTGGCAGCGCAATCGTCAGGCAGATTGAGGAGCAGCTGCCGCTGCTGCAAAACTCAGATACAAGGGAGCAAGGGCTGCGTCTGGTCGGTCAATTCGTTGCTTCACTGAAAGGCTGACAGCAATAGATTTTGTTTTATGCTCTCGTGGCGCTAATCGGGAAGAAATTCCCGAGCAGCGCCATTTTTTTGTTTTAACCATACTACTTTTTGAACAACCTCTTTAAATCGATAAAGAGATATGAGACAATACAAACTAGCAATTATACAGCTGATATCCAAATTGAAGGGGTGAATGACGAAATGCAGCCCAAAAGCAATATCGTCCATCTTCCCGTGTATCAACCGGGGAAACCGATTGAAGACGTGAAGAGAGAATTAGGTTTAAGCGAAGTGATCAAGCTTGCCTCCAATGAAAATCCGAATGGCTGCTCCGAGAAAGCCAAAGCGGCAATTATCGAGAGCGTGTCGAATACGCATATATATCCAGACGGAGCCAGTGTCGAGCTGACGGCTGTATTAGCCGAGAGACTTGGCGTACAGCCGAATCAGATCATCTTCGGAGCGGGATCCAGCGATATTATTTTAATGACCGCACGTGCCTTCCTGGCGCCGGGCGACGAGACGATAATGGCCGACGAAACTTTCTCTCAGTACAAACATAATGCCGAGGTAGAGAATGCGCGCATCGTCGAAGTGCCGCTCAGAGATGGCCGTCATGACTTGCCGGCGATGCTGGCGAAGGTTACGCCGCGCACGAAAGTGTTGTGGGTCTGCAATCCCAACAATCCGACGGGGACGATCGTCTCCCACGAAGAGCTGTCCGCTTTCTTGAAGTCGGTGCCGACGCATGTATTGGTCGTGCTTGACGAAGCATACGGAGAATTTGTAAATGACGAATCGTATAGCAACGGCGTGTCGCTGCTAAATGAACATCATAATCTTCTCGTGCTGCGTACCTTCTCCAAAATATACGGTCTCGCGTCGCTTCGTATCGGCTACGGTGTCGGCCATCCCGACGTCGTTCGCTTTATTAATCAAGTACGCGAACCGTTTAATACAAGCCGCGCCGCGCAAGCTGCAGCAAAGGCATCTCTCGAGGATGACGGCTTCCTGCAAACTTGCCGCGAGAACAACCTGGCAGGCATTCGCTACTTGCAGGCGCAATTCGACGAGATGGGACTTGTACATTTTCCTGCATTTGGCAACTTTATCATGGTTGATGTGAAACGTCCTTCATCGGAAGTATTCGATGCGCTGCTGCGCCGCGGCATCATCGTTAGAGCACGCTGGACCTACTACCCGAACCATATCCGGGTAAGCGTAGGTACGCAGGCGGAGAACGAGAAGTTTATCTCGGCTCTGGGGCAAGTCTTGCAGGAAGTGACGGTGTAGACCAATCAGGATGATAACTGTTTCTATATTCGGCGTCGGACTTATCGGAGGCTCCATCGCGTTATGCCTTAAGGGAAAGCCGGGCATAAAAGTGATCGGCTTCTCCAATCGTCCGGCTTCGGTCGAAAAATATCTGCAGCGAGGCGTTGTAGACGAAGGCACGACCTCTGTGCAAGAGGCTGCAGAAGCTGCGGACTTTATTTTCTTGTGCGTGCCGGTCGGCATGATGCAGGAGTATCTGGATCAGATCAACACGTTCAATCTCAAAAAGGGATGCATCGTTACGGATGTTGGCAGCACGAAGTCTTCTGTGACGACTTACGCGGAAACCCTCAAGTTAAGCAATGCCGTGTTCATCGGCGGCCATCCAATGGCCGGCTCAGAACGAACAGGCGTAGAGGCTGCCTCGTACCATCTCCTGGAGAATGCCTTCTACGTACTAACGCCTAGCGATTCTGCGACGCCAGAGTCGGTAGATCGGCTCACGGAGCTGCTGTCGCACACAAGAGCGAATATTGTAAAGGTGGATGCCGAGTCCCATGATGATATTGTGGGCGCTATCAGCCATCTTCCTCATATCATCGCCGTAGCGCTTGTCAATCAAGTTCGAGGATATAATGAACACAACGGCTTATATGAATCGCTTGCGGCCGGCGGCTTCCGCGATATTACGCGGATAGCTTCCGGCGATCCAGCCCTGTGGCGAGACATTCTGATCGATAATCGGCAAGTGCTCTTGAAGCTGCTCCGCGACTGGAAGTCGGAGATGGAAGGTTTTGCGAAGATGCTGGAAGAGATGGACGGCGCCGGCATCGAACAATCGTTCCGTACGGCCGGCGACTTCCGCAGCCGAATGCCAGAGCGTCGGAAGGGCATGATACATTCCGTATATGATTGTTATGTCGACGTTCCCGATCATCCTGGCATCATCGGAAGAATCGCGACGGAGCTAGGAAACAATCGGATTAACCTCAGCAATCTTCAGATCATAGAGAGCAGGGAGGATGTGCCCGGCGTGCTCCGGCTGTCCTTCAGGACACAGGATGATTTGGACGGGGCCATCGCGCTGCTGGATCGAACAGGTTACGCTGTTCATCAATAACGTTTTCCGGCCTGCCCTTATGGGCAAGGCCGGGGATTTTTTATGACATCAAATGAATCAAAATGCCATAAGATGCCTAAATAAAAATGAAAGCGCTTATTGACAAACTGGAAGCGTATACATATAATAAAAGTACAGTATGGTTTCTCTCCACTCCTATCCAATACTTCAGCGTTCGGCATGGATGCTGGCCACTCCTCGGAGTGGTTTTTTTTTTGCCGTTTTTTCATTATCGGAACCCATTCGCTAGTTATTGGAACAAAAGGGGGATGAAGGATAAATATCCTTTTTGTCGAAAGAAGCAGGAATTTGATAATGGAACTCGAATATTTAATTACCGCGGACTCGATTCACAATTTCTGAAGTCGACCGCAACTTTTGGCTCCCGAACCAGTACAATGTTACAGGTGGTCCGGGAATAACCTGCAGGTGGAGGAGGTTCGCCTGTCATGACTGATTCCCAGCTTATACGTGAGATAAAGGATGGCAATGTCGACCTGTACTCCGAGCTAATGAGCCGGTATCAGCGTAAGATCATGGCCTTTATCTTCCATATGCTGAAGAGCTCGAAGCTGGAATTGCTTGCCGAGGATTTATGCTCAGAAACATTCTATAAAGCCTATCGGAGTTTGCATTCCTTCAGGGAGATGGACGCTTCCTTTTCGACATGGTTGTATACGATTGCGCGCAATACGGTGCTAAGCGAGCTGCGCAAAAGCAAGGCGGCTAACGTCTCGCTGGATGAAGCCGGCTTTGAGCCGCTGGCGTCGCCGGATTTGGCGCCCGAGCAGCAGCTGCTGCGCAACGAGCGAATGACCATGGTAAGGGATGCCATTAACAATCTGCCTGAGAAACAGCGCTCCGCGCTCATTCTGCGAGAATATGACCAACTCGATTACCAAGAGATCGCAAGCATTCTGGGACAATCGGTCAGCTCCGTCAAGTCGCTTCTGTTCCGTGCAAGAGCCAGCGTGAAGACGCAGCTCGAGCCGTATTTCGGAGGAATGACATCAATGGAGCCATTCGAGGGGATGAATATAAGATGAGATGTGCGGAAGTTCAGGATAAACTCCCGATGTACGGAGACATGTCCGAGAACGACGGGATTCGAATTGAGATGGAAGCGCACCTGCTGGACTGCCCGGATTGTTCGACGTTGTTCGGCTTATGGGAAGAAAGCGACAGTCTGATCCGGGAGTTATCGGAGCAGGAAGTCGTCATAGGACCTTCCGAGCATGTGACTCGTAACGTGATGGACCGCATTTATGCAGAGCAATCGTGGTTCATGCCGGTCCCGAGCAAAAGCTATCAATTTTCCAAGTCGTTCCGGCGCAACATGTCGATATTGATCGCGGCATGTATGGCGATGTTTGCCGTCGCTTTCTTTGTATTCGTATTCGATTACAGAGATGCGCCCACCCAGGCTCAAATGCAGGCGATGACCGGGCTTATTGATACGGCTAAAGCTTCGGGAGACGATGTGTTCGGCGCTACCGGCTTTTACGCGGAAGTACCGGTTGCCAGTATCAGCGATCCATTCGTCTTGCAGGTAGTGCCGACATTCCCGCAATATTACGTCGCGCTCTCGCTTCTGGGCCTGGTGATGGCGCTTCTCATTATGAACTGGCTGTCCCGTACGCGGCACTGATCGAACCTACGGCAAGACGCACGCAGACAGAAGGAGTGAAATCCATTGTTCATCGGATTGGTTAGGCATGGAGAAACAGATTGGAATGCCGCAGGCATACTGCAAGGCCAGACGGATATTCCGCTCAACGAGAGAGGTTTGAAGCAAGCTGCTGCTCTTGCGGAAAGACTGAGTACGGAGAAAAAAATCTGGGATGCCGTGTTGTCCAGCGACTTGGCCCGTGCCCGGAAAACCGCGGAAATAATTGCAGACCGGCTGCAAGTGCCGTTGCTCGCGCCGGATACAAGGCTGCGAGAACGTTATTTCGGCGAGGTTGAAGGAACGACAGAGCCGCAGCGAGTCGAAAAGTGGGGAGCAGACTGGCGAAGTCTGAAGTTAGGCGCGGAATCTGATGCGGAGATGCGGGCCAGAGGGATGAGCTTGATCACTGAGCTGGCGAGAGCGGAAGAGGCGAGCAACATTCTTATCGTATCGCACGGCAGCTTCATTGCCCATCTGCTGCAAGCGATGTGCTCCACGCTTCAAGATCAACGCCTCGGCAATTTGTCTTACTCGATCCTGTCGTTGAACGAAGAGAAGTGGGAGCCGGTCCTTCATAATTGTACGCAACACCTGGATACCGTGAAGCAATAAAAAGCCGCTATTCGTCCACATGGGCGAATGAGCGGTTTTTTTGTTTGGAAATGATGTAACTCCAAGACTTGTGAACAATAGGTTGGAACGAGCAGCTGTAGGCGTTAAAAACGCCGATGGACCGGAAAGTAACTCAGATTAGCGTCCATAGGCGTTAGAAACGCCTATGGCACCAAAAAGTAGGTGAACGAGCAGCTGTAGGCGTTAAAAACGCCGATGGACCGGAAAGTAACTCTGAATAGTAGCCATTGGCGTTAGTAACGCTTATGGCTCCAAAAAGTAGGTGAACGAGCAGCTGTGGGCGTTAAAATCGCCGATGGGCCGGAAAGTAACTCCAATTAGCAGCCATAGGCGTTAGTAACGCTTATGGCTCCAAAAAGTAGGCGAACGAGCAGCTTAGGCGTTAAAAACGCCGATGGACCGGAAAGTAACTCTGATTAGCAGCCATAGGCGTTAGTAACGCTTATGACTCAAAAAAGAGGTGAAAAAACGGGCTGAGCGCCCTAAATGGGGCTCAAAACCTTTCGTTCGACACAATTGCCAGGTAGCGGCCAATCTGTTTTTGAAACAAGACCAAGGACTCTCTCTCCATATGAGGTATTAAAATTCGGAATTGTCCAATAATGGGAATAAAACCTTTGAGCGATCGCCATGAAAGATATTTCAACCGATCTGCGATGAAAGGAGTAACCCATGAACCTATCGGATATGCTCGGATACGCGGATATCGGCCAGCTCAGTCGAATAGCGGATGTGTATAAATGCGAGTGCAACGGTAATTCCAAAAATGAGCTTATCCAGTCCATTCTGGCAAGAGTAAGCCGTCATGACGTATTCGAGGAGCAGATCGACGTCATGAAGCTGGAGGAAATGCGATTTCTGAATTCGTTGTTGTTCGAAGCGCGCGAATCGTACAGTCTGGAGGATTTGATCGCGCGAGTCCAGCAATCACGATTCGGCATCGAGCAGATTGCCGCTCCTGAGAAGACAACATCCAAAGCAAAGCGCGGCAAAAAAAATGTAGTGCCTGCACCGCCGCCAAGTCCTAGAGACGTGATTGCGCGCTTCAAGCATCAGGGTTGGTTATTCAATGGCTTCAGCGGACCCAATCGTTACTTGTTTCAAGTGCCGCGCGATTTGAAGACGAGATTTAAGGAGACGCTTCAACGCCGTTTCGCGAAGGAGCTCGTCTATACGGGTGATTCGCCGATGTACAGAGACGAGCAGGACCTCATGACAGAAGATATCAAGCATCTGCTGCACTACGTGCACCATAATGAAATCCAGCTGACAGCAGATGGGTCGATGTATAAGCGGTTTTTGCTGCAGCTTCTGGACCGAATGAGCGTGCGGGAGGAACTCCCTGGCAAAGGAGCATGGCGCTTCGGGTATGGCCGCCACTTTAATGTGTATCCAGATCGTTTCTCGCTGCTGTACGATTTCTGTGCCAGCAACGGTTATCTCAGCGAAAAAAACGAATGCCTTTCCGTCACCGACAAAGGACTTGAGCGTCTTAAGGGAGTGCCGCCCGAGGAGCGTGAGGCACTGTACGCTTATTGGCTCCGTCTGTACAAGGGGCCCGTAGCGAACTTGCTGTCGCTCGTTCACTGGATAGGCGCGCTCGCTGGAGAATGGGTCAGCGCAGATTCGATCAAAAAGGTGCTGCTACCTTTCGTAAAACCTTATTATTACGATGATGCCGACGCGATTATGGAGCGAAGGATCATGACGGTTATGATGCATCTGGGGTTGCTGAGACTTGGAGAGCATCCAGTGTACGGCACGGTTGTAAGGATGACGAAAGCAGGAGAAGCAATCGTCTCGGGAAAGGGATTGAAGCTGGCCCATTGACTTTGACTTAGCCAATTGGTAAAATCTCTCCCACCAATAGAGGTAGAGAAGGGAGAGTATATACAATATGTTCATACCTTACAAGGGAATCGTTCCGGCGTTTGAAAAAGACTGCTATGTGGCAGAGGGAGCGCGGATCATTGGCGACGTATCCATGGGAGCTTTCGGCACCGTATGGTTCAATGCTGTTCTAAGGGGCGATCTGGCGCCAATCCGCATCGGTGAGCGCTGCAATATACAGGATAACGTAGTAGGGCATGTCAATACAGATCAGCCGCTTATACTGGAAGATGAAGTGTCGGTCGGCCACAGCGCCATCATCCATGGATGCAAGGTGGGCAGAGGCACATTAATCGGAATGGGGGCAATCGTACTAAACGGCGCCGACATCGGTGAATATGCTTTAATAGGGGCCGGTTCGATTGTTACGGAGAACAAGAAGGTACCATCCTATACGCTTTCACTCGGAACGCCTGCCAGAGTCGTAAGAGAATTGACAGATGACGATTTGCAGCGAATGAGAAGGACGATGGAAAGCTACGTAACGAAAGGAATCGAATATAGGATCTCATGAGCCGATGTGGAGGTGTATCCTATGGACAAAATGAAAGTAACGTACGAGGCGATGCTAGCTTTGGCAGCAGAGATGGTGCTGGACGAAGCGGTGCTCAAATTTCAAACAAAGCAGTTGCACCACGCCATCGATAAGGCGCTTGCAGACGGCGACGAGGATACGTTCTACCGTCTAGTCAAGCAACTGAATGAGCTGAAACAATAGAGCAAAGAAGCTTCCCGACAGGTCGGAACATTCCGCACTGGCGCATGGAAGCTTTCTTTTGTAGAATGGTAAGGATAGGATGAGAGGAAATAAGAGAAACGGGGAAAACGGAATGAAATTCAGTGAAATCGAAAAGGAGCGGTGGGACGAGCTGTCGCCTTATCTAGACACCTGTCTGCTGCCCGTAACAGGCTTGACGGGCGGAGAGTCTCCCCACGAAGCTACTGAGAAGCTGGAGCAGCTCAGAGACGTGCTGGATCTTGTCGAGATCCCTTTCAAGGGCAGGGTCGTAACTTATCCGGCTTGTCATTATTTATCTGAAGCAGAGAGGGCAGGAACCGTCCTGGCAGGGTATGTGGATAAACTTAGGGACGCCGGATTTGTTTACATTATCATCGCAACCGCCAACCCGGCATTGGACATGACCTTATCCGGCGCCGATCTCATTCTGCAGAAGGATGATAACGGGGAAGGACTCCAGCCTGCATTCGTGAGTTCACAAATTAGAGAGCTATGGAGTGGCGGATCTCCTTTATAATGCCATTGTTTCCGTATAATATAATCGAATTATGGGGAAAACAAATGCCATAGCAGGTCAAATGTGACAAATTGACAACAAATTATTGAACGCCATTTCCAGAATGACGCAAATATCGGGCCATATTCTTGACGCTCCCAAGCACCTAGGCTATTATAAGTAATGTCCTAGTTCGTCATGTGTTTTTGCCGTGTGGCAAGACGCGAGATATGGTTGGCAAAGGGGGGTTAGAACAGAAGATGAGTAATCATGAACAACACGAGACGTCGCATCGTCCCGTTCAGCGTAAAGAAATGTCCCGGCGTCAATTCCTGTCATACACGCTTGGCGGCACAACGGCTTTCATGATGGGCGGTGCCGTGCTGCCGATGGTTCGCTTTGCGGCAGATCCTCTTCTTAAGAAGAAGGGGGAAAGCGCGTACGTAAAGGTTGTCGAAGAAAGCAAGATTACGAACGAACCGCAGGAATTTAAATTTAAAATTCACCAGGTTGATGGATGGTACGAAAGTGAACCGGAGCTGGTAGCCTGGATCTCCAAGAACCAGCAAGGAGAGGTATTCGCGTTGTCTCCGGTTTGTAAACATCTAGGCTGCACGATTGCCTGGAACACGAAGGGGAAAAACGAATACGATTGTCCATGTCACGATGCGCGTTATTCGAAGGACGGCAAGAACATTACCGTTGCGAATACGCCGCTCGACGAGTACGACGTCATGATCGATCAAGGCTTTATTTACCTGGGAGCCATCAAACCGAACACTAGAGTCTAAGGAGGGCGTATTTCAGATGTTTAAGAATGTATACAACTGGATCGACGAACGTCTTGACATTACGCCGCTTTGGAGAGACGTGGCGGACCATGAAGTGCCTGAACATGTTAACCCGGCGCATCACTTTTCTGCTTTCGTCTATTGCTTCGGTGGCTTGACGTTTTTTATCACGGTTATTCAGATTCTGTCGGGCATGTTCCTGACGATGTACTATGTGCCGGATATTATTAACGCCTACGCGAGCGTTGACTTCCTGCAGCACCAGGTCGCCTTCGGCCAAATTGTTCGGGGCATGCACCACTTTGGCGCAAGTCTGGTTATTGTAATGATGTTCCTACATACACTTCGCGTCTTCTTTACCGGCTCCTACAAGGCGCCGCGCGAGATGAACTGGGTAGTCGGAATGCTGATTTTCTTCATCATGCTGGGCCTGGGCTTTACGGGCTACCTTCTTCCATGGGACAACAAAGCTTACTACGCAACTAAAGTAGGGGTAGAAATCGCGGCATCCGTACCGTACATCGGATCGTATATCGCCGACTTCCTTTACGGCGGCGACATCGTAGGCGCGCAGACGCTGACTCGTTTCTTCGCGATTCACGTATTTTTCCTGCCTGGCGCACTGATCGCCATGCTGGCGGCGCATTTCCTGATGATTCGGAAGCAAGGCATCTCAGGACCACTTTAAGCGAAGGAGGGCTATCTTATGGCGCACGGTCATAAATCGAACGAGAAAGTCGTTTTTGTCGGCGACTCTCGTGTCAAGAAAGGCGCAGGCATACAGACGCCTCCCGACTACACTTCGTTCCCTGGCAAGTCGGAAGCTTTCATCCCGAACTTCCTGCTTAAGGAATGGATGGTCGGCTGCGTCGTGCTTGTCGGATTCCTGGCATGGACGATCGCAGAGCCTGCTCCGCTAGGGTATCCCGCGGATCCAACGAACACCGCGTTTATCCCGATGCCGGACTGGTACTTCTTGTTCCTGTATCAATTTCTGAAATATCCATATGTTTCGCAAGATTATGTATTGCTCGGCACGATGGGCATCCCGGCTATCATGTTCGGAGCATTGTTTCTCGCTCCGTTCCTCGATACAGGGAAGGAACGCCGTTTCTACCGTCGTCCAATCGCATCGTCGCTGATGATTCTGTCCTTGGCAGCATGCACATACTTGACGGTCGTATCTTGGGATCACTACCAGCATATGCTGGATCAGAACGGTCAAACACCGGAACATCACGTTCGCGCGGAAAAAGCGAAGGAAGCGATCGAACGCGGCGAACCGAGACCTAATCCGCTTAAGAAAGCTGCAGCCTTTATCGAACCTGATGATCCTGCAGTAGCGATCATTCAAGCGCAATGCATCGGCTGTCACGCAGCTGATCTTAATGGCGGTGCAGGACCTGCATTGCTCGGCATCGGTAATCGCCTAAGCAAAGAAGAGATTGCGGACACGATTACAAACGGTCGAAATGCAATGCCAGCTTACAATGGCCAACTGTCTACTGAAGAAATTGACTCCATTGCATCTTGGCTGACCAAACAGACTCAATAATTAATCTTCAAGAACCTGATCGGTAATATACGGTCAGGTTCTTTTTGAAAGGAAGAACGTTATGGGGATCTCCTTCTTCTGGAGCAAAGGTTTTCTGCTCAATCGATCATTTCTGTGGCTGTTGTTTATTTGCAACTTGCTCGGTACGATATACGGGTACATTTGGTATGACAGCCAATTGCAGTGGACAGCTGTCAACAAGCCGCTGTGGACGCTGCCTTTTGTACCGGATTCTCCGACAGCAAGTTTATTCTTTACTATGTCACTATTATATCTGCTATTCCCCATTACGAAACCTACCCGCATCGCCAATATGGCAAGGGTCATTGTCGAAGCGCTGGCTGTCGTCACTTCCGTCAAATACGGGATTTGGGCGGTCTCGATGATCGTAGCCGGGGCAGCGCAAGGAGACGTGTTAAATTGGACCCATTACATGCTGATCGTCTCTCATCTTGCGATGGCTGTCGAAGCGCTGCTATATGTCAGGTTTATGAAAGCCGGTACGGCGGCGTTTGCCGTGGCGTTAGGTTGGCTGCTGATAAACGACACCGTGGATTACACGCTTAACGTCAATCCCTGGCTGCCGGACGAGCTCGAAGACGACAGAACCGCCGTCGAGCTGTTTACGTATGGACTTTCGCTGGCTAGCTTTGCCGCGGCCTGGTTAGCGGGCCGATTCCGTAAATCCTGATCCCTCTGTCATAAGCTTGGACAACTCCTCATAGTATGGTCTATGGGGGGAGATGTTCGTGAGAATACGGGTTGCAGTTCCATTTATCATATGTATCTTCATGACAATCGGATCGGCGAGCGTCGTCTGGGGAGGAGCGGGAGCGACTTCTCAGGCATTGTCTTTTTTTTCGGGGAAGCCTTACGATTCGTTATATCGGATGGACGAGATAGGGATTGCGTTGTATAATGCCGCCATAAATAATAATCGTCAGTCTGCTTATATGCAAGTGCAAAAGCTGCAGAAGGGAATGAGCAATAAGCTGCTGCTTTCCTATGGTTATGCAGAGGGCTGGGATGCAGTTGCAGCCGATCTGACCGCCATTGAAACGGCGCTTTCGAGGAGCGCGCCAGGCAACGAATGGCGGGAGCTTGCCGTCAAAGTCCGATTGTCGCTGGATGCCGTCGTCAGCGGCAGTGGCTCCTTGTGGCTGCAATACGATTATTTGCTGCGAGAGGACGTGGCCTTGATAGGACAAGCCTTAAAGAGAAGCACGAACGATACGAAGGCGGCAGCTAATGCCGCGGGCGCGCTGCTTGAGACGATGCGGATGCATGTGTTTCGGATGGATGCGGCAGCTGCCATCAGCGGCCACAGCATGCGTACACAAGAGCTGATCCAACAAATGGACTACGTGGACAAGAGGATAAATGCGCTTAAAACGGATAGGGGATCCCGTGCAGCGACGTCTCTAAGAAACGCACTGCAATCGCTGGATGGGGCAGCTGCTGTGCTGGATAACATCTTCCGCAAAGAAACCGGCGACATGCCAGCCCTGGCGCCGGCTAGTGCTGTATACCCCCTGCGTTGGGCTTTCTTTGTGGGGACGATTATATCGGCTGTTCTGACCTATGTGGGATGGAGAAAATACCGCCAGATGCCCTACGGAGTCAAATCCATCAAATAATCTAATAGGTAGTTCAAAAAGTCCGCTTTTGATCACGAAGTAGGCCAAGAAGCGTACTCGACATCGAATATGAAACGCAAGCGAAACTTCCGGTGCTCACGTAGCTTCCACTACGCTCCGCTCCTCAGTTTCTACTTGCATTCCATCTTCTCGGTGCTGAAAACCGAACTTTTTGAACTCGGTTTTTTATGAGCTATTCTTCCTTAAAGCCTTCACCTAAAACGTCATGAACATCGGTAATAACGATAAACGCTCGGGGATCGATATTGCGTACAATGCTTTTGAGGCGACGGGTTTCGTACCGTCCCACGACGCAATAGACGATCTCTTTGCTTTGCCCGGAGAACGCGCCTTTAGCGGGCATCAGAGTAACCCCCCGCTCCAGTTCAACCGTGATTCGGTCGGCGATTGTCTTGCTATGATCCGAAATAATGGAGGCTGCTTTGGCGGAATAGGCGCCGTCCTGGATAAAATCGATGATCTTGGATGCGATGAATACAACAACTAACGTATACAATACCTTTTCTAACGATATGTAGATCATGGATACGCCGATAATAACCGCATCGAATACAAGGATGATCTGTCCCATGCTGAAGCCTCGTCTTGACAAAATTCTGGCAATAATGTCAATGCCGCCTGTCGTGCCGCCGAATCGGAAGACGATGCCAAGACCCGCTCCTAGAGTGGCTCCTGCATAGAGCGCAATAAGCATGTTGTCGTTGGAACTGTGAAACGGAATGATCCATTGGTTTCGGATAAATATTTCGAACAACGCCAGGAACAACGACAGGGAGACGGTGCCGATAATCGTATAAAGCATCTGTCGCTTGCCGAGAGCCTTCCAGCCAAGCAGAAACAGCGGAATGTTCAATACCAGCGTCGTAATGGAGAGAGGCCATCCCGCTGCATAATTCAACAGTACTCCAATACCGGTTACACCGCCTTCCATTAATGAATTGGGCAGCAGGAAATATTGAAGGCCGAATGCGTAGACGGCGGTACCGACGAGGATGGGCAATATGATTCTGGCTTGGGACATGATGCGGTTCATGGAACAGAAAACCCCCTTCGGTTTGTAAGCGGTTGTTGCTCTTAGTATGGCTTAGGGCGTGTCTGAAAACCCACTCTGGGGCATCTTTCACCGCCTTTCCGCCCCCTGCTTCGTCACTTTTGCTTGACGTACCCCCGGTACGCCTTTACAAAAGTTCCTTGCATGGAACGAAAATTCGGCAAAATCTGCTCCCCTCAGAGCATTCAGACACGCCCTAATTACAGCCTTGAAAAAACATTGATTTTCGCCTGAGCAATACGGTAACATAGAAAAGAATACCGATTGTCAGGAAAGGAAGCGCAGTCATGAGTGAAAAGTCATTGGCGGATATTCAACGCGAAGTTGACGATTATATCTCGCAATTTAAGGAAGGATACTTTAGCCCGCTGTCATTAATGGCCCGTTTGTCGGAAGAAGTCGGGGAGCTGGCCAGGGAAATCAACCATAAATATGGCGAAAAACCTAAAAAAGCGGACGAAGCGGACAACAGTGTCGAGATGGAGCTTGGGGACATCCTGTTTATTTTATCATGTTTCGCGAATTCGCTCGACATCGATCTGACTGAAGCCCATAATAAAGTGATGCACAAATTCAACACGCGTGATGCGAACCGCTGGACGAAGAAATAAAAACGAACTGTAAGCAAGCTCCCGACATATGCTGTACCATCAATCCTGTACAAGGAGGAAGGGACGGATATGGACGGGGAAAGCTGCATACGCAAGGCGTACGACTACATTCTTCACGGCGATTTCGAAAGCGCGATTCATTGGTTCGAGCTCGCGATCAAGGCGGAGCCGGACAATGCCGGCTATTATCATAAATGCGCGGTTTCCTGCGCCAGAAGCAATAAGTGGACCAAGGCAAAACATTACTCGGACACGGCTATCGCCCTTGAGCCGGACAACTCCGAATACATTTATTATTCGGAATTGATTCGCTCCAAGCTGCTGCTTGAGGAGGTCAGCGTACTGCTCGCATCGGTACCGCCGCGGCTTCTGGAAGCGGGAGATAAACTTGCGGAAGTGATCTCGCTGGATCCGTTAAGCTTTGACGGTTTTTATACGCTAGCGATGGTGCGCTATACGGAAGGCGATTATGAACGTGCCGGCAAGCTTGTCAAGGAAGCTTTGAAGCTGGACCCTCAGCATGCAGCGGCACGACGGCTGTACGCCGACACGAGGCGGAAGATAAGGAAGAATAGCAAAGGATAGGGTGATCGTCATGTCAACTGAGCTTATTAAAGTAGCGGTAATCGGAGCAGCCGGCCGAATGGGGCGCGAGGTCGTAAAAATGGTGTTGGAGGATGAAACGCTTCAGCTTGTAGCTGCAGTCAGCCCTTCGTCAGGACCAGTTGATGCCGCCACTTTCGCGGGCAAGCCCAATTGCGGCGTAATCGTCAGCGCGACGCTGGACGAAGCGCTCAGTTCGGCCAAGGCCGATGTTCTCGTCGACTTTACAGTACCGCAGGCGGCCTATGGCAATACGAAGACCGCAATCGAATATGGTGTTCGTCCAATCATCGGAACGACGGGTTTTACACCTGAACAAATTGTGGAGCTGGACGAGCTCTGCAAGTCGAAGGGAATCGGCGGACTGATCGCGCCGAACTTCTCGATTGGCGCCATTCTTATGATGAAATTCGCCGCGCAGGCCTCCAAATATATGCCTCATGTCGAAATTATCGAATATCATGGCGATCAAAAGCTGGATGCGCCTTCCGGCACGTCGATCAAAACCGCGGAGCTGATCTCGCAGGTTCGCGAAGAGCTTCGTCAAGGCAACCCAAAGGAAGAAGAGACAATTGAAGGATCACGGGGCGGCTATTATAATGGCTTCCGGATACATAGCGTCAGATTGCCGGGGGTATTCGCTCAACAGGAAGTCATCTTCGGCGGCTACGGCCAAACACTCAAGATTCGCCATGATTCTTACGATCGTGCAGGTTATATGCCTGGCGTGAACGTGGCGGTCAAGAAGGTAATGACGTATGCCGGGCTCATCTACGGCTTCGAGCACATCATGGATTAACCTATCTAAACATCATGGATTCATAACGATTCTAACCTATCATTGTTCAGCTAGAGAGGGGTACGTCATGCTTAATATCGCCTTTATTGCCCACGACAGAAAGAAGGACGAGATCGTCAATTTCGTTACGGCATACGAACATGTTTTCGTTCCACACCAATTATATTCTACCGGCACGACGGGCGCCCGCATTATGGAGCAAACAGACTTGTCCATTCACCGGTTTATGTCGGGGCCATTGGGAGGAGATCAGCAGATAGGCGCTATGGTTGCGCAGAACGAGATGGATCTCATTATCTTCCTTCGCGACCCGTTGATGGCCCAGCCGCACGAGCCGGATATTATCGCATTGCTCCGTCTCTGCGACGTGCAAGGTATTCCGGTAGCCACAAATATCGCGACTGCCGAGGTGCTTGTTAAGGCCGTAGAACGCGGCGATTTTGCATGGCGAGAACTTGTCCACAAATACAAGCCCGGAGTGGGCGAATAATGGAGTCCGTCGATATTCTCGTATTCGGCGCCCATGCCGACGATGCGGAGATCGGCATGGGCGGCACGATCGCGAAGCATGCAAAAGACGGCCGGCGCATCGTCATATGCGATCTGACACAAGCAGAGATGTCATCCAACGGCACCGTGGAGCTGCGTCGGCAAGAAGCCGAATCAGCTGCCGCGGTGCTTGGTTTATTTGCCCGGACCAATCTGTCTCTGCCGGACAGAGGCCTTTCGCTAAGCGGCTCTCACATCGAACGCGTAGTCGAAGAGATTCGCAGATGGCGTCCAAGGCTCGTTTTCGCTCCGTATTGGGTTGATCGTCACCCCGATCATGTGCAAGCCAGCAAGCTGATCGAAGAGGCCGTATTTAATGCCAAGCTTCGCAATTATATGTCGCATCTGCCTCCCGTTCAGGTGGAGCAGCTCATTTATTATTTTATAAACGATATGGATCAAGTATCGCTGGCGATAGACGTTTCGAGCGTATACGAGCAGAAGCGCGCAGCGCTTAAGGCCTATCGTTCGCAATTCCAGCAGTCCGCTACAACGGATTCTGTTGCAACTCCGCTCACTAATGGATATTTGGAGCGGGTTGAGGCGAGAGACTATTTGCTCGCGCAAGGACGAGGCTGGCAGTATGCCGAAGGCTTCGCGATCAAACGACCATACGGCATAACAACCTTTTAACGAAGAGCTTAATGAAAAGAACTAACGTACAACCCATCCGGAATACATATGAATAGCGGTTCTACAGCAGGAGGTGCGGCAATCATGACCAGGAAACTCAAAATCGGCATTACCTGTTATCCCACATTGGGCGGCTCAGGCGTCGTAGCGACGGAACTCGGCAAGCTGCTCGCGGAACGGGGGCATGAAATTCATTTTATTACGCACAGCATTCCGTTCCGATTGGGGAAATTTCATAAAAATATATTTTTCCACGAAGTGGAAGTAAACGACTATTACGTGTTCAAATATCCTCCGTACGATCTGTCGCTGGCTAGCAAGATGGCTCAAGTAGTCAAGATGCAGAAACTCGATGTCTTGCATGTCCATTATGCGATTCCGCATGCCGTCTGTGCCTATCTGGCCAAGCAAATGAGCTGCGATGGCTTAAAAACGGTAACGACGCTGCATGGAACGGACATTACGGTGCTCGCGCAGGACGAATCGCTTAAGGATCTAATCCGGCTCGCCATTCACCAAAGCGATGCCGTGACGGCGGTATCGGATGATCTCATCCAGGAAACCCGCAAACTTCTCGATATAACGACGCCGATCGATCTGACGTACAACTTCGTTGACAAACGGGTTTATTATCCTCGCGAAGTGGAAAGCCTGCGGCGTGATTTCGCGGCGCCGGACGAAAAGATTTTAATGCATATATCCAATTTCCGCCCGGTTAAGCGGGTTAGTGACGTCGTGGATATTTTCGCGCGTGTCTCCAAAAAAGTGAAATCGCGGCTGCTGCTTGTAGGCGAAGGACCGGAGCAAACCAAGATTCAGTGCATGATTCGTAATCTGGGACTTGAGGATCGGGTGCAGTTTCTAGGGAAACAAGAGGACGTCGCGCAGGTCATCTCGCTTGCCGACGTGCTGCTTCTGCCATCGGAAAAAGAAAGCTTCGGTCTTGTGGCGCTTGAAGCGATGGCTTGCGGCGTTCCGACAGTCGGTTCTAATGCGGGCGGGATTCCGGAGCTAGTCACGCACGGCGAGACTGGTTTCCTGTCCAATATTGGCGATGTGGAAGAGATGGCTCGAAATGCGGAGGCTATTTTAACTGATCCGGTGTTGGCTGCCAGGTTCCGTGAGGCATGTTTGCATAGAGCTCGATTCGAGTTCTGCAACGATAAAGTGACCACGCAATACGAACAAATTTATTATCGGGTGCTGGGCATCGAGGCGAACTTGCCCGAACCTGTCTGCGAATGAATACAATTGAGCTTACGCCTGCCATGAATGCGGGTTTGCCGATCATAAGGCAGCTGGAGCGAGCGGGTTATCAGGCTGTGTTCGTGGGTGGAGCGGTTCGGGACGCCATCCTGGGCATACCCGTTAAGGACATCGATATCGCGACCGCGGCGAAGCCGGAAGAAGTGATGGAGCTGTTCCCGCGCTGCATACCGACAGGGCTTGCTCATGGTACGGTGACGGTCATGCTGGAAGGTACGCCATACGAGGTAACGACCTACCGGAAGGAAGAGCAATACGAGAATTACCGTAAGCCAAGCGCCGTCACCTATGTGACCGATCTGGATGAGGACTTGCTAAGACGGGATTTCACAATAAACGCCATGGCTTTAAGCGATTTAGGAGTTATCCACGATCCTTATGGCGGATTGCGCGATTTGCGCCATGGCGTATTGCGCTGTGTAGGCTATGCAGACGATCGATTAATGGAGGATGCGCTTCGGATGGTGCGGGCAATCCGATTTATCGGCGTCTATGGCTTTCATCCATCAGCGTCCGTCTGGCGGGCGCTGCAACGTCATCGTGAGCTGCTTCGGCATGTCGCGATGGAGCGCATTCTAGCCGAGCTGGACAAAATGATGGCAAGCCGCCTTCCGGCAAGATGTTTGACTTGGCTGCTTGCGAGCGGGCTGTTGTCGAGAACCAAGCTGCCGTTGGGCAATGTGGACAAGCTCAGCGATCCAGCGCTTCGGCAAGTCGACCTGAGCTTCCTGGACGGCATTAACGACCTAGATGTCCGTTGGGCGTCGGTTCTCCTTGCGGGGTCTTGGACGCTGCAGGAAGCCGAAGCTGCATTGGAGTCGCTTCATATGTCCAACAAAAAATCAAAGCGGATCCTGCCCATTATTCGAATTCACGAATCCATGCGCGCAGGACTGAAAGAACTAGCCGACCGTTTTTTGCTGGAGAAGATGATGGAGAGATTCGCCGGATTATTCCTGCATCACGGCGCGACTGCGGCTGCTGACTGGCTTATTATCCAAGCGAGCATACCTCCGAACTCCGCTCTGTCGATCTTATCTCCTTCGTCGCTAAGGGCTCTGAATAAACTATTGCAGGATGCTCCGGTGCGGTCCGTCAAGGATCTAGACTTAAATGGAGCGGAGCTTGCCAAAGCGCTTGGCAAGAAGCCGGGTCCTTGGCTTAAGGAAAGCCTGGACCATCTCATGCTTCAGACCGCTCTTGGACGTTTGGATAACGTCAAACCCCGGTTGTTAGCTGCTGTCATCGCCAGAGAAGAGGATTAGGGGGTTAGAAGATGAGTATGGATAGACTCTCGCAATTGTTCCGCGATCATCCCGGACAGTACTTATCGGGCGAGAGGCTCAGCGAGGAGCTTAACGTCAGCCGCACGGCGATCTGGAAAACCATCAAGAAGCTGGAAGGAGCGGGCTACGAATTCGAGGCTTCGACCAGGCTGGGCTACAAGCTTATTTTCCAGCCGGATCGACTGGATGCCGATACGATCGTCAAAACATTGGATACGAGATCGTTCGGAAAAAATCTCCTTGTAGAAGGCGAAGTGACGTCCACGCAGGACTTAGCTCGAAACGCGGCGGAGCAAGGGGAAGCCGAAGGTTATCTCGTCATTGCGGAGCAGCAAAAAAACGGCAGGGGACGAATGGGTCGCGGTTGGGTTTCGCCTTATGGCAAAGGAATCTGGATGAGCATGGTGTTAAGGCCACCAGTACCGATCCACTGCGCACCGCAGCTTACGCTTTTAACGGCAGTTGCGTTGTGCCGAAGTCTTAGACGAGTGACGGAGCTAAATGTCGGCATTAAATGGCCCAATGATCTCCTCATCGATGGCCGCAAAATAAGCGGCATATTGCTGGAGTCGGCTGCCGAAGACGAACGTCTAAAACACATCGTCGCAGGTATCGGCATCAGCGTGAATCTTGCTGCTAACGATTATCCCGAGGAAGTGCTTGAGAAGGCCGTGTCTCTTCGCATTGCTGCCGGCCAACCGTTCGACAGAACGGAATTGATCGCGGCTTTTTTGAAGGAGTGGGAAGAGCTGTATGAGCTGTTCCTGAAGCAAGGCTTTCGGCCGATCGCCGAATTATGGGAGTCGCTGGCAGTCTCGCTTGGCCAAAAAGTGTTGTTGACAACGCCGCAAGGAGAGGTATCGGGAGTGCCGGAATCGCTACACGATAGCGGAGCCATTAGAGTTCGCCGCGAGGACGGAACTCTCGTTACTTTATTTTCGGCGGAGATGGGCGAGCCTTTAACAAAGTGATAATCATTCAACAGAAAATCGAGCGCCTCTTGCATGCAAATTGACGGAGGCGCCGTTTACGGAGCGCATTTTTTTTGATACACTGTAGTCAAGCGGGCGGCATTCGTTTTTTGGAGCTGCACCGTTAGGATGGTCGGCATTTTTCCAATAATTTGCTAGTGACAATGATTGGGATGCGCATTCTGCTCTGAGCCGCCAAGGACCGAGACAGAAGGAAGCACGACAAGCATGTATTTCCTTTTTGATTCGGCAACCTTTAGCACAGCGGCTAAAAGGTTTTTTTGTGTTTAGAATAGGTAACAACAAGGTTAAGCGTGAGCACGAACAAAAAGCGAAGAAGAGAGGGAGTGAGCTGATGAGGAAACGACTGACAATATCCGGTCTTCAGAAGATGAAGCAGGAGCGCAATGCGATTTCCATGGTGACAGCTTATGACTATCCGTCGGCCAAGCTGGCGGAGGAAGCGGGGATCGACACTATATTGGTAGGTGACTCGCTAGGGAATGTAGTACTTGGATATGAAACGACCATTCCGGTCACAATTGAAGATATCGTGTATCATACGAGAGCTGTCGCGCGAGCGGCAACCCATACGTTTATTATAGCCGATATGCCCTTCATGACTTACGGAGCGAGCCGGGAGGCTACTTTGACCCATGCTGCGCGCATCATGCAGCAGGGCGGCGCTCAAGCCGTCAAGCTGGAGGGCGGTTCGGAAATTACGGGCGATGTAGAAGCATTGGTAAAGGCCGGGATTCCCGTAATGGGCCATATCGGGCTGACACCTCAATCCGTTCATCAGCTTAGCGGATACAAGGTGCAAGGCAAGCTGGATAAGGATGCGGAACGGCTTATGAAGGATGCTTTGGCGCTGGAGAAAGCAGGCGCTTTCGCCATTGTACTTGAGCTTTTGACGGAGCCACTGGCCGCGGCGATTACCAAAGCCTTATCGATTCCGACGATCGGAATCGGCGCTGGACGGTCTTGCGACGGGCAAGTACTGGTATACCATGATTTGCTGCAATACGCTTCTCCGTATTTCGAGAAAAAATTCGTGAAAACCTACGCGGATCTCGGCACTACGGTGAGACAGGCGATCGAAGCTTTCTCGCAGGATGTAAAGAGCGGCGCATTCCCGGCGGAGGAGCACACCTTCCAGCCGCAGGCTGAAGCAAAGACATCGGAAACGCTGTACGGCGGAACTGCCGGATCTTCGGAACAACCACCCGCAGATGTCAGGAAAGGGGTTCAATACTCATGATTGTATGCCGAACCATCCAGGAACTGAAATCTGCACTGGGTGAACGGGCATCGGACGGCAAGTCGCTCGGATTCGTGCCTACGATGGGTTACCTCCACGAGGGGCATGCCAGCCTGCTCAGAAAGGCGAGAGAAGAGAACGACGTGGCCGCGCTAAGTATTTTCGTCAATCCGCTTCAATTCGGCCCCAAGGAAGACCTGGATCGTTACCCTCGGGATGAAGAACGAGATCTTGCTATTGCGGCGGAGTGCGGAGTCGATGTCGTCTTTCTGCCGACTGTGCAAGAGATGTACCCCGGGCGTCCCTTAACGAAGGTGATTGTGGACGAGGTAACGGACAGGATGTGCGGCGCTTCCCGGCCTGGCCACTTTGACGGCGTAGGAACGGTTGTCAGCAAGCTGTTCCATCTCCTTAAGCCTTCGCGCGCCTACTTCGGGATGAAGGATGCTCAGCAAGTCGCCGTTATAGAACAGATGGTGCACGACCTGAATTTCGATATCGAGATTGTACGATGCGAGACTGTGCGCGAGCCCGATGGTCTTGCGTTAAGCTCCCGCAATGTATACTTATCGGCAGAGCATCGCAGTCAAGCCGTAAGGCTGTCCCAAGCGTTAAACCTCGCAAAGGAGTGGCTGGAGGAGCCTGGCATGACGGCAAGCGGGCTCAAGCGGCGCGTGGAATCGCATATTCGCGAGGCGGATCAGGCGATTATCGATTATGTGGAGCTGCTAGCCTATCCCGGGCTATCGTTGATTGACGAAGAGGCGCGGTTATCTTCCTATAACGGTACCGTTATACTGGCACTTGCTGTGAAATTCGGGACTACGCGATTAATCGACAATCGTTTATTTGAAACATCCAAGATTGGCGGAGGTGAATGATTATGTTCAGAACGATGATGAAATCCAAGCTTCACAGGGCGACGGTGACGGAAGCGAATCTGAATTATGTAGGCAGTATTACGATTGACGAGGATCTTATGGAAGCAGCGGATTTGCTGGAGAACGAGAAAGTACAGATTGTAAACAATAACAATGGAGCCAGATTCGAAACCTACGTAATTACGGGGCCGAGAGGTTCGGGCGTTATCTGCTTAAACGGAGCGGCAGCAAGGCAGGTTCAGCCGGGCGACAAGGTTATCATAATTTCTTATGCGTCCATGTCCACGGAAGAGGCGCGCGTCCATAAGCCGATCGTGACGATTCTAAATGATGAGAACAAGCCGGTCAAGGTGCTCACCGAGGAGCTTCACGCAACGATCCTGTAACGAACTGGACTTTGGAAGTGGTTCGTTTATGTAACGTCTGGGATGCCGTATGAAAAACCTCGTCGGAACAAAGAATGACCGTATCACTCCTTAATCCAAAGCGAAGGCGGGATGCGGTATGATACAGCATATGTTCTCTTCGATGAACGAATGGCTTGACGGGATTAAAGAGCGTTACAACTCGGCTACGGAACAGGAGCGCGATCAGTACCTGGAGCAGATTCGGCAGCTCAAAAAAACAAGCGATGCCTTTATCGAGGAATGGCTTCAATTCGAGGAAAAATTCACCGATTTTCAAGACGAGTGCGGTCCGTTCGACTTAAGCGCCCCGGTTGGAGGAGCGCCGCTGCCAACACTTCCCGTGCTACCAGCGGGTAAGGATAAGGATCCAGCAGACAAAAAACCGAATTCGGAATATACAGCTGCTGGCGCAAATTATCCAATCACAATCAGCGAGAAACAGCCATGCGCCTATGGCGATCTGGAAATTCCCGAAGCTGCGGAGCCCTTCATGAGCAAAGGACAAGGCTATTATAAATTATTTATGTTTGCCGAAGCAGCTTCTTTATTCCAGACCGTCATTGCCATGGCGCCCGAATGCAATCTGGCAAGACTTCATCTGGCTATGAGCCAGATGCATCTGCAGAATTGGAACGAAGCGCAGCGTCACTTCCAACTGCTTGTTGTGATGTCGGACTTTCCGAAGTGGGTCGCTTTAGGATATAATGCCCTTGGGTGTATTCACGCGGTTCGGATGAACATGGCATATGCGGAGAGGCTGTTCCGCAAAGCTTACGAAGTTTATCCGAGCTTTACGGATCCATTAAATAACTTGCGATCCTGCCAGGAATCGCCTGGGCAATTATCGTTATATTTCGGAAGCACGGAGTTGTGCTGTTTGTGAGAGGGACGAAGATGGATGAAATACGCAGTGCTGGATTTGGAGACGACGGGTCATAGTGCAGAGGACGACATTATTCAAGTCGGCATCGTCATTGTATCGGAAGAGATGGCGATCGTCGATACGTTCAGCTCGTTTGTGAAACCTTCGGTACCTATTCCCCCGTTCATTACGCAATTAACCGGCATCGAGGAAGAGACCGTTGCGGACGCGCCTGAGCTGCACGACGTGCTGCTAAAGCTTATTCCTCTCTTGGATGATGCCGTTCTTGTCGCCCATAATGTAGGATTCGATGCCGGTTTCTTAAACGGCGCGCTGGAGAAATGCGGATATTTGCCTTTCACCGGCCGCAGGCTGGACACGATCGAACTCTTGCGAGTCTTATATCCGACGATTACATCTTATCAATTAGGCGTTGTAGCGGCAGCGTTCGGCATTACGCATGATCATCATCATCGCGCGGATAGCGACGCGCTTGCGACTGCCCATATTTTTATCGAGGCTGTGGGCAAGCTTCGCACCTTGCCGCTGCTTACTTTGCAGCGGCTCGTTGCGTTGATCGACGAATCCAGGGACCTGCATTGGTTCCTTAACGTCAATCTTAATCTCATGGAGCGAACCGTCGTGTTCGAGTCCAATGAAGTGGATTATTACCGGCAATTTGCTCTTAAGGCGCGAGAATGGAATGAAGAACAGCCTGCCAGGACTAATGGAGCGGGTTCGGCAATACCGAAGGACATGAACTTCGAGGCTTATCTCGATGCCGTTCGTGCCAAGTTTCAAGAACGTTTTCCGGATTACGAAGAGCGCGAGCCGCAAAAGCTGATGTTTCATCACGTATACGAAGCGCTCGCAGCCGATCAGCACCTCTTGATTGAGGCAGGAACGGGCACGGGAAAGTCGCTGGGGTATTTGATCCCGGCCCTGTATTACGGCGTGCAGAGCGACAGCAAGATCGTCGTCAGCACGCATACGATCAATCTTCAGGAGCAACTGAGAAGCAGGGATTTGCCGCTGCTGTCCGATGTGCTTCCGTTTCCCGTAAAAGCCTCCATTTTTAAGGGGAGAGGGAACTACTTATGTTTGCGCAAATTCGAGGGCAAGGTCAACGCCCGGGATTTGGTTTCTCCTGTAGAGGATGCGATTACGGCATCCCAGATGGTCGTCTGGTTAGGAGAAACGGAGACAGGGGATCAGGAGGAGTTGAACCTCGGCAGCCGAGGCTCTGACTTTTGGTCTACGGTATCCAGCGATGCGGACTCATGTCTTAATCGTGCTTGTCCATGGTTTAAGCGCTGTTATTACCATCGTGCCAAACATGAAGCGAACGTTGCCGACGTCTGTATTACGAATCATTCCTTGTTATTTACCGATGTGCAGGCCGATCATCGCCTGCTGCCCGCTTATTCTCATCTTATTATTGACGAGGCTCATCACGTGGAGGAAGTGGCAGGCAAACATCTGGGGATGAACGTGAATTATTTCTCACTCGTACATATTGCGACCCGGTTGTTTAAGGACAATCGAACGGGGTTATTGCCTTTACTGCGTTCCAAGCTGCAGAATGAAGGCGATGACCATGTACAAGCATGGACGGAGACGATTGATGAAATCATCCCGATCTTTCAGGAGATCAGGGAGCATTGGGACAAATTATTCGAGATGCTGTACGCAATGATGGGCGAAGGAGCTGAAGGCGCCACTGATAATGGCGCGGTTTCATCATCGGTCCTTAGACTCCATCATTCCGAGCTTCCTGCAAGCTGGGATGAAGCGAGCGGCGTCGAGAATAATATTTATGTCGAGCTAGCGCGGGTTATCAAGACGATGGAAAAAATGATCAACGACATCAAGGAGCGGGTCGATGATCTCTCCGTTCAGGGAACGATTACCGATCTTAACGGTTCCATCCGGGATTTGACGCGTTTAAAAGACGAGCTTCGTATCTTTATGAAACTGGAGCAGTCCGGTTTTGTTTTCTGGATGGAAGCCAGCGCGGTATACCGCTATCGATCGCTGCATATGTACGCGGCACCCGTCGATGTTAGCGAACAGCTTCAAAAGTACTTTTTTGACGCCAAAGACAGCATCATTATGACCTCCGCGACATTAACGGTGCAGAAAACCTTCCAGTACGCGGAGGAACAGCTCGGCCTCCTCGGCTATGAGACGCAGGGCAAGCTCAAAACCGTGCAGTTGCCGTCTCCTTTCCGTTACAGGGAACAGGCGCTGGTGATGGTCCCTCGCGACTTCCCGGTGGTTAAGGGCGCATATGTAAACGACTCGTATCTGGATAAGCTGGCGGCTTCGCTCGTCGATGCCGCTCTAGAAACAAAAGGACGAATGCTGGTGCTCTTTACTTCTTATAAGATGCTGAAGCAAGTTCACGAGCTTATGAAAATAGGTCTGGCCGCGGCAGGCATCGGCGTGCTGGGACAAGGGATCGACAGCAGCAATCGGACCAAGCTGACGAGACGTTTCCTTCAACAGCCGGAATCCGTGCTTTTGGGAACGAGCAGCTTCTGGGAAGGCGTCGATATTCCAGGCGAAGCGCTTACCTGTCTTGCCATCGTGAGACTTCCGTTCCAGCCTCCTAATCATCCGCTCCAAGAAGCAAAGGCGGAGCAACTGCAGCGACAAAAGCAGAATCCGTTTATGAAGCTGTCCATCCCGCAGGCCGTCATCCGATTCAAGCAAGGATTCGGCCGACTTGTCCGCACCTCGCAGGACAAAGGCATTGTCATCATCTACGATACGCGCGTTATCGATGCTTATTACGGCAAACATTTTCTCTATTCGCTGCCAGGTCCCAAGATCGAAACGATGTTTACGGATCAGATGGTGCCTCGAATTAGAGAATGGCTGGGAAAAGACAGCACTGCGGCGAGCGAACCAGAAGCTACGAAGGAGGCAACAACTTGAAGCAGACCAAAATATCCGAAGCGGTCGTGCGCCGACTCCCTATCTATTTGCAGGTGCTTAACGAGCTGGACAGCCGCGAGATCCAGACGGTATCCTCGCAGGAGCTTGGGGTTAAGCTTGATCTTAACCCTGCTCAGATTCGTAAGGATCTCGCGTATTTCGGCGAATTCGGACGCAAAGGCATTGGCTACGACGTTGTCTATTTGATCGAAATCATTCGTCAAATACTCAAGGTGAACCAGACGATCAAGGTCGCGCTGGTTGGTGCCGGCAATCTGGGTCATGCCTTATGCAATTACAACAAATATTCCAAGGACAACATGAAAATAACGGCTGTGTTCGACGACCATCCTGCCAAGATCGGAACGAATATCAACAATCTGGTCGTTCAACCCATGAGCGAGCTGGTCGCAACGATTGCGGAGCAAAAAATTCGGATCGGCATCATCACTGTCCCTGCGTTCGAAGCTCAAAACGTCGTAAATCAATTCGTCTCGGCGGGGATAGAAGGCATTTTGAATTTCGCTCCAGCGATTTTGCGCGTACCGGATGAAGTGCGCATTCACAATGCCGATTTCACAAGGGAACTGCTTAGCCTCGCGTATTATTTGAACCATGAAGGAGAAGATTCGGATGAAACAGCTATGGATTAGAAATGGCCTGTTCGTGACGATGGACGACTCGACCCCGGTCATTAAAGGTCATATGGTCATCTCGAACGATACCATTACATATATCGGCGAGCAGGAGCCCGAGCCGCAAAGCTTGTCTGAAAGCGTAGAAAAGCTGGATGGCAAAGGACTGGCTTTCCTGCCCGGACTTATTAATACGCATGGTCATGCGGCGATGTCGCTCCTTCGCGGATATTCGGACGATCAAAATCTGCAGGTATGGCTGGAGCAGAAAATGTGGCCGATGGAGGGCCGTTATGTTGCGGCGGATACGAGAGCCGGCACAGCCCTGGCCATCGTCGAGATGCTTCGTACGGGAACAACGACCTTCCTCGATATGTATGATCGAATGGATGAAGTCGCGAAGGTGACGGAACAATCCGGCATCCGCGGCGTTTTGATGCGCGGCGTTATCGGCCTTTGCTCGGAAGAGGAGCAAAAAGCGAAGCTTGAGGAAGCGATTGCATTCGCTCTGGAGTGGAACGGCAGGGCAGACGGCCGAATTACGACCATGCTGTCGCCGCATGCGCCATATACTTGCCCTCCCGCATATATCGAAAAATTTGTACAGGCCGCCCATGATCATTCTTTGGCGCTTCATACGCATATGTCCGAGTCTCGTGCAGAGGTGGAGCAGAACGTTAGGGATTACGGCGTTCGGCCTGTTGAGCATCTTCATCGGCTGGGTTTCTTTTCGCGCCCTGCGTTGGTCGCGCACGCCGTTCATCTGAACGACGAGGAGATTGCAATGCTAGCAGAGAACGGCGTCTCCGTAGCGCATAATCCAGTGAGCAATCTGAAGCTGGCCAGCGGCATCGCCAGGCTTCCGGAATTGCTTCGTGCCGGCGTCAAGGTCGGTCTCGGAACGGATAGCGCGGCCAGCAACAATAATCTTGACCTGTTCCAGGAAATTACAATGGCAGCCCTGTTGCACAAAGGCGTATCCGGAGATCCCACTGCCATACCTGCTACGGAGGCGCTTAAGCTTGGGACATCGCTCGGAGCGGCTTCCATCTGGAAGGAGAAGGAGATCGGCATGCTCAAGGCGGGGATGAAGGCTGATATGGCTGCCGTCAACATCGACCAGCCTCAGTACTTCCCGCTCACTGACATCGTCTCGCATCTTGTCTATGCGGGATCGGGCAAGGATGTTCGCCATGTGTGGGTCGGGGGCAAACAAGTCGTGAAGGATGGACAATGCACTTTGCTGGACGAAGAAAAAATTCGCAAGGAAGCGCAAGCCGCATTCGAGCGGCTGCTTAACGGCTAATGCGCGCTACGGAAAGAAAACGACGTCCGTTTATGACACCGGCCAAGTGGATCTGGATGGTTAGCGCCGCCCTGTTGACTTTCTTGATCTGGTTAGGGCTTTATTACCGCGATATACAGCTGCCGCACTGGTCGGCAGAAGCCGAAGCGAAGCAGCGAATCGTCGCAACGGGTGAAATATCGAATGTAGAACGGCTGAACAAACATATCTGGGACGAGACCGTATGGGTCGGCTTCGGCGCAGGGGAACAGGATGATTATCATTACGTGTTCCTGCGCAGCGACGAAACGACGCTTACCGTCGACGCTTCCGACGTGCTCGGCGAGGATGAGCTCAAAGCTCAGTTCCGTTCAAGCAAACCTGGGACGAATATCGTTCGGGTACAAGCCGGATTATTCCGGGGAGCTCCGGCATGGGAGATCTATTATTCCGCAGCTTCCGATGGAGGCGTTCAATACTTCTATGATTTTTATACCTTCGACAAAGATGGTAAGCTGATCGATTCCTATCGGCTGCCTTCCTCTTAAAGAGGTTGTTCAAAAAATCCGCTTGCCTTCAATCTTCTCGGTACTGAAAACCGAATTTTTTGAACTTCAACTTTATGCCATATCATACAATTAGGCGGGACCTTCCATGGTCCCGTTTCCTGTTTTTACACCCCGAAATTAGCTGTAAAATGTGATATACTATCGTATAGACGAGTTGATAGATAATTAATATATATAAATACTATAAATTGGAGGGGTTAGGAGATGAGAAAACCGCGCGTATTGCCGCTAGCGATTACCGTTGTTGTCACTGCCGTACTGTTGTTCGGAGGTTTCGCCTTGTACAAGCAGATGGTCGTCGCCGCGCCTCTTGCCGATAAACTGGAAGAGATGAACGGAGTAGCGGAAGCATCAAAGCCTGAGATTGGACAAAAAGAATTAAAGGTGAAGCTGAAATTGTCTGCAGATGCCAGCCTTCGGGAAACTTACGGCAACGCGGTGAAACAAACGGCTGGCTTCGCCGGGGGCAAGAAGGTAATGGTACAAGTGGAGAACGATCCAAATGAACAGCTTGAACAGCTCTGGTACGGCGCGATGTTCGAAATCGCGGAAGCGATGGAGACGAAGGCCTATTCCACGATTCCTGCAGCTATGGAGAAAGCCGTCGCTGGCGTGGATGGCGTAACAACGGTGACGGAGATGGATGAGAACAATGTATATATTACGATCCGATCAGAGCAAGAAGGTACGGCCAAATACGTGGTGTTGCCGCGAACGCCTAATACGATGGAGGTGTGGTAATGCGCAAATACGGAATGGAGATCGGGATCGGAGTCGTCATCGTCGGCCTTGTATTCTTGCAGATGCAAGGCTATAACGTGCTTCCATTCGTCTTGATGGCTGCAATTGCCGGCGTACTCTTGTTTATGGCGCGAGGCAAAGGCAAGCTCGCTGCATTATCTGGCGGCGAAGGACGGAAGGAAGTGAAGTCGACTTCATTTACCTTCGAACAGATTGGCGGACAAAACCGCGCAAAGCAGGAGCTGATAGAGGCGCTTGACTTTTTGGTCAAACGGGATCAGATCGAGAAGCTGGGTATTCGTCCGCTTAAGGGCATACTGCTGGCAGGACCTCCGGGTACAGGCAAAACCTTGCTTGCGAAAGCGGCTGCGCAATATACGGATTCCGTCTACATGGCGGCATCGGGCAGCGAATTCGTTGAGATGTATGTCGGCGTCGGAGCGGGGCGCATTCGCGATTTGTTTAAAGAAGCACGAGCCAAAGCCAAAAAAGCAGGCAAATCCAGCGCTGTTATCTTTATCGACGAAATTGAGGTTATTGGCGGGAAGCGGGACGGCGGACAACACCGTGAATACGATCAGACGCTGAATCAGCTGCTGACAGAGATGGATGGCATTCATGGCAACGAATCGCCGCGCATTCTCATCATCGCCGCTACGAACCGCAAGGAGATGCTGGACAGCGCGCTGGTTCGCCCTGGGCGCTTCGACAGGCATATCGGCGTCGATCTGCCCGATAAAAAGGGCAGACTTCAAATTCTTCGCATTCATGCGTCCAATAAACCGATTGATGAGAGTGTCGATTTGACAGGCATTGCAGAGCAGACCTTTAGCTTCTCCGGGGCACAGCTGGAATCTGTCATGAATGAGGCGGCCATCTATGCCTTGCGCGACAATGCGGATTCCATCACCTCCGGTCATCTTCATATGGCAATCGACAAGGTGATGCTGGGAGAGAAAAGCGACAAGGAAACATCCCTGGAGGAGCGAAAGCGGGTTGCGCTGCATGAACTGGGACACGCCATAATGGCGGAGCTTGTTCGTCCCGGGAGCGTATCTCAGGTAGCTTTGTCGCCTCGCGGCGGCGCTCTGGGTTATGTGCGTCATCAGCCCTTGCAGGATCAGTATTTGTATACGACGAAGTTTCTGCACGAACAAATCATGATTGCGCTTGGCGGAGCTGCCGCCGAGGAGATTTTTTATGGCGAACGCAGCACGGGCTCGAGGGGCGACTTCGACCAGGCGGTTGGCATTGTAAAGACGCTGGTGGAATCAGGCTTGACGGATGCGGGCATAATCGATGCATCCATGATGACGCCGGACAAGTGGTCGGCCGTGACGAATGGGATTTTGGATGATCTCATGGGTCGAACGAAGGAGCTGCTGAATTCGCGTCAAGAGGTGTTTGGGCAGGCTTTGCAGACGCTTCTGGATGAGGAAAATGTGGATGGAGAACGGTTTAGAGACTTACTTCACAATTCCGCCGTTGCTTAACCGTATTTATTACAAATTCAAGGCGAACCTATGGTTCGCCTTCTCTTTTGCCCAAAAAACGTTATAATAAAGAGGAACTATCAACCTAGAAGGAGCAAATGCATCGCATGATAAAGAAAGTTGGCGTTATAGGGATCGGAACGATGGGACAAGGCATAGCTGAGATGTTGGCTTCCAAGGGTCTTGATGTCTTCATCTTGGAGCAATCGGAGGAACGTCTGAGGTACGGGCTTCAAATGATCGAGATTAGTCTGGACAAACAGATCGAAAAGTGGGCGCTTACCAACTCGGAGAAGAAACTTATTCTGTCACGAATTAACTCCGTCTCTTATTACGAAGAACTGGCATCATGCGAGTTGGTTATCGAGACGATAACGGAGGAGCTTGAAGCGAAGAAGGAAGTATTCCGCAAGCTGGATGCAATATGCAGCGAAAGCACGATATTGGCCAGCAACACATCCACGCTCAGTTTGACCGAGTTGGCAAGCGTAACGGCTTCGCCAGATCGTGTGATCGGAATTCATTTTATATATCCCGTACTTAAGGTTGATCTTGTCGAGATCGTGCGAGGTCTTAAGACGTCGGAGGAGACGTTTGCGCGGACCAAACACTTTGTGGACGAGATCATCATGAAAAAAAGTGTCATGGTATTCGAATCTCCGGGATTCGTGACGACTCGTCTCATTTGCCTCTTTATCAACGAAGCTCTGCACGTTCTCGAGGAAGGCGTCGCTTCGGCGGAGGATATCGACAACGCGATGCGGATCGGGTATTCTTTTTCGCATGGTCCATTCGAGATGGCGGACCGCTTCGGTTTGGATTCCGTGCTTGCCGCTCTGGAGCGAATGTTCCGGGAATACGGCGAGCTTAAGTATCGTCCGTCAATCGTGCTCAAAAAGATGGTACGCGGCGGACATCTCGGCGTGAAATCTGGCGTCGGATTTTTCCAATACGATAAGGATGGAGACCGAATTTCATGAAAGTATTAGTCATTAATGCTGGCAGCTCCTCGTTGAAATACCAGCTCTACAATATGATGGACGAGTCCGTGCTCGCAAGCGGACGAGTGGAGAGAATCGGGATGGATTCCTCTATTGTAACCCATGAATCCGCAAACAAGCCCGAGGTTCGCGACGTTAGAGAAATTCTGGATCACGTAACTGCGGTAAAGCGCGTTATAGACATTCTGGTTCATCCTGATTTCGGCGTCATAACCTCTATGTCGGAGATTGACGCGGTTGGTCATCGAGTCGTACATGGCGGCGAAGCGTTTAAACATTCCGTAATCGTAACGCAAGAAGTCAAGGCGGAGATTAAGCGCCTTTTCGATCTCGCTCCGTTACACAATCCTGCTCATATGATGGGGATTAACGCCGTAGAGACGAATATGCCTAATGTTCCGCAGGTTGTCGTGTTTGACACGGCGTTCCATCAGACTATGCCGGAGACTTCGTACCTGTACCCGATTCCAAAGGTGTTGTACCGCCGTCACAAAATTCGTCGATACGGCTTCCACGGCACGTCTCATGCCTATGTGAGCGGTGAGGCCGCACGTTTCTTGGGCAAGCCGATCGAGTCGCTCAAGATGGTAAGCTGCCATATAGGCAACGGAGCAAGCTGTGCCGCTATCGTAGGCGGGAAGACGCTGGATACGAGCATGGGCATGACTCCGCTGGAAGGACTAATGATGGGAACGCGAAGCGGCGATATCGATCCCGCCATCGTGCCGTTCGTCATCAACAAAGAAGAGCTCACGCTGAGCGAGGTCAATTCCATGCTGAACAAGCACAGCGGCATGCAGGCGATATCCGGCCTAAGCAGCGACATGCGCGAGATCGACGAAGCCATGAACGCAGGAGATGCAAATGCGAAGCTGGCCTTCGATATGTTCGTCTACCGTCTGCGCAAGTATATCGGAGCTTATGCTGCCGCAATGAACGGGATCGATGTGCTGCTGTTTACAGCCGGTATAGGAGAGAACTCGGCATCGGTTCGCCGAGCGGTATGCGAAGGCATAACGTTCCTCGGATTAGAACTGGATGATGCGCTCAACACCGAACGGAAGAAGACGGTTCGCGAAATTTCGAAGCCGGATTCCCGCGTCAAGGTGCTTGTGGTTCCGACGAACGAAGAATTGTTGATTGCCCGTGATACATACAAGCTGACTAATGTATAGAGGCAACTTAACGATTGATCCTTAAGGGGCGGCTCGGTCCTTTTTGTATAGAGGAAGAAAGGGGGAAGTCCGCAATGAGCGATGAACTATGGAAAGCATATGCCCATGGATGGTCGGCCGCCATGTCGGAGGGAGGCACTTTCGTGCCGCATGTGCTTCTACGTACAGCAAGCAGTCTGGGGCTAAGCGATACGGATGTGATGATCATGCTGCAGCTTATGTCATACTCGGCGGCAGAGGGAACGGAATTTCCTACGATGGAGCAGCTTGCGGAACGGCTGGGGAGTTCGCCCCGCGTGGTCGGCGAACGAATCAGCCGCCTCGTAAAGGACGGCTATCTGTCCATAGACGATTACGTTGACAGCAGTACGGGGATGCAGGCGGAACGCTACAATTGGAGCGGCTGGATGATGAGAGCCGCAGAACGCGCCGCGGAAGATCGCCGATCCGCGAAGAGGTCTTCGCCATCCGAGCGGAATCAGGCGATTCCAATTACAAGCAAGAGAAAGCCGGCATCCGATTTGTTTTCGGTATTCGAGCAAGAATTTGGACGTTTGCTGTCCCCTTACGAATGCGAGTCGATCGGCGCTTGGCTGGACGAAGACCGTTATACCGAAGAGATTATATTATTCGCGCTCAAGGAAGCGGTGTTCGCGGGCAAGCTAAGTCTGAAGTACATTGACCGGATTTTGCTGGAATGGGCCCGCAATCGGGTAACGAATGTAGACGAAGCGCGCGCGCATTCGGAGAAGTTTTACGGCGGGCGGAGCTGAAACTTTAAGCGATAGATATAAGAGGAAGATATAAGAGATAGCTATAAGAGATAGCTATAAGAGATAGCTATAAGGGATAGAGATAAGGGATCAATCGCTGCAAAAGCAATTGATTTTAGCATTTACGACACAAAAAAAATCGGTCTGTTCGACCGATTTTTTTTGCTGTTCAGGAATATATGCAACTCCAAGACTTGTGAACAAAGGGTTGAAAAATCGATTTGTGATTTTGATCTGCAGCAAATATTAGCGAGCTTTGTTAGCAGCTGCAAAAAATGAATTGGCGTTACGATGAATGACACTGCCGTCACTCATGCGAATCGTATCCGGGCTATAACCGGAAATCGTAGCGATGGGACGAATCTGCATGTCATTCTGAAAGATATTGACCAATGTTTTTTCCTTTATGGCTAGCTCGAATTCTTTGTCTGTAACAATCGGTTGTTCAGGTTTGATTTGTTTTACTTGACTCATAGGAAAGCTCCTTGTCCGTTGAAGTATTTAAGTTTATATCCTATTATACTGGGCGTATTAGGTAAATATCAAATGCGGTCTACATTCAATTGCTGCGTGCCGAAGTTGCAAAGAATGAGCGGCACTCATTCTGAAATATTCCTCTCGATAGCAGCTCCGATCTCTCCAGCCCGTTCTGCCGAACGTTTGGCGCCGGCAATAATGCTGTCTTGAAGTCCGCGTTCCGTCATCAGCTCGATGGCCGCTTGCGTCGTACCGTTTGGAGAGGTGACCTTGCGTCTCAGCTCGGCGGGATCCTCGCCCGTCGTACGGACCATCTCTGCTGCGCCCAGCACGGTCTGAACGACTAAATCGCGGGCTACGTTATCATCAAGGCCCAGCTCAGTCGCCGCTTTCATCATCGCCTCCATAAAGAAGTAGACATACGCGGGGCCGCTGCCCGAGATGCCCGTCACGGATTCCTGGAGCGGTTCGTCCACGACGGCATTAATGCCGATGGATTGAAAGATCGCTTCCGCGATGGCGCGCTGCTCGGAGGTGACGGCTTCCGAATAACTGATGCCCGTCGCGCCAAGTCCGATCGTGCTGGACGTATTCGGCATCGAACGAACGATGGGCAGCTTGGCTCCTAACAGAATCTCGATCGACCCGATGGACAGCCCCGCAATGACGGACACAATGAGCTGTCCGGAGGAAATGAGAGGTCGAATGGAGGCGATCGCTTCGGCAGCATCCTTCGGCTTCATCGCCAGGAAAATAATATCGGCGTTACGTAAAAAATGTTCGTTGTTTTCGCCTTGCAGTACGGTCCGAACGCCATATTTGCTGCTGAGCTCTGTCAGACGTTCCGCATTGCTGCGATTTAACATGGAGATTCGATCGGCAGCAATCAATTCCTGACCGATGAGTCCGCGCGCGATGGCTTCGGCCATGGAGCCGGCGCCGTAGAAGCATATATTCAAGGCAGCGATGCCTGTATGAGTGACTAAAGTCATCGTATCCTTCCTCCTGTATCCGTAGTTTTACGATCAGCGGCAATGCGGAAAAGTTAACCTCGCACTTGTCCGTTGCCGATAATTCTGAATTTCGTCGACGTGAGAGCGGGAAGGCCCATGGGGCCGCGGGCATGCAGCTTCTGTGTGCTGATGCCGATCTCCGCGCCGAAGCCGAATTCGAAGCCGTCCGTAAAGCGGGTGGAGGCGTTATGGTAGACGGCGGCAGCATCAACCTCGTGTAGGAATCGTTCGGCGTTGTCAGCGTTCTCCGTTACGATGCACTCCGAATGTTTTGTGCCATAGCGGCGGATATGTCTCAGTGCTTCATCCAAGCCATCAACGATCCGAACATTCAAAATATAGTCGTTGTATTCCGTAGCGTAATCCTCCTCCGTCGCAGCCCTTGTGCCAGGAAGGAGAGCTAACGTACGCTCGCAGCCGCGGAACTCGACGTTTGCTTCGGCCATACGAGCTATCAATGCCTGAAGCTGCTCGCTGGAGTAAGAGACATCGACAAGCAACGTCTCGATGGAATTGCAGACGGAAGGGCGCTGCACCTTGCCGTTAAAGGCAATCTCCGCTGCCATGCCGAGATTGGCGGAAGCATCGACAAACACATGACAAATCCCGGCGCCGGTCTCGATGACGGGAACTGTCGCATTCTCGACTACGTTGCGAATCAGGGATGCTCCGCCCCTTGGGATAACAACATCCAGCAATCCGTTCAGCTTTAGCATTTCATTAACTGATGCACGGTCGGAATCCTCGATCAGTTGAACGGCATCTTGCGGCAAGGCAGTTCCGCTTAGGGCGTCCCGCATGATCTCGACAATTTTGCGATTCGATTCCAGCGCGGCGGAACCGCCGCGCAAGACGACGCAATTGCCGGTTTTGAGGCATAGTCCCGCGGCATCTACGGTTACGTTAGGACGTGCTTCGTAGATCATTCCGATGACGCCAAGCGGCACGCGAATCTGCATAATATCAAGTCCGTTTGGACGTTGAATCGATTGCAGCTCTTCTCCGACAGGGTCTGGAAGCTCCACGATTTGACGAAGTCCTTCGGCGATGCCTGCGATCCGTTCCGAATTTAACGCCAGCCGATCCAGCAGGGAGGTAGATGTGCCGTTCTCCCGTCCGTTCTTCAGATCTACGGCATTTGCCTCCAGAATTTCCTCCTGACGCGTCAGGAGCGCATTTGCAATGGCGAGCAGAGCATCGTTTTTCTGAGCGGTAGACAGTCTGCCCGCGGCAACCGCAGCCTCTTGTGCAAGCGTTGCTTTTTTTCTAACTTCACTTATCATTCCTGTCATCCTCCTTTGCCATCCTCTTATTTCAACGATATCCATTCATCGCGATGGATGACTTCAATCCTTGTTACCTCGACTCTTCGCGCTACTTCCTCGCTGCCGAGTCCGGCAGCCGCTTGCAATTGCCATGCGGCATAATTCACGACGCCGCGGCCCAGCGTTCCGCCATGACGATCCACAACTTCGACGACGTCGCCGGGATGGAAGTCGCCTGTACTGTTCACAACGCCAGCCGGCAGCAGGCTCTTGCCGCCAGCCAAAAGCGCATGGGCGGCACCGTCATCGACGGCGATCCGTCCCTGTGGCAGCGAATGGAAGCCAAGCCACTGCTTCTTCATGGACAGGCTGTGCAGCTTCGTATCAAAATACGTACCGCTTCCGACGCCGTTTACGGCCGCAGCGAGATCGCCCTCGTTCGTCACTTTGCCGATGAAGGCTCCCACACCGCCGCGCATCGCCACGCGCGCCGCTTCAATCTTGGAGCGCATGCCTCCGGTACCAACGGAAGAACCGGCGCCGCCTGCAAGCTTTAAAATATCATCGGAGATTTGCTCCACGCGTCCAATTTTGACCGCCTCCGGATTAATGCGTGGATCTTCGGTGTACAAACCATCCATATCGGTAATAATGACGAGCTTGGAAGCCTTCGTCAACGCCGCAACCAGGGCGGACAGATTATCGTTATCGCCGAACTTAAGGACAAGCTCATCAGTGGCAACCGTGTCGTTTTCGTTAATGATAGGAATGATCCGCTGCTTCAACAGCTCTTCGATCGTCATCAGCGCGTTCTGGATCCGTCTGCGATTGGAAAAATCCGCTCTTGTCAGCAGAATTTGCGCAGCTACAATGCCGTACTTGCTGAGCTCCTCCTGATAGGCCTGCATGAGCAGCGCTTGACCGACAGCCGCGGCCGCTTGCTTTTCGTGAACGAGCTTTGGTCGAGAAACGTAGCCGATTCGGCGGAATCCTGCGGCTACAGCGCCGGAGGTAACCAGCATAACCGCATGACCCTCGGCGTGTTGAAAGGCTAGCTCCCGCGCGAAGTAGCCGATTCTTTCCTTATTAAGCCCGCCTTCCTCGGAGGTAAGGGAGCTGCTTCCGATTTTTACTACAATTCTATCCGGCATTTAGGTCACTTCCTGTTCGTTATCTCCATAGATATCTCGTGGTTACATTTAAATGCGAGTTCAAAAAGTTCGGTTTTCAGCACCGAGAAGATTGAATGAAAGTAGAAACTGAGGAGCGGAGCGTAGTGGAGCTACGTGAGCACCGGAAGTTTCGCTTGCATTCAATATTCGATGTCGAGTAAGCTTCGTGATCAAAAGCGGACTTTTTGAACAACCATTGTACGCAAAAAGACTTCCGTCCTGTAAAAAGGACGAAAGTCACAAGCTTCCGCGGTACCACCTTCATTGACGGCGGCTTGCTAGGCAAGCGCAGCCATCCATCTTTGGTGCCTCGTAACAGAAGGCGCTGTCCGGTTTGTCGCCGGCCGTTCGGAGGTAGGTTCTGCAAGTAGCCCTCGGTAAATTCTTACAGCCTAAGGAATTTACTCTCTGGTCGCGGCCTGGCCTGCGTACTGGTCCCGTCATCACGTTGCATGTTCAATTAGATTAAGAATAGCATGATAGACGGAACCTGTAAAGCAAGGCAATCGCAGCGTTTGAAGCCTTTCATGCCCCAAACAGTCCCAGTTTCCCTATGCGAGCAACGGCTTCCCGGAGCCGCTCCTCCGATGTTAGCAGGCCGAGTCGAACATAACCTTCGCCGTGACTGCCGAAGCCAACGCCAGGGGCAACGACAACATCCGCCTCGTACAACAGTTTATCGGCGAATTGCTCGGATGTGTATCCTTCCGGCACCGGCAGCCAGCAGAAGAAGGAGCCGCCGGGCTTATCGGCTTTCCAGCCGATGGCATCCAGCGATTCGAATAACACATCACGACGGCGCTCATAGGTTGCGGACAAATCCGCCACACATTGCTGTGGACCCGTCAGCGCCAATGCGGCGGCTTCTTGAATGCCGCCGAACAGACTGCAATAATAATGATCCTGGATCAGATTGATAAGGGAAATGATGTCGGCATTGCCAAGCGCGAATCCGACCCGCCAGCCAGCCATGTTATACGACTTGGATAAGGTATAAAACTCGATGCCGATTTCCTTTGCGCCTGGCGCCTGCAGAAAGCTGACCTGATTCCGTCCATCAAAGCCGATGGCTCCGTAGGCGAAGTCGCTAGCCGCAACAATTCCGTTGCGTTTGGCGAATTGGACGGCCTCCGCATAAAAAGCTTCGTTTGCAGTTGCACCCGTCGGATTATTGGGATAATTCATGAACATCAGCTTTGCTTTGGCGGCAGTCTCGTCGCTTATCGCGGAGAAATCGGGCAAGAAGCCGTTTTCCTTCGTAAGAGGCATAAATGCCATCTCGGCTCCGGCCAACGCAACGCCGGACCAATAATCGGGATAACCGGGATCGGGTACAAGGCAGACGTCGCCTGGATTCAGCAGACATTGGCTGATTTCCACCAAACCCGTTTTGCCGCCGAATAAAATGGCAACCTCCGTCGCAGGATCCAGCTCGACGCCGTAATCTTCCATGTAACGTTCGGCGACGGCTTCTTTAAGGAAGGAGTAACCGCTGAATGGAGGGTACTTATGATAGAGAGGATTGCTTGCGGAATCCTGCAATTTTTTTACAATATGGGGAGGCGTCGGCTGGTCCGGATTGCCTTGTCCCAGGTTGATTACGTCTCTGCCCTCCGCGATCTGGGCATTTGCCTTGCCCACCAACTTGGCGAAAAATTGCGTCGGCAGCGCCGACATCCGATCTGCGGGTTCAATCTTCATTCCGTTCGGACTGTTCTTCATCTCTCTCAACTCACTCTCCACATGGCATGCTGCGGTCCTAGCGCGTTAAACGCTTGAACATTAGCAATAATGTAGCATGAATAAGAGGAGATTAGAAGACGCCATCCCGCCGAAAATTCGGAAGGGTGACGTCGATTTCAGACGTGGTGCTCAATCCGCAAGAACAGGGATTCCAACCTTGCGGATGAACGGTTTTATGTCTTCTTTGAACAGTAGGAGGTAAGGCTTGCGTTCGCCGTCGAACACCAGCAGGAGCGGCGGATTGTTTCCGCAATAAAACAAAAATACATCGTTTGTGGTTATGGATATGGCGTCCGCCTTTACAACGGCGGGCTTTGCCAAAGGAATACGGTAGACGAAGGTGCAGCTGTTGTCCGCCGTCATCTGAGGCGCTAGGCCAGTAACGGACTTCAACCATTTTTTGGACATCTTCTGAAAGGACTTGTCGTTTGGAACGGATCGTACGACTTTGCCTTGAGCAACATCGAATGCCTGCACGGGCTTCAGTCCCGTTTCGCCTGCTTCGTCAGGGGCGGCCGCTTTCCGCGGTTCAGGCTGGACAGACTGGGGCGCCGCCAAAGCGGAAGGACTTGCAAGTGCCGCCAAAATAAGCAAGGCAGCCATGATCACCGTGATTCGATTAAACAAAATTGTCATCTTTTCCTAATCTCCTTTATGAGGTTGTTCAAAAAGTCCGCTTCTCATTACGATGTGATCCTGGAAGCTTACTCGACGTCGAATATTGAATTCAGCCGAAT